>JAKLGL010000001.1:0-529000 GCA_022710645.1 Patescibacteria group bacterium | reverse complement strand
CGTTATCTCCACATTCTCCGAACTCATACCGTAAAGTTTCTTTTCTTCTCCTGAAGCAGTGGTGATTTTGGTGATGAGTGTGCCGTTGATATCTATCTCCCATTTGTTGTTAGCGCCAATAATGGAGGCGACATTAAGTAGGGGTCGACCGGCGATATCCATACCGATATCTACGGTATAGAGGATTTGATTACTGCTGTTTTCTACGGTTAGAGTAGCAGTGGCAGTTTTGAGAGCATCGATTTGGGCTTGTTGCTCTTTGATAGCTTGCACTAAGATAGGAGTAAGATTGGCGTAAGAAATGGATTTGAGACCGACTTTGTTTGAACCAACGATTTGCGGTAAGATTTGTTCCATTTCTTGGGCGATGAAACCGATATGAGAGGTGCCGTTAGCATCAGCTTCATTATTAAATTCATAACCGACCGGACGCATAGCCAAAACTTTGTCCAAACCTCCGGTAAAATCAGTAATGTTTTTCTTTAAACTGATATCTGAAGAAGTGTACCAACTACCATCGGTGGAACTGACATAACCGCAAACTCCGGGAGAAACACAAACTGTAAAATTACCATAAATTTCTGCATCACCTTGAACCACAAAAGTGGAACCCGGGGTGGAAGTGTTGATACCTACATAATCGCCAAAAATAGCCAGGGTATTGTCTTGAGACAGTGTTTTGGAGAAAGATTTAAGGTTAATACCGAAAGAGCCAACACCGCTAACATCCATATTTCTACCAAAAGCGTAAGAATAGTTGCCAGAAGCTGTGACATCATAACCGAGACCAAAGGAATAGTTACCTAAGTTAGATTCTGCTACAGTTGAAGTATCAGTAAAGAAGCCGGCGCGTAAAGAAGCGGATTTAGGATGCCAGATAAATTGAGCGGCGTTTTCAACTAAGAAAGAATCATCCATTGTATCTTTATTTAAACCAAATGAGGAATAACTATATATACCACCTTCCAAAGTAAATCTTTGGGCTGGTAAGACCGTACCATCTCCTACAACCACCCTACCACCGTTGGCAGCGTAACTGGAGCTGGCGATATATACATTACCACGACGGATATTGAGACCGTTACCACCATACCAATCAAACATACCGCCAGGGTTTAAGATTAAATCTCCCCCATTCCAACTGGTACCTTCAGGTAATAACGGATAGAAGAAATCATCTTGACCAAGACCGGCTTCGATAAGGACACTTGTACCAAGAGCGCTGCCTGCTAAACGGGCAGTATTTAAAGCAGTAGTATCAACAACCAACATTCCGTTCATAAATTTAACTGAACCAGAAGCAGTGACGGCTAATAATTCTCGACTGGTGGAAGTACCTACAGAAAAGAGGTCAGTGGAACCGTTACCAAGGATAGTGAGCATTGAAGACGGGGTGGAAGTACCGATACCAAAATTTCCAGAATTAATATATGAATATGAAGCACCATCCAAAGTAATCACTCTGTTTGTGCCATTAAATATTCCAAAAGCTCCAGAACCAAATTGATCTGCACCAAAACCAGCAACCAATCGGTTATTATTATCAAAAACACCGATACCATCTTGAGGGTTGGTTGTTTTTACTGATAATTTCAATAATGGAGAAGTAGTACCAATACCCACGTTTCCACCCATTAATGCGATAACATTCGGAGTATACATGTTAAACAAAGACGAACTTGCATTTAAACCAATTGAATAATTAGCTCCGGCACGAATTCCAACATTTCCCAAAGCAATAGAACCTGTCGCATGACCTCCAGCACCATAACCGATAGCTACAGCTTGATAACCGCTGGCTTGTGACGGACTACCGATAGCTACAGACTGTAAGCCACTTGCCCATGTTGGGTTTAAAAATGATCCACTACCAATAGCAACCGACCCTGTAGCTGCTTGAGTGTAACTTCCCAAAGAAAAAGACCTGGAGCCGTAAGCTATGGCATATTGACCATAAGCAAAAGAATCTTCTCCAGGAGCTGAAGAGTACGTACCACCTACAAAAGAATTATTGCCACTTGCAGTGTTTAAAAAACCTGTCACAAAAGAATTTTCTCCAGAAGATTCATTGGCCGTACCAAAAACTGCTGAACTTGTGGCAGAAGAAATATTACCGCGACCAAAAGCTACAGAAGCAAACCCGCTTGAAGTATTGTTAGTACCTCCGACAAAAGAAATGTCTCCCAAAGCATTATTTACCAAACCAAAAGCTGTTGAGCCTCCGCCACGAGCCATATTACTCAAATTAGCTGCAAAAGACAAAGCTCCAATATTATCATCATCCCACTGATCTATATTATTTGTCGGAAATCCTATAGTACTTGGATCAATAACTCCGCCGGCCCTAAAAGCTCCTTTTTTTGGATACCAAATCATTCTAGTGCCAGTACCGGTAACAGCCAAATCTGCTCCCTGCTGATTAAATAAACCGTCTCCGCTACCTATAGCCAATATGCCGCCATCATTATTCATGGTTAATTTAAAACCAGGAGTTGAAGTTCCTATCCCCAATCTTCCATTTATTTTATCCCAAAAGAAACTGGACGTAGCACCAAATGAACCGGAATTATTAAATTGGATTTCCCCATCTAAACCTCCTGGAGTCCCACCGCCTCCACCGGAAAACAATGAACCGTTTTGATAAATATTTCCTGTAAAATTAATATTTCCTTGAACAGTTAATTCATAACCAGGAGTAGTTGTACCAACACCAATATTCCCAAAAGAATACGAACCTGCAACATTAGTTTGAATATAACCTCCATAATTAACGGCTGTTTGATATTTACCGTCAGCTGACATAGCCATACCACGATATTCAGCCGCACCAGAAAAAGATTTCAAATACCAATTTCTTCCATAATCATCTGAAACATAAATTCTATTAACAGCAGGGCTATAAGCGCCAGCTGTTTGATATTTACCGTCAGCTGACATAGTAATAGATCTCCAGTTTGCACTTGGAGAAACAGTGGTCCAACTATTTCCGTAATCAGAAGAGACTAAAAATTGTCCTACTGTTATTATAGCGGAAATGTATTTTCCATCTGAAGACATGGATAAGCCGTACCAACTTCTAGAACCAGCTGCCGTGCTAGTCGTCCAAGTATTTCCATAATCTGAGGAAAGATAGATATAACCACTACTAACAGCTCCAGCCTGACGCTTACCATCTGAAGAAACGGCCACAGAAACCCAATTTTTAATTATAGACTCTTTATTTGTCCAAGTATTTCCATAATCAGATGAAACATAAATATATTCTCCATTTGCAACCGCAGATTGATATTTACCATCTGAAGACATAGAAACTGAACGCCAATCTCTTGTTGAATCATTCTTTTTTTCCGCCCATGTATTACCATAATCAGATGAGGTGTAGATATAACCAGAACCAACAACTCCGGTTTGGTATTTACCGTCTGAAGACATAAAAATTCCGTTCCATCTTCTGGAGCCGGCTGCCGTGCTAGTCGCCCAAGTATTTCCATAATCTGAGGAAATATAAACGTATCCATTATACACTGCTGCTGATTGATATTGACCATTAGAAGACATGGCTACAGAACTCCAATTTCTATTTTGATCTGTCATTTTAGCTGTAGAAGTTACCCAAATAGTAGTACTTCCAATATTCCAAATATTTTCCGAGAGTCTAGTACGACCAAAATATAAACCGCCTTCTTGATTGGAAATCAATTGATCGTTGATTACTGCGTCACCATGAACAGACAATAATCTTTCCGTACTAGTACTTAAAAATCCAATACTTACTCCGTTACCGTTTACAAACAAAGTGTTGGTAGGATTCCATGTTGAACCACCGGCATTTATAAGTGTTTGACCAATTACTCCGGAAGGTAAAGATCCGCCAACACTCAAAGGTGTTCCGTTTATTCTATACTGTCCAGTTATATTTATATCACCTTGTACACTCAAAGGATAGCTCGGTGTAGTAGTACCAACACCAGTGTTTCCGCCAAGTAAAGCTATTGTATTATCTTGATTTAAAAATGCATAAGTATTACTAACATTAACGCCAAAAGAATAATTTCCGGAAACAATCATTTTATTACCAAGAGCCACAGAACTGGATCCGCTCACATCATTATATTGCCCTCCTCCCACAAAAGAAGAATCTCCAGAAGCTATATTACTATAACCACCTACAACAGATGAATACATTCCATACGTTCTATTAAAATACCCACCACCAACAAAAGAAGAAGTTGCTGCAGCAGTATTAGCATTACCGCCAACTACTGCAGAAAATCTTTCACTAGCAGTATTTTGCAGACCACCACCTACCAAAGAATAATACGCAGAAGCAACTCCTAAACTACCACCAGAAACAGCTGACGCATATCCACTTGCTCTATTACCAGAACCAAACGCTACAGAAAATGACCCTATATTACTATAATCCCAAACAGTTCCATTACTATAACCAGCTCTAAAAGCACCTTGATAAGGTAACCAAATTAATCTTGTTCCAGCACCTGATGGTATAACTGTATTTCCACTACCAAAATTTCCTATAGCTAAAATTCCACCATCATTATCTAAAGTTAATTTAGAGTTTGAAGTTGACGTTCCTATCCCCAATCTTCCGTTTATATTATCCCAAACAAAAGTTGAAGTAGCTCCAAACGAACCGGAATCGTTGAATTGAATCTGAGTGTTTGATCCGGCCGGAACTCCTCCCCCGACACTCAACGGCACTCCGTTTATTCTATACTGTCCAGTTATATTTATGTCACCTTGCACACTCAAAGGATAGTTAGGGGTTGTTGTATTAATACCAACATATCCAGAAGAAGAAACAAAAACATTGTTGGTCGCTTCCCAACCAGAATTACCATAACGCATTGTTTGACCAATTGAACCAAAAGGCAGTGAACCAGATCCTCCAACCGGTGATCCGTTCCAATAAAGATTACCTCCAAGATTATACAATGCATAACTTGTTGTAGCCGGAGTTGAAGAGTTTAAATAAACTCCGTAGCCCGACTGTATCGGACCCATAGAAATAATTCCTTCTTTACCTACTGTTAAAGAATTTCTAACAGTAATTTTTCCATTGAAATCAGCATCACCAAAAACAGACAACCTGTCAATTTCCGCTGTGGCTATTTTGGCTGAATTTGCTTTTAATCCTTGAAGTTGATAAATATACAATTGATTTGGAGATCTGTATAAAGCCACTAATAACTTAGTTCCATACATATTTAAACCATATGCATTCCAAGTCGCTATGGTATTTACCCAAAGCGGAGAATTAATATTTTCTATATTGTAAATTCTAACACCTCCGGCTGCAGCTGCGACAAATACATAATTATCATTTACCGCTATATCATCTGCTCTAAAAACACTGGGAAAACTGGAAACAAACGCGGGGCTGGTTTTATTTTTAATATCTAATATAAAAGCCCCTCCAGTTAAACCATCGGCGATAAAAGCATAGTCACCTCTTATTTCAAGAGCACTCATTGTGCCTCCGGAAGGATAACTGCCTACTTGAAAAATATTATTTACATCTCGAATATCAAAAATTTTCAAGCCGGCTGAACCGTCTGCTATATAAGCATAGTCACCGGAAATTTTTATATTGAAACCTGTATTTAAAGAAGTGATATTACGGACAATCACCGGAATTTTCGGATTGGAAATATCTATTAATTTAAACCCTTCACTACCGACAACATATGCATATTTACCTTCTGCTACCACGTCTTTATAGCCGGCAGAACTACCGCTAGAAAAAGCACTGCTTTGATAAACAGGGTTAGCAGGGTCAGAAATATCAACTATCACAAAAAAATAACCATAAGTCAGGTAAGCATATTTCCCGGAAACATAAACATTTGATAAAGGATACATTCCTCCTCCGTAATTATAAGTACCGAGAAGTTCCGGAGTGGTGGAATTTAAACTGTAAATTCGCAAACCGCTGTTATAGTCACAAAAATAAAGTATGTTGTTTACAACAAAAAGCCCCTTATTATAGCGACTGTTTGCTACCATATCAGTGATACTTTCAGGAGTCATTCCTAAAATCGTTTGGTCCGTACCGATAACCACGTTACCGGAATTGCTATTTGAAATATTGTTTCCAACAGTACTCCACTGGCTACTTCCTCCGCTTAATGGAACACCATTTATCAAATATTGTCCGGTAATATTTACATTACCTTGGACGGTCAAAGGATAAGCAGGAGTAGTGGTACCGATACCGACATAACCGTTCATAATAGCCATAGTGTTGGCTTGGCTGAGAGTAAAACCGGAAGTGTTTAGGTTTATACCAAAAGAATTACTACCTCCTACTACTGTTCCATAACCAAAAGCCGAAGAATAATTACCAGCCGCGTTGTTTCCATAACCACCGCCCACAAAAGAATATTGGCCGGTAGCTTGATTACTATAACCTCCGACTACAGCTGAATAATCAGCAGAAGTATAATTTCCTCCACCACCACCGATAAAAGAATATTGGCCAGATGCAGTGTTGTTTTGACCGGAAAAAATACCGGAATAATTTGCTGTAGGTACATTGCCGCTACCACCACCAACTACAGACATATACCCAGAAGCATTATTTTGATAGCCACCACCAAGTGTAGAATATTGGCCAGATGCAGTATTGTCATAACCACCAACTATAGAAGCATAATTATTGGCCGCATAATTTGAATAACCTCCTCCAATAAAAGGAGACTGCCCAGCTGTACTATTATAGGCACCCCCACCAATAAAAGATTGTGAGGAGCTCCAACCTATTGAATTATACAAACCACCTGCAATCACCGCACCTTGAGCCCAAGCTGAAACAGAATTTCCGTTTCCTCCTACTATAGATGAGTAAGGAGAATTATTACTAATAGTATTATATTGTCCTCCCAAAATAGATGCGTAACTGGTTCCACTATAAATTGAATTTCCATAACCAAAAACAGCACCTGTATAACTGTAATTAGTATTTCCGTAGCCGAAAGCAACACTATTATTACCATAATTAGTGTTTCCGTCCATTGAAATATTAGTATAGGAAGGATTTAAACGAAGAATACCGCTTGCTTGCCAATTACCTCCGTCCCAATACATCATATCGCCGTAAGTTGAACCAGATGGCAAAGAAGATCCTCCAACAGGCGAACCGTCCCAATATAACTGTCCTCCCCTGCTATATAAACCATACCCGGTATTTATAGGCTCACTATCATATCCCAAATATATTCCTTTGGTGGCACCGATATTTCCTACCACGGAAAGATTCTGTCCGGGAGTCGTGGTACCAATACCAACTTTACCCCCGTTGAATATAGCTGCATAAGGAGCCGCGCCTCCAACTACAGGATTAAATCGTAAAATCAAAGTTGGCTTTGGCGCATCTACATATATATACCTATTGGTGTCCGCATCAATATTTTGAGGACCAAAACTGGTATCATAAAAAGCTACTGAAAAAGGAGTTGTCGGATTTGAAACATCAAAGACTTCTACTCCTCGACCATCAATTGTAGCATAAACATAATTACCTACTACTTTTATCTTCCAAACTTTTCCATAATCAGATTCTACTAAACCAACATCAACCGGAGAAAGTGGAGTGGAAATATCCAAAATTCTTAATCCCCCGCCCGATTCAGCCATATAGGCATAATTTCCGGAAATCTTCACATCCGAATTTGCATAAATAGAAGCTACTGAGGTAGTAACAAAAGAATTTACATCTATTATTTCCAAATAATTATCCTCGGCAACATATGCATATCCTCCGCTAACATCTATGTCTTTACCTTCTGTTCCGATCAAATTTATACTTCCAACAGCTGAAGGCGCATATGGGTTGGTAATATCCACTTTAATAAGCTGTTCGCCACTACCTCCCGGCGAAACCAAATAAAGCATATTTCCAACCACCTTGGAATTTCGAGGATCTCCTCCCAATGACGCATAAACCGCCATTTGCATATCAGTTGAACTGGTAAAATCAATTATAGCAAAGTGAGCTCCAGATCCTGTATCTCTATCGCCGATATACGCAAAATTTCCCGAAATTTCCAAACAAGCAGCGTTGGCAAGAGAGCTGGTTGAAGAAATTAAAATAGGATTGGTCCTATCACTGATATCATAAATAGAAAAATCCGTCTCTTTTATAGTATAGGCCACATCCCCCACAACCACGATATCATATGATGGAGCTATAAAATTCGGCATGCTATTGTCGTTTATTAATTCAATTTCGTCTTGCGGATTATCTATTAAAAACTTTGTCGAAACGTTAGCATCTCCGATACCGGCATTTCCATTAGCTGCGATATATAAACCATTTGAAGTGCCGTTGTTCAAAATATTTAAATTTCCACTTCCGTCTTGACTAAATTTCCAAGTAGAACTTCCCAAATAAATATTTTCAAACCAACCTTCCGCAAAACGTGAAGTTGTATTACCAAGAGAATACAAACTCACATTTCCCAACCCTCCGGTCATATCAGGTAAAATATCTCTGACAATCGTGGTGGTGGTAAAGGTGTTACCGGCTATCCAATCCGATCCATTGTGAATCAAGAGTTGACCGCTAATGCCAGTTGGTAAAGATCCCCCACCGGTCGGCCAAGATGTGATAGTATCGCCGTTTAATGTAAAAGCTGTGGCGGAAACCGTATTGGCTGTTACATTTCCTATTATATATAAGTTGGTAGAAGTAACATCTCGCAGTTCAAAATTTCCAAATGTATCGGAGATGGGAATATATTTGGTGGTAGTGGGAGAAGATGTGGCAAAATTACCATCCAAATATTTAGAATTCATGGCATACGGCGCTGAAGAAATTCTTTTACGAGGAGAAAGTGTTTCTCCGTTTATAGTCACCTGCATGTACAAATCGGTATTGTTTTTGAAAATCTCCTGATCAATAGGATTGGTGCCAGTATCACCAAGATTCACGGTAAACAAACCGCGCACAGGTAAAACATCAATAGTCGATGTGACAGGCAGTGTTCCAGATGCTGTATATAATAATGTACCCCCGGATAAAGCATCATAAATTTCAAAAACCATCGGCAATGTTGTGGTAGCGGGATTTCCGCCAACCAATAATTTACCTTGGTAAGAAATAATCGGCGGTGGACTAGCAGACCAAACAACCGCGGTTATGGAAACTATACCAACCACCAAAAAGGCTATTATAAATTTTTTAAACATATATTTGTTAATTTTTAATTAACTTTGCCATTCTATTTTTAACACAGAATGGCAACAAAAAATTAAAAATTTTCTTTAGTTTTTTCCATGGCTGTGTCCACTTTTATAACTTCGTCTTTTTCTTTTATCTTGATATCCGGCGTTGTGGCTTTTTGATAACCTGTCTTTTCAAAAGTCACATAATAATCGCTCGGACCGACCATGAAAGAGTAGCGTCCGGAATTGTCAGTGATTTCCGTAGAAACCAATTTATTGAATTGTTTACTGAACAATCTGGCTATAGTTCTACCAACCGGTTTTTTGGTGTCTCTGTCATAAACAATACCCCAGCTTTTCGGTTTTTTCGGTATAGCTACACGCTTGAATAAATAGTAAAGTAAAATTTGCGATAACAATAAAAGCACTGTCCACCAAGTCGGAGTGATTATAACCGACAATATACCGGCGGCCACGGACAATGATGCTACAAAATTTTGAAAACTTCTCCAGTGTTTATCAATGATAATGCGTCGAGGAGTTTTTTCCTCAGCTCCTGCGGTATCAAGCGGAATGTTGGCGGCAATAATGGTATAGTTTTCATCAACGTGAATAATTTCTCCATGATAAATATCCAAGAAAGTGGTGTCTTCTTTAAAATCTTGTAAAATTTTAGAAGGAAAAATAAATTTTTGTTTTTCAACAACCAAACGATAAGTCCCGGGATTGGCCAAAAATACATACCTGCCTTTTGCGTCTGTTACACGAGATTGAACAATTTTATTGGTATTGGCATCAAGCAAACGAATTACTGCCAAATCAACCGGTAATTTTGTCAAAGAATCATAAACGACTCCCCATTTCTTGCGACGACGCAAACCGAGTAATAAAATAGGTTGCAAGAATAAAAATCTCAAATAAGATAATAAATTTATCAAAGATAATGCCGGAGCCGTGGCCGCCAAGGCAGCACCAAGAGCTATGGGCGCAGCATAATTTTGTATAGCTTTTTCTACCTGAGGATCGTTGGTTAATTCTATAATTTCTTGACCTCTACCTCCGACAATACCCGCAAGATAATCGGCTTTTTCCGTTAAACTAATTTCAGGATCAAGTAAACTAACCGATTCTATAAAAGTATGGGTACGATTAATAATATTATTCTCTACGGAAAAACCGCTGGTATAAGTTGTATCAAAATTCGGAGCTTCAAAAACAAGACGATAATTTCCGTTTGGCACCACGAAACCGTAAGTTCCGTTATCGTCAGTATTTATTTTTTTAATCAAAGAATATTCACCATCGACCAGCCTTTGTAAAGAAACCATCACTCCGGAAAAAGGACTGGTTGTTTTGGCGGTTTTCAAATTCACATAACCGCGATTCAAAACTGAGATGGTAAAATTAGAAATTATATTTTGATCAGCACCGTAATTAACCTGTAAACTCGCTTGATAAAATCCGGCGGTTACCAAATCGGAAATATCCGTTGAATACATTTTCAAACTGTTATCATAAAACATCGGATATTCACGACCTTCTAAAATTAATTTAGCGGAATTAATTGACTCGTTCAAATTTAAAGTATCAGCCGCCACTGTAAAAACCGTTCCACCGAGAGCGCTAATTTCATCATCGCCAAAAATCGTCGCTTCGACCGCGCGATTATCCAAATAAAAATGTATCGGCATTATGTTATTTTGCAGAGAAAGCGTTTGTGTCAGTGTAGTAGTGACTGTCGAAGTCACCGTAGTGGTTCCGGCTTCACAAACAAAATTACATTCAGGACAAGTGGTTGTTACTGTCGAAGTAACAACCGGAGCGGCAAAACAACCGAGTTGTTCGCAAGTTAAATCATTGAAACTATAAGAACGGTTCATAACATTACCGGCCTTGTCTTGAGCGGTAACAGTAACATCTACTCTAACTTCACGGATTAAATCACTTGTCGGATCAATAGTGATAGCATAAATTTTATCATCTCCGGGATTAACTTTTGTAGTAGTTAAATTAAAGGGAACATCTGTTCCGTTTTGTTTTAAAGTAATTCCCAGAGTCGCAATATTTACTCCCGAACTATCGTCTTTTAAATCAAAAATAATATTATCCCCTACCGGATGGTTAGGCTTGTCCGCTGCCGGATTCATATTACTCAAATATGGAGGAACTGTTTCGCAATATCCGTCAACAACGGTATAACTGCCGGAAATAACTCCTGTCAAAATATTATTACTATCCAAATCGGCGATTTTGGAAGTTACGGATTCAGCGTTGTTAAAATGAATGTTTAAATTTCTGATTGCTCCGACATTACCGCTTCTGAGTGTTACTCTGGCAAAAACTCTATCTGTTCCGGAAATATTATTGGTATATCCGTAAAGACCGATTCTACCGGATGATAAAGGAGTTGGAATTCCATAGCTGGCAAACAAACCAGCTCCGGACAGAGAAACACTTTCTCCGGAAATAAAATCATGATCTATATATATCTGGGCGGCATTGCTCTGTTTTAGGGAATCGACATCCATCAACACCTCGATTGTTTTGTTACAATTTTTTATCAAAGTTCCGGACGAAGGAGACAAATGAAAAGTAGCTGCTAAAGCCGGCGCGGAAAAAAACAAACCCGCCACCAAACTCGCTATATAAATTTTTGTTTTGAAAAACATATTTGTCTAATTTTTTAATTTTTAATTTTTAATTTTCAAAAATCATTCAAAAACTAAAAATTGTAAAATAAACTTTATTTAACAATAATGTCTCCTTCTTTGTTCCAATTTCCAAGAACAACACTAATATCTTGAGCGTCTACGATACTATCACCGTTCAGATTGGCTCTTTCCCCCGCCGTTTGATCGTTGAATTTGGAAACTACGGATGAAATATCTAAAATATCCACAAACTCGTCTTGGTGAACACTCTGTAAAAACTGGGTAAACGGATTTTGCGCAGTCGGATTTTGCAAATCTCCGGCCATATCTCCGGCTAACAAATAAACAATACCGTTTTCAGTAAAATCCAAAGTTAAATCCGTAACATTTGTATTTACTCCGTTTAGTCTTTTGGCTAAATGAGCATTCGTTTTTAAAATCACAGCCGAATTGGTTATAAGTGGAACTTCTACATTATATATAGTGGTTGTTCCTGAAGAACTCAAAATTGTAGAGGTGCTCATTAAAATAGTATTTGAAACCGTATCATAAAAAATTAAACTGGCTGTAGCGCCAAAATTACCACCTGTTTTAGGAACTCTTTTTTCCGGTTTAGCCAAAATCGTCAAACTATTTAATACATTTCCTTTTTGAGTTTTAAACTGGCTTTGCACCGGTACGGCGTCTACAAAACTATTATTTCTGGCAAGAATTCTAAAATTATAAACCGTATCGGATTGCAATCCTGAAATATCAGCTATAAATTCCGTGCCCGAAACAATAGCCGGCGCTGTATTTGCAAAAAAATAATCAATACTATACGTCACGCTTGTAGTGTTTAAACCATAACCATAATCATTAACTTTCCAAACAATTTTCGCAGAAGTCATTGTCGTACTACTTCTAACATCATAAATAAAGGGCACGGAAACAGACGGTCCGCCTCCGGGAGGAGTACTGCTTGCGACAACGTTCATGTTTACGTTTATATTTCCGGTTTGTGTTTCTGTTTGTGCTATGTTTTTATACAAAAATAATGTCGCGATTATGATTCCGATGTAAAAAATATTTTTTAAATTTTTCCCCCTTGTTGAATTCATATACATTTAGCGACAAGCAAGCTAAATTTTAAACGGTGTTTCTTCTTCCCTTTTATTTTTTATTTTTTTAATCAAAGTCCAAATAACAATCGATAAAATCAATCCGATGGCAATCAACCAATAAATCGATATATACCAAAAAGCATATTGCACTGAAATTTTTTGTCCCGTGCGACCATAAACTAAATCCAACTGCGCTCTATATATTCCTGGCAATTGCCAATTATTAAAATCTGGCAATAATACCTCCGTGGTTCTTTGGGCTTGCGGTAAAATAGTATTTCCTAAAAAAACATCTCCTTCGGCTGTTTTTTTATCCAACCAATTATACAATCGTATTTTGCCTTTAATTGGCAACTCGGTATTTCCATCGTTTTTTAAACCGACATTTAATTTTAATTTTTCCAAACTTAAATAAAAACTTTTTTCACCGGACCATTTTGTTATACTCAAAGTTTCATTAACCGTTCCCGAAACTTCTATCAACAAAAGAGAAATTAATTTACCAATAAAATTTTTATTTTCATCTCCTAATAACATCGGTTCTGCGCTAAGTCCCACATAATGCGATCCCGGATAAGTACCTTTGGGAATATTTATTTTAAAACTTGCTTCAATTTCTTTTCCTGGTCCGATTTCCAAAACTTCTTGTTCGCTTCTTACCCATTTTTCCGCTTCTTCTATATTTGTGCCGTAAACCGGATATCCTTGATCGTCTTGTTTTACTCCGACTACGGAAATTTTATATTTTGCCGTATTCCTTTCTGTGTTGCGAATTTTAATTTTAACATTTCTTCCCGTACCTTGTTCCAAAGTCACAATCTGTTTTACCGGAGAAACCGTAAAAGCTCGAACTTCCAAAAAAGATCCAGTAAACAACAAACAAATAATGAAAAAAATTATTTTTTTCATATTAAAAATTTGCAGAAACTCCAATGGTCACCGCTTGACTTCTGGAACCGGAAATTGTACTCGGACTAATGGCGGCTTTAAAAGTAACAACTGTTTGACTGCCTGTAGCCGGAGAATTTTTTGTTGCCAAAATTTGCGTAGAAGTTACGACGCGATCATCTCCAAAAAAAGCGTCGCTTCCGCTCACGGCTATTCCGTATTCTTCTTGACCTATATCTACCGATCCTCCGACAACATCAGCCAAAGGATTTCCTGTCCAAACGGCATTTTGAATCGACATAGTGTAGCCTGTTTGTGCGTCGGTCGTTACTGTCACTGTAGTGCTGGCAGAAATAATAGTGGAAACATTCAAATCTCCAAGATCTATAGAATTGTCATTTATATTCATCGAGAGAGAGCCCAAAACCATAGCTTGGTAACCGGCGTTAATGTTGTAAGTCGCTCCGCTCGCTTGTGAAATGACTCCTTCACCCAAAGTATCTTCTAAATCATAAAGACCGCCACTGCTCAATCCCCCGCCAGTCTCCACCGAATCCGCATAAATATAATAATTGGTGGAAGACATGGCTGCCAACACAGAAATCGGTAAAATCAAAACTAACGCAATCAAACCGATTCTGATTGTTTTATTTATATTTTTGAAGATTGAGCCGTCAATCATACTTTTTAATTTATTATTTCTTTTTTTCCGTTTCAACCGGTTTCGGAGCGCCAACCAAGCTTTTTATTTTAGCGATGATATCTTTGTTGTCAGGATTCAAATCTTTAACTTTATAATAATATTGCAAAGCTGTGGTTTTATCTCCCTTATTTTCATACAATAAACCAAGAGAGTATAAAGCATTAGAATAATTCGGTTGAATTTTAACCGCTGCCAACCATAATTTTTCCGCATCGTTTCTATCTTCATCTTTGTTGCGATTATAAAGCAAACGACCGAAGTCAAATAAAAACGTTGCATTGGAAGATCCAAGATTAAATGCGTTTTTATAAACATCAACCGCTTCACCGACTTTATTTTGCGCTTCATAAACTCTGGCAAGCGACATATGGGCATCCAAATAATCAGCTTTCAAAGTTATCGCTTCTTTGTAATTTTTTAAAGCTTCATCGTTTTTGTTGGCTAACAAATTATTATTTCCTAAACGCCAAGCTAACACCGGATTGGTCGGTTCCAATTCTCTGGCTTGTTTCCAAGATTTAATAGCCCATTCGCGAGCTTCAGGAACAAGTGAAGCGGCATTTTCATACATGATGGCCAGATTTTCCCAAATAGCTACCGACTTTGGAGATATTTCCGTTGCTTTTTTTGCTTCGTTTACCGCTACAGCCACATAACCGGAAATTGTTTGCATGTCCGGATTAGGAGTAGAAGCTAAAGTCACAGCCTGCATCAAATAAACCTGGGCTAAAGCAGCGTGATAAAGATCTGAATTCGGTCTTTGACCTAAAGCTTTAGTTAAATTATTTTGAGCTTCTTGATAATTTTGAGAGGTTAAAGCCTGCGCATAAACTTTTTCAGCAATATACATTCTGGCTCCGATAACTCCGACCATTGTGATTCCGGCCATAATAACTATAAGCACAAAAGAAAAAGACAAGCTGTATTGAGGGTTATCACTAATTTCCCATTCATAATCCGTTAAAACATCGGAATTAACAAAAGATAAACCAACAGTCATTAAACCAAGCAAGACAAACCAAAGCCACCACAAAACCGGACCGTGAAAAGAAAAGGCCATCGCAATTGTCAAAACCAACCAAGCAGCTACTGCCAAAAAGAAATCTATTTTGTCAAAATCATCTTTGTCTGAAAAATGATTTAGGAAGTGATCGGTTTTATTGCGCACCCACAAAGAAAATATATGACCCAAGATATAAAGCAAAACAAAAATAAATGTTAACAACCCCAAAATACCGGTCTCGGCAAAAATAGCATAAACGGTTGAGAACGGTTGAGAAAATCGTAAAGACCAAGCCCAAGCATCATTATTAAAATCAGCACTGCGAAATTTGGAAAAATCAACATTAAAAGTACCTAAACCACTACCTAAAGCAAACTCTTTTACTCCGGATAAAACCGTTTTATAAGAAACAACCCAAGACGGTTTATAACCCAAAGCTACTTCGGCCGGCACCTGAGTTTGCAAATATTTCGGAGATCCAAAAGCTAAAAAGATAACAACTACCACCAAGAAAGCAAATAAAGCCGAAACCCAACCTACCCTGACTTCGGTAACAAAACTTACACCGATCAAAAGAAGCAGTACCAACCCAAGTAAAAATATCCACCATAAAATATTAAAGCTCAACATTATCAAACAAACAAAGGAGAGCAAAGAAACAAAAAAGTAAGACAAGGCTTTGCCTAAAGAAACGTTTTTCTTGATAATTTGTCCGGCAGCCAACATAAATACGATGATCAACCAAAAACCGAAAGGTGTATTTATTTTATCTATAGTGTTCCATGCGCCTGGAACAATGTAGTTCAACAAATCCAACTTAAAAATAACTTTCAACAAAAAAACCAAAGCAGTAGTTCCTCCCGTATAAATAAGCGCATCCACAATCCCCGACCAACTTTTAAATGTTTTGATCGTGTTGTTGATGATAAAATAAAATAAAACCAAAAAAAGCAGAAAGAAAAAGTTCATGACAAAATATTCACTACGACCAAAAAAAGAATCTATGGAATTGGCGGAAAAAATGGAAGACAAAAGAAAAACACCCAAAAGACCTAAAAGAGGAAGATCCAGAAAAGATTTTGTATAAGTCAATTTTTTGGAAAAAATCAATTTTGCCGCATAAAGCAATAAATTTACCAGAACTAAACCGATAAAAACATACTGTTTTGGTATGACATAAAAATTTACCAAACTTTTACTGATAAACAATGGCATCAAAACCATATTTACCAGCAATAAAACGTAAGAGCAAATATCCAATGCTCTAAAAACTCGTTCGTTTTGCATAGTGAATTAAAAATATTAATAAATAAAAGGTTTTTTATTTATCTTTTTATTATTAAAATAAAACTAAAAATGATTAAACCGCGTATTTAACCCTCACTTGTTTACGCATCATTATTATAACATATTTTTGTGATAAAGACGATGTGGATATCTTTTTATTTTAGCGAAAAAAACAAAATAAATAATTTTAAAATTTTTGATCAGACCAGCACTGAATAGGGTCTTGAATTTTTGAATAAAACTAATAAAATTTTTTATTTATAAAAACCAAAACTAACTTAATTTTTAAATAAACTATTTTAAACTTTATTTATTGATTAATTTTTTTATTTAAAAAATATTAATAACACTATTAAAAATTATCGCTATTAAATACAACATTGAACAATTTTAGTATTCAATATTGTATTTAATTTCGCTAATCTTAGCCAAAATTAATAAATTGTTTCACGTGAAACAATCTGCCTACTCCTAAAATTGTTTCACGTGAAACAATTTTCTAATAGTAATTTTGTTCTTCTGACCCCTATTTCTAAAAATCTTATAGTCCACAGCTTATTATAAATAAACGCCTACTTTAAAATTGAACATTTATTAAATTTGTTTCACGTGAAACAATTTTGTTAAATTAAATTTTAGATAAAATAAAAAATGTTTCACGTGAAACATTTTTTAGAGTTGTATTTTAGATTAAATTTAATCTTACTTTTTGGCTAATTTTAGCCAAAATAATGACTTATCCACAGTTTATCCACAAAGATTTTGTGGACCTAGGCAGAATCGAACTGCCGTCTGAGCAATGCGAATGCCCTGTTCTACCACTAAACCATAGGCCCATATCGAAAATTTTCAATTTTCAATTTTACAATTTTTAATTAATTTTAATAATAATATGCTTTTGTCTCCCTGGAGGGAATTGAACCCCTATTTTATCCTTCTGCCAGAAGCGGACAGGTAGGACGGAACGTTCCCCGCCCGCCTGACTCGTTTAGTGTGCCCTCAGCATGAATTGAACACACATCTTGTCCTTAGGACGGACCTGTTCTATCCGTTGAACTATGAGGGCGTCAGGCGAGTCGGGCGGGTATCCGTTGAACTATGGGGGCCAATTAATACCGGAGAAAAGTAAAGAAATTGTATATTAAAATATTAACTTTGGCAAGCTTTTACAAACCCTAAATAGTAGTATATACTAACAATACTAAATATATTTATATGCTCCAATACTTACTGGTTTTTCTCTTGGTTGCCATATTTTTGGCAATTATCTATCTTATATTCAAGTTTCAATCAAAAAACGGGCCCGAAGACACTACTGCCCTGCTACTTTTGCAAAAACAACTAGAAGGAATGCAAAACCTGATTGATCAAAAAATTAACGATACCAATAAAAACTTTTTGGAATCGCAAAACAATATCAATAAAACCGTTCAGTCCCAATTTGCGCAAAGTTTAAAAACAGTAACCGAGGTCACGGAAAAATTAACCAAACTTGATGAAACAAATAAACAGATAGTCGGATTTGCGGAACAGTTGGAAAGTTTGGAAAGTATTTTGACCAACCCCAAACAACGCGGGATCTTGGGAGAATATTTTTTGGAAAATGTTTTAAAAAATGTTTTACCTCCGGAAAGTTTCCAAATGCAATATAAATTCAAAGACGATGATATCGTGGATGCCGTGGTTTTTGTAAAAGACAAAATCATACCAATTGACTCCAAATTTAGTTTGGAAAATTATAACAAAGCCGTAGCGGAAAAAGATCCGGCCGCGCGCGAAATCTTGGAAAACACTTTTAAAAGCGATCTCAAAAAACGTATTGATGAAACCAGTAAATATATCAAACCGAAAGAGGGGACTATGGATTTTGCTTTTATGTTCATTCCGTCGGAGGGAATTTATTACGATTTACTTATCAACCAGGTTGGCGCTCTCAAAACCAATACCAACAGTTTGATAGAATACGCTTTCAAAGAAAAACATGTAATTATAGTATCTCCAACTTCTTTCTTGGCTTATTTACAAACTGTGATGCAAGGACTCCGCGCTTTGAAAATAGAAGAAACAGCCAAAGAAATTCGCAACAGAGTAGAGGACCTAGGAAAACATCTTTTGGCTTTTGATGAATATTACAAAAAAATCGGGACTCAACTATCAACTGTGGTTGGCACTTACAACACCGGTTATAAAGAATTTAATAAAATAGATAAAGATATAGTGAAAATTACCGGCGGAGAAAAGGGGATTGAACCAATTTTGATAGACAAGCCGAATTTAGAAGAATAGGCTTGACAAATTAGCCAAAATCCCTTATTATTTCTTCAGCTCTCAATTTTACTAATTTATATTTTATGCCAAATAAAGATAATGCTCGAAAAGCTTTGCGACAAGCTATCAAAAGAACCGCTTGGAACAAAGCCAAAAAAGACGCTTTTAAACAAGCTATCAAAAAAGTTTTAACCGCCGAATCTGTGGAAGAAGCTAAAAAAATGGTTTCTTTAGCTCAAAAAGCTTTGGACAAAGCGGCCAAAACCGGCGCCATAAAAAAGAAAACAGCCGGTCGTAAAATTTCTCGTTTAATGGCCAAAATCAACGCCAAAAACGAAACAAAGGAAGTTAAAAAAACAAAAAAGAAATAAATTTTCCAAATAAAAAACATCCCGATTAATTGTCGGGATGTTTTTAAATCGTTAAATTTTTTCTACCATCAGATCAAAAAGTGTTTCAAAATCTGAAATTCCGCTTTTAAAATTTAGATCCGTTTCCAGCATTAAACGGTAAGATCTTTCAAACCAAGAAAAATCTTTGGAAAGAAGATTCCACGTTTTTTTTATAACAAAAGGTTTTTGCTTAATTTCTTTGGCTGTTGTTTCCGCCGAAGCTCCGGGATTTTTCATTAAAAAATCTTTCGCTTGGGTCAAAATCCTAAATTGTCTCAAAATCATAGAAAACAAATAAAAATCCTCGGCTCCGTTTTTTCTTTGCTCATTAATCATTTTCAAAGCTTTTGTTTTATCTCCATAAACCACGGCTTCGGCCAAAGCAAAAATATTATCTTCAAATTTTTCTTCGGCAAACAAAGCCACATCGGCACTTTCTATCTCCGCGCCGTTTTTATAAGCCACCAGTTGATCAATCAACGAATCTAAAAACCAACTGTCATTATCACAAACTTGGAGCAAACTAATCAGGGCATGTACATTTATTTTTCCTCCGCGATTTTTAATTTCTTTCTCCGCCCAAATACGCAAATCATTTTGAGAAAGAGCTGACATCTCATAAACAAACTTTTCTTTTTTTAACAAATTTAAAAGTTCGCCAACAATCTTGCTTTTACCGATTTCTTCTTCCTGAAAAAAAACCACCACATTTACTTCCGGAAAACTTTTATTTTTTATAGCTTCAATCAATTTTTCAAAAAGTTTATCATCTTTAGAACTCAAGATATTTTTTATAACAACCATTTTACGTTCAGCCAAAAAAGGAGAAGCTGTTATTTCTTGAAAAATTTTATCTCCTTTTTCATTTTTTCCGTCAATAAACACGACATTGAGCCCGTTCGGATCTCGACGTTTTTTAAATTCATCTATTTGTTCTTTCAAAAATTGACGACTGCGAAAAGTATCTTCGCCATGAATAAAAATAATCATATTATTTCATTTCCCCCCAACTTTTACCGAAATTAACGTCAACTTTTATAGGCACACGCAAAACACAAACTTTTTCCATCGCTTCCTTTATTGTTTGTTCCAACTCTTCTTTTATATCCTCGGAAAGCTCGAAAACCAATTCATCATGCACCTGTAAAATCATTTTTACTTTATTTTGTTTTTCTTTCGGCCATTCTTTTAATTTCTTTTCTACGGCTATCATCGCCATTTTCATCAAATCCGCGGCCGTGCCTTGAACAGGGTGGTTTATAGACATTCTTTCGGCGGCATTTTGTAATTGTCTGTTTCCGGAAAGAAGCTCGGGGATATAACGACGACGACCAAAAAGAGTTTCGGCATAACCTTTTTCTTTGACGAATTCTATAGTGTTGTCCAAATATTTTTTTACTCCGGAAAACTGTTGAAAATATTTATCGATAAACAATTTCGCTTGGTATTGAGTTATTTCCGCTCTCCAGCTCAAACCGTAAGAACCCATGCCATACAAAATTCCAAAATTTATAGCTTTGGCCGCGCGACGCATTTCTTTGGTTACTTTATCTATCGGCACATTATTGATAGCTGCAGCCGTGGCTTTGTGTATATCCAAATCACGTTCAAAAATATCAATCATTTTTTTATCTTGCGCGAGAGAGGCGACGATACGCAGTTCAATCTGTGAATAATCGGCGGACATTAAAATATTTTTTTCTGTTGCCACAAAAGCTTGACGAATTTCCCTGCCTAATTCAGTACGAATGGGAATGTTTTGCAAATTAGGATCAGATGAAGAAAGTCGACCGGTGGCAGTTACCGCTTGATTAAACGTAGTGTGAATCCTTTTTGTTTCCGGATTTATCAAAGTCGGTAAAACATCTATATATGTATTTTGTAATTTGGTTATTTCTCTATAATTTTCTATTTCCTCAATTATCGGATGCACACCGTGTAATTTTTCCAATTCTTCAGCTGAAGTGGATAATCCTGTTTTTCCTTTTTTGATTCCCGTTACCGGAATTTTCATTTTTTCAAAGAGCACTTCTCGCAATTGTTGCGTGGAAGAAACGTTGAATTCGCAACCGGCCATTTTGAAAATATTATTTTTTATTTTTTCCACTTCTTGTTTAGCAAAATCGGACATCTCTTTCAATTTTTTCGTATCCACGGCGACTCCGTTTAATTCCATTTCCGCCAAAATTAAACTAAGCGGCATTTCCAGGGTTTCCAACAATTTCAAATTGTCCGCTTCTTCCAGTTGTTTTTTAAAATTTTCCACGGTTTGTCCGAGCAACCACAATTCTTTTGCTTCATTCTTTGGATCAGCGCCGAACAAATTTCCTTGAACAGATGATAGATTTTGAGTTTCCACACCCAATTCAGTAAAAATTATTTGACCGATTTCATGATTACGCGAACCGGGGGACAAAAGATAAGCGGCAATCATCACATCAAATAAACGATTTTTTACGCTAAAATCAAATAAAAACAGGGTTTTAATCGTCTTTTTCAAATCATGCCCCCAAAATTCAATTTTTTCGTTTTCAAACAATGATTTTGTTTCCAAAAATAATTCTTTACCGACAAAATAAAACTTGTTTTGCGAACCCAAAATCAATCCGGCGATGTTTTTTTTGAAAATATCATTATTGGCTGACAAAATTTTAGCGCCAAAATTTTTATTTTTTTCAATTTCTTCAAAAACTTCTTTTAATTCTTTTTTTGTTTTTATTTCATTAAAAATGAAACTTTCTTTTTTGTTTTTGGGTTTTGATAACACTTCTTTTGTTTCTTCGGTTTGACCCGGCAATCTTTTCAGCAAAGAAACAAATTCCAGTTCTTTGAAAAGTTCCGTGATTTTCACACGATCAAAATTATCGGAAGCCAAACATTTTTTTAAATCAAAATTAAAACCGGGAATTTCTTTTTCTATTGTCGCCAACTCAAAACTCATTTCCGCGCTTTGTTTACCTTCGGTTAATTTTTTAATAACTCCAGGTTTAAATTCTTTTTCCATTTCTTCACGATCTTTTTCCAAGCGTTTATAAATTTCTTTTATTCCGCCGATTTTTTGGATAAGCTCGGTGGCAGTTTTTTCACCTATGCCGGGCACGCCGGGAATATTGTCTGAAGTATCTCCACGAAGCGCTTTATAATCAACCATCATTTGTGGAGTAAAACCGTAGCGCTCTATTACTTCCTTTTCTCCATACAAAAAAGTATCGCTTAACCCTTTACGCAAAGATAAAACCTTGACTCCGGGAGCAATAAGTTGAACTGTGTCCATATCGCCGGTTACTATCACAACTTCTAATTCTGCTGTTTTTCTTTTTTTGAGAACTTCGGAAGATGAGACTATCGCGCCTATGACATCGTCCGCTTCATGACCTTTCATTTCAAAAATCGGCAAATTAAAATTTTCTACGACTTTATGAACCATTGGAATTTGATCATATAATTCTTGATCCGCTTTAACGCGAGTGGCTTTATACTTTTCAAATTTTTCATGACGAAAAGTTCCTCCGGCCACATCAAAACACACGGCTATATATTCCGGTTTCAAATCTTTCCAAACTTTGAGCAACATTGAAGTAAAGCCATAAACGGCGTTTACCATTTTACCGTCCTTGGCCGTAAGCGGGGGAATAGCGTGATAAGCACGATGAATGATGGCGTTGCCGTCTATAATTACTAATTTTTGCATATATTTTATTTCCTTTATTCTACCTGTAATTTCGGAAAAAGACAAACAGAAAATAAAGACACAAATCCCGCCATTTTAAAGGGCGGGATATCGAGGTCCGAGTGGGATTTGCACCCACGCATAAGGGTTTTGCAGACCCTCGCCTTACTGCTTGGCCATCGGACCATAATTAATACTTCGGACTTCATTATAAACAAAAGTAAACCTTTTGGCAAGATTAACGCACGTAAACAAGAGGATTTTTTCTAGCCCCATTAACAATTACTTCAAAATGCAGGTGAATACCGGTTACACCCCTGACTTTTCCGGTATTACCCATTAAACCGATAGTTTGTCCGGCTTCTACATAATCACCGGGTTTTACCAACAATTCATTATGGTGACCATAAAGAGTTTTTACACCTCCGCCATGATTGATAATAATATAACAACCATAGCCGCTATTCCAACCGCATTGAGCAACTTCAACCGTACCTGCTTTTGCCGCATAAGTAGCGGAATTTTTCGGTCCGGCTATATCCAAACCGTGATGTAACCAACTATAATATTGAGTAATGTATTTTGCAGCTGAAGGCCAAACAAAACCTTTGGTACTTGGAGATTGAGAAGAAGATGGTGGAGTTATTCCCGAACTTGGTCTCGCTGAAACATAATAACCTGAGCTGGACTGAACAACTTGTTTAACTCCGTTTGGTATAATAATTTTTTCTCCGATTTTTAGATTGGACCCGTCTTCTTCCAGTCCGTTAAATTCGGCTATTTCAACAGCATCGGCTTTATAGGTGCTAGCTATTTTCTTTAAAGTGTCTCCTTTTTTGATTGTATGTGTTAAACCCGTAACTGGTAAAATTTTTATAACTTGACCGAGCTTTAAAACAGATTTAAGAGTTAAATTATTTTCCCATAACAGAGTATTTACACTCACACCAAAACGATAAGCAATACCACCCAAAGAATCTCCTTCTTCAATTTTATAATCAACAATATTTTTTCTAACACCAACACTGACACTACCAGGTAAAATTATCGGCTTTACCAACAAAGTATTGTTTAAAACAACCAAGGATCCGTTGCTTACTTCATTTCCCAAATTGGAAAGGGAAGAGCCATATTGTTGCCCGACAGTACCAATTCTCCAAGTTGCCACTTGGCTTTCGGGAACAGCCGATGTTTCAGGATAAACCTCTTCAAAACCTCTTTTATATTGTTCCCCCGGACCAAAAATTTGATAAGCCAAACTTCGTTGTCCTGGGATAAAGGTGTCTTCTTTGCCAAAAAGCTTTGTTTGTGGCAAACAGATTATAAAAAGAGAGATAAATAGAACTATTTGCAAATTATCCCGTCTCAAAAACCATAGGCTTTCCGATCTTAGTCCGGCTCCGCGCAACAAAATACCAAATTTATAGCCAAAATAACCAAAAAATTTCCATAAAGATAAAATTCCACTGCTAAACAAACCAAAAATTTGGCTACCTGTAACCCAAAAAACCCTTTTAATAAAAATGAGTCCGTGTAAAATTTTCAACAGGACTTTATATTTCATAACTTGACTTGTTAGCTCTATTAGCATATTATATTTGAAGGATAAAGTAAACCCCCATCAATTGGCGGGTTGTCCTCCAAAAACGATTAACCATAGGTCGGCGGTTAAATATGGGGAGTTAAAAACTTCTTTTTTGTTTAAACCGTTAAAAATCGTTTTAACTAAAATTATTTAACATTTATTTATTTTTAATTAATTTAATTTTTATGAGTGCAAACGTTATCACTCTGCTTTTCGCCGTTCTACCGTCTTTGTTAGCGGTATTGTTCGGCGGTATTTTGATTCTTTGGGTAAACAAACAACCCGGAGGCGATGATCGTATGAAAGCTATTGCCCGCGCCATTCAAGAGGGCGCCGTAGCATATCTTAATCGTCAATACAGAACAGTGGCCATAGTAGCTGTAATCGTAGCTTTGCTTTTGGGATTTTTATTAAATTGGATTACTGCTGCCGGATTTTTAGTCGGAGCTTTATTTTCCGCCATTGCCGGTATTATAGGTATGAATATTTCCGTTCGCGCCAACGTCAAAACAGCCGAAGCTGCAAAAAAAGGTTTTGCTTCTGCTTTTAATATGGCAGTACGCGGAGGTTCAATAACCGGTTTATTGGTAGCCGGTTTAGGACTTTTATCTGTCTCGGTTTTTTATCTCATAACTCAAAATGTTTCTTCTTTAATAGGTTTGGCTTTCGGAGCTTCTTTGATTTCCGTATTTGCCAGAATCGGCGGAGGTATTTTCACCAAAGCTGCCGATGTTGGAGCTGATTTGGTTGGTAAAGTTGAAAAAGGCATTCCTGAAGACGATCCAAGAAATCCGGCTGTTATTGCCGACAACGTTGGTGATAACGTCGGTGATTGTGCTGGTATGGCCGCTGATTTGTTTGAAACATATGTAGTAACAATAATCGCCGCCATGGTTTTGGTTACTTTGCTTTTCCCTGGAAACACAAAAATAATGTTATATCCTTTTGTTTTAAGCGGTGTTTCTCTTGTAGCTTCTATCTTTGGCACTTTTTTTGTCAAAGTCGGAGAAGACAAAAAAATCATGAAAGCTTTATATAAAGGTTTAATTGCAACCGCTATTTTGGCTTTAATCGGTTTTTATCCGGTTACAAAATGGTTGGCCAGTGATTTAAATTACGGTTTTATCAACATCTTCTTAGCTTCTTTGGTTGGTTTGGTTTTAACCGGAATATTAATGTGGTTAACCGATTATTATACTTCTACAAAATTCGGTCCTGTACAAAGAATTGCTAAAGCATCAACCACCGGTCATGGAACAAATATTATTTCCGGTTTGGCTGTTTCTATGAAATCTACCGCTCTTCCGGTTATCTTTATTATGGCCGCTATTTTGATTTCTTATTCTCTCGGTGAATTATTTGGTATCGCTATCGCAGCTGTTTCTATGTTGTCGCTTGCCGGTATCATTGTTACTATAGATGCTTTCGGACCTATCACTGATAATGCCGGCGGTATCGCTGAAATGGCCGAACTTTCCAAAGAAGTTCGCGATATTACCGATCCTCTTGATGCTGTCGGAAATACCACCAAAGCTGTAACCAAAGGATATGCCATCGGTTCAGCCGCTTTGGCCGCTCTTGTTTTATTTGCAGATTTTACCCACAAAGTCGGAGACTCTTATGAATTTATGATAAATAATCCGAAAGTATTAGTCGGTTTATTTATTGGTGGTTTATTACCTTATCTTTTTGGTGCCAACTTGATGGAAGCTGTGGGCAAGGTAGCGGAAAAAGTAGTTGAGGAAGTCCGTCGTCAATTTAAAGAAATTGCCGGAATTATGGAAGGAACCGGTAAACCTGACTATTCTAAAGCCGTAGATATAGTAACCAAAGGTGCTATTTCTCAAATGACCATTCCTGCTTTACTCCCGGTAATTGTTCCTTTCTTAGTTGGTTGGTTCTTGGGAATAGAGGCTCTCGGAGGATTATTAATGGGAACAATAGTCACAGGTATTTTTGTGGCTATTTCCATGACTACAGGAGGAGGAGCTTGGGATAATGCTAAAAAATATATTGAGCTTGGAAATTATGGCGGTAAAGGATCTTTTGCTCATCAATCAGCCGTAACTGGCGATACTGTTGGTGATCCTTATAAAGATACTGCCGGTCCGGCTATAAATCCCATGATTAAAGTTGCTAACATTGTTGCTCTTCTAATTGTTGGATTACTTATTTAAAAAGAAATAGTTAATAAAAACACCTCGATTGAATTCGGGGTGTTTTTATTTAACTTTAGCTAAATTTTTGTATTATCCACAACTATGTGTATATCTTTATTAACAAAATATCCACAATTTATCCCAGTGGAAAAACTGTGTTTAAAACTGGTATAACTACACTATTTATCAACAATTTTTACACCTTTTCTCTATTTATCAACATCTGATTAAAATATTCAAATTTATTATTCACTTCTTTCAAACATTTAATCAACAGCTTTTTAAAAAATTATTAACATCTATTTTGGCTAATATATAACAAAAAATTCAATTATCCACTCTATCCACACCCCTTATTAGTATTATTATCTTCTATATATACTTTATATACCATATAATAAATAACTTTTTTAAAAATCAAAAACTTATAATTGACAAAATAAATCTTTTATACTAAAATTTATCTAAATTAAAAGAAAAATTTAAATTATTTCCTATGAAACATGAAAAGAAAAATATAAAAAATACAGAAGTAGAATTAACAATTACCGTTGAACCAAAAGAATATGAAGAAGATTTAAAAGAAGCCGCAAATAGATTATCTGAAAGAGCAGCTGTAAAAGGTTTTCGTCCGGGTAAGGCTCCATATGAATCTATTAAACAACAATTAGGTGAAGTAAAAATTTTAGAAGAAGCTTTGGAAAGTATAATCCAAAAGACTTTTTTTGAAATTATCAAAGAAGAAAAATTGGATACTGTCGGTATGCCAAAAATCACTGTGGAAAAAATGGTTCCCGGTAACGATATAATATATAAAGCTGAAATAGCTTTATTGCCGAAAGTAAAATTGGTTGATTTGAAAAAAATAAAAGTTGAAAATAAAAAAGTTGAAGTTACTGAAGAAGAAATGGAAAAAGTTTTGACTGATTTGAAAAAAATGCAGATGCAAGAAAAGATTAAAGAAGGAGAATCAACAAAAGAAGATAAAGTTTTGATAGATATGGATATGTTTATCGGTGGAGTGGCGGTAGAAGGAGGTCAAGCCAAAAATCACCATGTTTATTTAAATGAAGAACATTATATTCCCGGCCTCAAAGATCAATTGATAGGTGTAAAAAAAGACGACACTAAGGAATTTAGTTTACGTTTTCCTAAAAATCATTATCAAAAACATTTAGCTGATAAAGATGTTGATTTTAAAATCAAAGTTAATGAAGTTTTTGAATTGATTCTACCGGAACTCAATGATGAATTTGCAAAAAAGCTAGGACAAGAAAGTGCGGAAAAATTGAAAGAATTATTGAAAGACAATATGATGAAAGAAGCTGAAATGAAAGAAAACCAAAGATTGGAAGCTAATATTTTGGAACAAATGATCGATAAAAGCGAATTTGGAGAAATTCCTCAGATTTTGATAGATTCTGAAAAAAGAAAAATGTTTTATGAACTTAAACATGATTTGGAACACCATGGTATAGAAATGGAACAATATCTCAAAGATATCAAAAAGACTGAAGAACAGATTTTTAAAGATTTTGAAGAACAGGCCAATAAAAGAGTTAAAGCCGCTTTAATTTCTCGACAAATTGCGGTTGATAATAATATCAAAGTTGAAAAAGAAGATTTGGATAAAGAAATGGAACTTATCAAAAAAACATACGCGCACGATGAAAAGGTTTTGGAAAATCTCAAACGTCCTGATGTCTTGGAAAGTATTATAGGAACCATTCAAAATAGAAAAGTTATAGAATTTTTAAAGACGGAGATAATAAAATAAGAATCAGTATCAATCATATTAAAACCAACGCCTAAAAGCGTTGGTTTTTGGTTTATTTTACAAAAAGCCAAAATAATATATACTTAATAATATATTTAATATTATTATATGTTATTTGGCGCTCATGTTTCAGTCGGTGGCGGAATACAAAATGCCCCCAAAAACGCAGCTGACATTGGTTGTGAGGTTTTTCAAATATTTACACGATCTCCGCAAGGCGGTTTTGTGCCGGAAATAAACGAAACAGCGGTGCGACAATTTTTAGACGGTGTAAAAATGTATGACTTGAAAGAATGGTATGTCCACACGCCGTTTTTTATAAATTTTGCTTCAGGTAATCCTCGTATCAAACATTCGTCAATTTCCGTAGTTCGCGAGGAACTGGAAAGAGCAAGTTTGCTCCAAGCAAAATATTTGATGACGCATCTTGGGAGTTATAAAGATCTCGGTCACGATCTGGGTTGCGCGCAAGTGGTTCAATGTTTGGCGGAAATGTTGAAAGACTATAAAGGAAAAACAAAATTTTTAGTGGAGATTTCCGCCGGTAGTGGAGAAATTATCGGGGACACTTTTGAAGAAATAGCCGAGATTATTCATCATCCAAAATTAAAAAAATATAAAATTGGTGTTTGTTTTGATACTCAACATGCTTTTGCCAGCGGTTATGATTTACGCGATGAAAAAGCAGTGGAAAAAACTTTGGAAAAATTTGATAAAATTATCGGTTTGGAAAATTTGAAATTAATACATGGTAACGATTCCTTGACTGAATTTGGTTCGCATAAAGACAGACACGAACATATCGGGTATGGATTGATTGGAAAAAAGGGTTTTGAAGCCATGATAAAAAATATAAAATTGAAAGATATAAATTTTATTTTGGAAACAGAATATGATTTAGTGATAGAAGATTTGAAATTATTGAAAAAAATAAGAGGATAAATATGATTTTAAAAATAAAAGTTATTCCAAAATCTTCGGTAAATAAAATTTGTGAAGAAATGGCAAATGGAATTTTGAAAATAAAAATTACCGCGCCGGCAGTAGATAATAAGGCCAATGAAGAATTGATAAAATTTTTGAGTAAAGAAATGAAAAAGAAAAAAAGCCAGATAAAAATAATCAGTGGTTTTACTTCGCGAGAAAAAACCTTGGAAATAGAATAAAAAAATCTCCGAGTTTATCGGAGATTACATAGGCTGAGGTATTAACTTTCGATGCTGTTCGGGCTGGTTACATCTTTCAGCCCAAAGATTTCCACCACCACTTTCGGATTTTTTTCCAGCTTATTTTGAAACTGGTAATTATCCGATTGGTGTGAAAAACAAACATCTTTATCGTCAAGAATACAACCGTTGTAGGCCTGACCACAAAGAAAAGGCGGGGATACCAGATTCAAAAAATATTTTTCCGCTTCTTGCATCAGGTAGTTATGCTCCAAGTTCGGACCGGCGATAAAAAGCTTTCTTTTTTCTCCCAAGACAAAATATCCCAGGAATTTAGAAACTTTTTCTGAATGAATAACTCTGTTGTAAGGCACAAACCCTCCATTTTCATAGAAAAAAACATTTGCATTTGTCACATTTGCCATTTTTCACCTCTTATAAAAAAGAATTTAAAATAAAAAGAACCGACGGCCTATTATATAGGAACCGTCGGTTTTTGTCAATAAAGACTTTATGGCAAGTCAACCCCGCCAGCATTCCAGGGATTACAACGTAAAATTCGCCAAAAAGATTTTAGCAGGCCGATAAGAAGGCCTTGTTTTTTTATAACTTGATACGAATATTCGCTACAAGTCGGATAAAAACGGCAATAGCCGTGAGGAAATACATTTTTTAACGGTCCATGATCAGGAGAAAGGGTGTGTTGATATAAGCGAATCAGCCAAAGGAAGGGGAGGCGGGGAATAAATAAGATTTTTTTAATAAAAAACATGGCTATGAAATTAACGAATCTTTCCTAACAAGCTTTTTACTTCTTTTTCAAGTTCAAGATTTTCCTTTCCAACCGCTTCTTTCTTTGCAATAAACAATAAATAATATCCAGGCATAATCTCGTTTTTTTGCAGAGATAAGCGTAAAATTTCTCTAATTTGTCTTTTGATTTTATTTCTAACAACCGCTTTTTTAGAAATTTTGATTCCAACGCTAATGCCTACGAGTAATTGGTTTTTAAAATATTGAGGATCTTCTTTTTTTGGAAAATAATCAGAAATTTTGGCTAATTTTAGCAACTTTAAATCCAAAAGACGTCCGGAAATATAGACTCCATATTTAAAAAGCAGATTAAAGTCGCGAATTTTTGTTAAACGATTTTCTTTTGGTAACATATTGATTATTTAATTTTAACAAAAAAACAAAAACAAGTCATCTTTTTCAAAAAATCCGTCCCGATGTAAAATCGGGACGGATTAAGAGATTTATCTGGTTTTTCTGGTTCTTTTACCTTGTTTTTCATCGGAAACAGTGAGTTTTTTACGTCCTTTTGATCGTCTGCGGGAAAGCACTGAGCGACCGCCGGCGGATTTCATTTTGGTCAAAAAACCATGTGTTTTTGCTCTTTTTCTTTTGTTTGGTTGAAACGTTCTTTTAGGCATAAAAGATAAGGTTAAGTTAAGTTATGATTAATATATAGCAAAAAAAGGAGAAAGTCAAGGGTATAAAAGTTATCCACAGTTATCCACAGTTTTTCCACAACTTGTACACGGTAAATAATTAAAAAAACGTTAAAATACTGTTATTATTAGATAAACGCAAATTTATCTAAAATAAAACAAAATTTAATATTATGAATAATACCGAAGTTTGGCAGGCAGTACTTGCTGAGTTGGAGCTTTCCATTTCAAAAGCTAATTTTATAACTTGGTTTAAAAATACCGGTATTGTGGCAATTAATGACGGACAAGTGGTGATTTGCGTTCCCAATACTTTTGCCAAAGCTTGGCTTGAGAAAAAATATCACGTAATGATAATAAAATCTTTGGAAAGAATTACCGAGAGACCTGTAAAAAGATTGGAATATAAAATAGATAATATCAAAAATGTAGTTGAACATGAAATAGATTTTAGCGCCCCGGCCAAAGCCAATCTGGAAAACAAACAAGAAACAGTTTTGGAAAATTTTAGTAATAAATTAAAAAATCAAAACAATACCGGTTCTTCTTTTACTTTGAATCCAAAATATGTTTTTGAAAGTTATGTGGTTGGAAAAGGAAGCGAATTGGCTTATGCTGCCGCACAAGCAGTAGTTAGTAAACCGGGTGAATCATATAATCCGCTTTTTATTTATGGCGGAGTGGGTTTGGGAAAAACACATTTATTACAAGCTATTGGAAATTCTATTTTGAAAAACAATCCCGCGGCCAACATAGTTTATGTAAGCGCGGAAAAATTTTCCAACGATTTTATTCAATCGGTTCAAGAAGGTAAGGCTAAAGAATTTCAAAATCGTTATCGTAATGTAGATTTGCTTTTGATAGACGATATCCAATTTATTGCCGGCAAAGATAGAACTCAAGAATCTTTTTTTCATACCTTCAACGAATTACATCAACAAAATAAACAAGTTGTTTTAACTTCCGACAGACCGCCAAAAGCCATACCGATGCTTGAAGATCGTTTAAAATCTCGTTTTGAATGGGGTATGATTGCGGACATCTCTTCTCCTGATTTTGAAACTCGCGCGGCTATTTTGAAAAAGAAGTGCGAAGAAAAGAATTTTGAATTAAGCGAAAAATCTTTATTTTTGATAGCGTCTACGGTTCAAAGCAATATTCGTGAGTTGGAAGGCGCATTAAATAAAATCATAGTTTTTCATCAGCTCAAAAATATGACACCGACTCCGGAATCAATCAAAAATATTTTGAGCAGTGTGGAGGCATCTCAAGGTCAAAAGATGATTACCCCCAAACAAATAACGGAAGTGGTCGGCGGATTTTATAATGTGGCGCTTAACGACCTCTTGGGAAAAAGCCGTGAAAAGAAACTATCTTTTCCTCGTCAGATTATCATGTATATGTTGAGAGAAGATTTGAAAATGTCATATCCTTCTATCGGTGAAGAACTCGGCGGTCGCGACCATACCACCGCGATGCACGCTCATGAAAAAATAAAAACCGAAATTGAAAAAGACATGAAGTTGCGACAAGAGATAGAACTTATCAAACAAAAAATTTATAATAGCTAAGGAGGTTGATTTTAATTTTAATATGAAATTTTCTTGTACCAAAGACAATTTAGCCCAAGCTCTTTCGTTGGTGGCCGGGTTGGCGACCAAAAATGTGAATTTACCGATTTTAAGTAATGTACTATTGAGAGCCGAAGCTCAAAAAGTGGAAATATCTTCCACTAATTTGGAATTGGCTATAGTGGCCAATGTCAGAGCTATAGTTGACGAACCGGGTATTTTTACCGTTCCCGGCAGAACTCTTTTGGATTTTGTTAATTTGATGACCGAAGAAAAAATAGATTTTGAATTGAAAGAAAATGAATTATCGGTAGTTTGCGGACGTAGTGCTACTCGTATCAAAGGATCGCCGGCTGACGAATTTCCGGTTATTCCTTCCATGAATGAAGGTAAAGGATTTGCTTTGTCTGCAAGAGACTTTAAAAAAGGACTTTCCGAAGTCGCTTCTTCTGCGGCCAAAAGCGATATTAGACCGGAATTGGCAGGTGTATTTTTCGGATTTAATGTAAATGGGGATAAAATTTTAACTTTAGCGGCTACTGATAGTTATCGTTTGGCTGAAAAAAAATTATCGCTTGAGCAAAGTATTGAAGAACCGTTAAAAATAATAGTACCAGGGCGAGCTGCCAATGAAATAATGCATATTTTGAGTGCCGGAACAGGGGAAATAAGTGAAGAAAAAAACGCTCGTTTGCTTATCGGCGATAATCAAATAGCTCTTCATTATGGCAGTGTGCAGTTGGTGTCACGTTTAGTGGATGGACAGTATCCGGATTATCCGCAAATTATTCCCAAAGATTTTAAAACCACGGCGGAGTTTGAAGTTAATAAATTTATCAAAGAAATAAAAGCCGCCAGTTTGTTTACTACTGCGGGTGTAAACGCCATAAGTGTGGAAATGAATCCGGAAAAAGGTTTGATAAACATTTCTTCCACCTCCACTCAAACCGGCGAATATAAATCTGAAGTGGAAAGTCAAATTACCGGAGAAAAAAACAATATTTTATTGAATCACAGATATTTACTCGAAGGACTTTCCAATATGGAAGGGCAAAGCGGAGAAATAAAAATGATTAATGCCGATAGTCCTTGTCTTTTAACCAGTAAAGAAGATTCGAATTATTTGTATATTGTAATGCCGATAAGACAATAAAATTTACCCTGTGAAATAATTTTACCATGAGGTAAAATCGGCACTAAGTGCCATTTCACAGGGTAAATAAAAAAGCCCGCCTATTCCGGCGGGTTTTTGTTTTTGCGATGATCATGGTTGGCCATCACCACAGTGACAGTTAGAACCAACCCGATCAGAACCCAGACGAGAGCCACTGGCTTGTCCTGGGCGTTTTGAAAAAAGGCAATACCGTTTTCAACGGTCTTTTTAAAAATTTCCTGAGCAAGCCAGATGATGTCCATGGTTTTCCCCCATTAATTAAAGAACCGACTGTTTAGCATAAGCCAAACAGTCGGTTTTGTCAAGAGTCAGAGGGTCTTAAGGTGTGGCGATTATTTCTAAACTGCTTTCAAAAGTTTTTCCTTCGTTATCAGTGAGAATTCCGCGCAAAGTCCAAGCTCCCGTTCCCGGAGTTTTTTTCCAAGTAAAAGATAAGACGCCGTTTTCCATTTGGTCATTTTTATCAAAAGTATAAATCAATTTTTTAGTTCCAAATCCTTCCAAATAAATTTGAATATTTTTGGCATTATCCCAACGAAAAGGTTTTACTCCGACTTTATAAGGATAATCACCAACAGACAAAGTTAACGGTGAAATATCTTTAAATTCAAAACTCGGAGGTTCTTGCTCGGCCATTAAAAATATTTTTATTTCTTCACTGCCGGCGTTTCCTTGATCATCCAGTGCTACGGCTTTGAGTGTGTGTTCGCCATTATCGACTTTGGATAAAAATATGTTTAAAGAAAAAGGATATTCATTACTTGACCCTAAACGATTATTATCTAAATAATAAAAAACCTGAGTAACTCCGCGAGGAGCAGAGGCATTTACTTTTATTTCCAGTTGACGATTGTTGAGAATAAGACCGTCGGTAGGATAAATCAAATTTATTTTTGGAGAAAGTTCGGGATTATAGTTGGTGTCATATTCGCTTGGCGGTTCGGAAAAATCTACAGTAATTCCGGCAGCTTGTTGACGTTGTGTCCATTCTAGCAAGGCGTCTTCCCAATTTTGGTATTGGGAATCAACACTTGGATCGCTTGGCGCCGGACCGCGCGGGTCTTCTCTATTTACATAATATAAAATATCGTGAGGCGGAAGATACAGGTGTGTTTCGATAAGCTCCGGCGGAGTGGAAGACGTGGCAACTTTTCCGTTTAAACGATTAAGTTTTACCATGATACCTCCATCCGAACCGTTAAGTATGGGTTTGTCAGTTGTATTTTCAGGTAAAGGAGGGAATGTTTGCGGTTCGGTTCCGGAAAGAGCTTCTTTCATAAACTGTTGGAAAATAACACCGGCCAATTTATTTCCTCCGGCTTTCATAGGTGACGGTTTGGTGTTGCCTACCCAAACACCTACGGCAAGACTTGGTACATAGCCGACTGTCCAGGCATCTTTGTTGTCGTTGGTAGTTCCGGTTTTGGCAGCTACAGGCCTATCCGGTAATGTTAAAGTGCTATTGCGTCCGAAAATATAAGCGCGAGAGTCGTCATCACTCAAAACATTGGTAATAGTTGCGGCTATTTCCGGTTCCACAGCTTTACTTCCGTCGTTGGGTTTCCATTCCTCAATTATTTTTCCGGTGTTATCTATAATTTTCAAAATAGAAACCGGTTCGTGATAAACTCCATTGTCAGCCAGAGTGGCATAAGCATTGGTATGTTCAAGCAAATTTACTTCTCCGCCACCGAGCACTAAACTCAAACCATAATCGCCGGTAAAAGTGGTATAACCGAAACGCTTGGCAAATTCAATTGTGTCTTTGAGACCGGTTAGATATAAAAGTTTAACCGCCGGGATATTGAGTGACCCTTGCAAAGCTTTACGTAGAGTGACCAGCCCGTGTTCTTTACCATCATAATTTTCCGGAATATATTCGCTACCCTCACGGCGATCAAAATTGGTCAAAACATCATAAAGCACAGTGCTCGGAGTGTATCCTTTTTCAAAAGCATAAGTATAAACCAAAGGTTTAAAAGATGAACCTGGTTGTCTTTTCCCCAAAACCGCTACGTTGTATTGACCGTTTATTTCGTCGTTTTCAAAATCGCGTGAACCAACCATAGAAAGAATTTGAGAATTTTTCGGGTCTATAGCTACGAGCGCGGCATTATTGGCATTAGCTTCTTTGGCGAACTTATCTCCTTGTTCCTTAACTATTTTTTCCGCCATCAACTGTTTATCCAAATCCAAAGTAGTTATAACTTTGAAACCGCCGCTGTCTACGGTTTTTTCTCCGTATTTATCGGCCAAAAGTTGTTTGATATACAAAACAAAATGAGGCGCGGCTAAAATGCCGGAAGTTTTGGTAAGTTTTACCTCTTCATTTATAGCATCTTCGTATTCTTTATTTGTTATCTGATTGTCATCTCGTAAAAGTTTCAAAATATAATCGCGACGAGACTTGAGAGCTTCAAAATCATTGAGATATCTACTGGGGCGTTGCGGTATGGCGGCGAGCATGGCTGATTCGGCGATAGTTAAATCACGAGAACTTTTTTTCAAATAGCTTTGCGCAGCCGCTTCAATACCATAATTGGTGGAACCGTAAGGAATTTCATTCAAATACATTTTCAGAATTTGATCTTTACTGAATTTTTGTTCCAAGCGTATGGCGAGAATAGCCTCTTTGATTTTGCGATAATAAGAATATTCGTCTCCGACCAAAGTATTTTTGATGAGTTGTTGAGTCAGAGTTGATGCGCCTCCGCGACCGCTGGAACTGCCGAGTAGGTTGCTGATTTGAGCGCGAATAATACTGGTTACTCGAATACCGCTATGTTCGTAAAAATGTTTGTCTTCTATTATAATGGTAGACTTGATAACCCAAGGTGAAATATCTTTGAGATCCACCACTGTTCGTTTTTGATCTTGATATACCTCGTAGAGAAGTTTGGAGCCAGTGCGATCATAGATTTTGGTGCTTTGGGACACTTGACGCTCGGAAATTTTTTCCGGATCAGGCAATTCTTTGGAAATATACAATACAAAAATCGTTGCTCCGACAAAACCGAACAAAGTTAAATAGATTAAAGCCGTGATTATTTTTTTTAACCACTTTTTTTTGGGTGGACGGTGTAAACCCCCATTGTCTTCCTTGTTTTGGCCAACCGTACCGTAAATTTTACGTTCACGAAGCCCTGGAGCAGGCATATGTAAAAGTTAAAATATTGTTTAAATTAAGGTAAAAAACCCGATTGTTTTATATTATACCGCACTTTTGACCCCTTGACAAAAAGGTGGTTTTGTGCTATACTTTTGTGTTAATATATTGCAGCGATACTCTAATGGGTATCGTTTTTAATTCAGACTTATGGAATCTATCAATACATTAAAGACAGATATTAGTAAAATCACCAAAACCGCACACATTGTGCTTATTTTAGCCATTATTTCGGTTTTAGTCAACCCGTTTTATGTAGATTGCGCTACTTCTACGGTAAAAAGTTACTCTTTATTGACTGACGATCATATTATTTTGCCTGTTTTTAGCCAAAAAACCAATCTTTCTGAATATATACCGGTGGTTTTAAGCGAAAAAAAATTAGCTGAAATAGAAGAGCAAAAAGCTTGGTTAGCTGTTAGTGGAGAAAACGACCTAGTTTTGAACTATGAGGAAAAACAGTATATTACCCAAAAGTCCAAAGTAGTTCGCTTGGCTATGAACAGCAACGCTCCTATAGATATGTCTGACGCTGAAGCTGAAGCTTTGGCCGAAGAGGAAGAAATGAAACTTTGGGTATTAAATGAAATCAAAAAAGCCGGTCTTAGTATCAAAGAAGCCGAGATTATCATTAATTGTGAAAGTCGTTGGCAACCTGATGCTATCGGTGTAAACAAAAACGGTTCTTATGATGTGGGTCTTTGGCAAATCAATAGTATCCACAAAAATATGACCAATGCGGAAAAAATGGACTATAAATCTGCAACCAAATGGGCGATTGATAAAAGATTGAAAGATGGAAGTTGGAGAGCCTGGTCTTGTGCGAGAAAATTGAGATAAAAAAATAAAAACCTTGGAAGAAATTCCAGGGTTTTTTGTATTTAAAAGTTGAGTTGAAATGTTGGAGAAAGGGGAGTAAAATGAAAATACAGGAAACAAAAAGAGATCACGCAATTTGATGTATGATTGATCAAAGTCCACCAACAATACAACAACAAATGAAGGATAGAGTTTTCAGTTTTAAATCGTTTTTGACTGTTTTAGAAATAATTGATGAAAAACGTAATCCTCAAGGAATGGAGATATTCGTTCGAAGCACGCAAGCAAAAATATTTATAGAAGCTTTTTGTTTTGAATTAGTTTTAAAAATATTTTATCTTTTAGATAAAAACACAAACCACCCAACAAATCATGAGCTTGATCAGATTTTTAACGATTTAAATGAAGAAAGTAAATTGATAATTCAGCAAGAATTTGAAAACAAAATAAAAAGGCCAAGCCTTGATTTTAGTAAAAAATTAGGCGAAGAAATATATGTACCTGATTTTGATGAAACATTGCTGCAGGCCAAAGAAATAATAATTAATTTTAAATATGATGCAAAGCTCTCAAATGGCTCCATTATAAATAAGTCCTTTTTAAAAGAAATGAGTAAAAAAATAGACGAAAAAATAGAATCTAAAATAAAAATTTAAATTTTATGTATAGAGTAACACCTCAAGTAACTAGTTTGTACAATGCCTTAATGGACAGGGGTATTAAATGTAAATTGGAAGATGATAGTGATGGTTATAAAACTGTTGATATTTCTATACCCGAAGCAAAAATAAATATTGAAGTTGACGGATTACAGCATTTTACAAACCCAAATCAAATTTATTCAGATTTTGATAGAAGTTACTGGTCTTATAAAAAAAATAATTTTGACACCTTCCATATTCCTAATAGTATTATAGATAGTCACTTAGAAGAAGTTGTAAACGCTTTAACTATTGTTGCTAAAAGATGCAAGCAAGAGATTAAAGAAAATAACAGTTTTTGGAACTGGTTTAAAAAGTTATTTAGATAAAAATATGGGAATTAAAAACCTTTGGGCTTTAAATGTAGATGAGCTTTTAGTCTCGGATAAAATAAAACAACAACTTAACAAAAAAGAGTTCGAGATATTTTTTCCTTTAAATGTTCAAATGAAAAATATAGACTTGCTTCTTCTTGATTTAAAAAATAATACCCCAAAAACAATTCAAGTAAAAGGTAGTAGAACTTATTCGCCGACGAAAGCAGAAATAAAAAGATACGGCACCGGCGGAAGCGCGTGGTTTAGTATTAATAAAAAAGATATCTTTAATACAAAAAACAAAGTTGATTTTTTTGTTTTTGTTTTACACAATATAACTGTGGGTAATATTAAAATGGAGATGGAAATTGATTATTTAATTGTTCCAATAAAAGATTTGTTCAATATCTGTAGTTATAAAAAGCTAAACAAAAAAAATGATTATAATTTTTTTATTTGGCTTGACCATAATGATAAAAGAGTTTTTGATTTTCACGACAACTTTGAAAAAACCATTGATTTAAAATTCTATTTAAATAATTGGGAACTTTTAATTAAATAAATAAAATGAATATGACAGAGTATAAATATGATTTTTTAAAAGACATTAGAGAAGATATTATAGACAAACCAGAACAAGATCAAAAAAGATTTGAAGAGTTTACAAAAGAAGAACAAGAAGTGTTAGTAAATCTTGAAAAAACAATGATTATAGAAGAGCTTAAACAGGCCGAAGAACTTAGAAAGCTCTGTAATAATCGCTTTCAATATGCCAGGACACACTCCGCTTATATCGAAGACTGGGAAAAAACCAAAGCTAATATGGAAGAAAATCTTAAAACAAACAATATTCCCAAAGATGTGTCTTCTAAATTTTATGAAGAGCTTATCAATATTAGTGAACGTGCGATAGAAAATAAATTAAGAAGAGTCAGAATAGACTTTGTTGGAAAATTTGGAGATGATATTAATAACTATCTTGGAAAAAACGGTAAAACAGCAGGTTGTTTAGGGGTGTTTTTGTGTTTTATAATAATTTCAGGATTTTTTATTTAAATAAAAATATGGATAAAAAAACTTTTAAAAACTACGGAATTATTTTGATGATTTTAGCGGGAATAGTTTTTATAGGACTAATGTCTTACTGGACTTTTTCAACGTGGAAAATAATTGATTGGGGAGTTATTATTTGTTGTGGTTTTATTGGATATAAACTTTATAAAGAAAATAAATAACCTAAAATTTTATAATATAAATAATTTTAAAATATGGATAAGCAAAAATTAATATTACCAGTTAGTATTTTATTCGGTTTTTTAATATTGGGTACTTTTATTTATATAAGTCAGGTAAATAAACAAAATTCTATCGAAAAACAACAAAGGGTTCAACTACAAGAGGAAAAACAACAACAAGATTTAAAAAATACTATAGAGGAATTAAAATTAAAACAAGAAAATTGTAAATCGCTTTCATCCGGAGTAATGAAAAAATGGAATAATGTAATGGGTGTTACTTATGATAATGATTTTTGGAAGGAGTGCGTGGTAACTTATACGGATACGGAAACCGGTGAGGTTAATACTTCACCATTAAGTGCAATGAAAGACTCTAATAAATAATAATAAATTAAAAATAAGGTTAGCAGCCTTATTTTTTAGTTGTTTTGTTTTTAAACAAAACATTTTCTTTCTAATTTTTTTAAAATAGTGTATAATATAAATATAAAAATAAAATATGTCTCAAAAGGTAAACTTTATTTATAGGTTAGAAGGTAAAAATATTAGCGATGGTTTTGATGTTTTTGAGTTAGCTCCAATTTTACTTTCAGTTGGAGAATTAATTAAAGAATCAAATAAAATTCTTAATCCTGGAGGCAAAGATGTTGCCGTTAATGTTAAACCTTTTCAAAAGGGTTCTTTTATTGTTGATATTGTTTTGTTTGCACAAAACAATTTCCAACAGATAATAGATTTTGTTAATAATGAAAATGTTAGAGAAATCAAAGAATTGTTAGAGTGGATCGGAATAATAAGCGGCGGAGCTGTTGGAACAGGTGGAAGTTTGGTTTGGTTAATTAAAAAATTGAAAGGTAAACCAAAAACTGTAGAACAACTAAAGCCTAACGAAGTCAGATATACCGGAGAAGATGGAAATACTTTTACAGTAAATAGCAAAGTACACCAATTATTTTCAAATTACAAAATACAGAACTTTGTTTATGGTGCTTATGGTAAGCCGCTAGAGAGCGACAATATTGAAAGTGTGGAGTGTTATATCCAAGACGAAAAAGAAAGCACCAAAGAAGTATTCGGAAAAAGCATTGCCAAGAGTTTAAAAAATTATTCTGAGGCTCATCTTCTATCTCTGGCTGTAGAAGAAGAAGTTATTAATAGCACGGATGTATTTGTTAGCCCTAAACGGGGTAGTTTTGACGCAGATCCAAGACAGTGGTCATTTAGATTAGGTGGAACTGGCGAACAAATACTAAAGGCCACCATTAAAGATGAAAAATTTTTAGAGCAGTACAGAGATAATAAAATAAGGTTACATTATACGGATGTATTAAAGGTTAGATTAATTCAGAAATTAAAGAAAATAGATGGAGTTATTAATATGGATGCAACAGTAAATGAAGTAGAAAAGGTTTTAGAATATTATCCTGCATCTAAACCAATTCAAGCGCAGGTTTTTCCCACAGACGATATAAAAAATGAAGAATAGTTTTTAAATAAAAAAACAAGTTCAAAACTAACTTGTTTTTTTATTTTAAAAGATTGCTTAGTTTTTTGGTTTTTTTATTAACAACCCAACAACAATCAGTGTGCTTCCAAAAGATACTTTTTTTTGAGTTGTTTGGTCGTAATTATATTCTACAGCATAAACAGGGTCACAATGCTTACCCGCTGTACAGCCAAGACCTTTTTTTGTGATAGGATAAGAAGAAAAATTTAATATATTAGAAGAAAAAATAAAAATACCGATAATTATTAAAATTTCTCCAAGATAAAGTTTAAAAAAGTTTTTTATTTTAGTCATAATATTTTTAAAATATTAGGTATTTAATAAATTTATTAATTTAATATCCTGAATTCCCGCTCGGAGGCGGGAATGACAATATCATTCTTGTTCCTTATGTCTATATTGTATCGCTTCCGCTAAATGTTGCAACTCTATATTTTCACTTCCAGCCAGGTCGGCGATGGTTCGGGATAATTTTAGTAAGCGGTTATATGATCGGGCGGAAAGCTTCATTTGTTCCACTGCGGTTTTGAGAAGTTCGAGCGACGATTCATCCAACCGACAAAATTCTTTGATTTCTTGATTACGCATTTCCGCATTGGTTTTTACCGGCGAATTTTTGAACCTTTCCGTTTGTTTTTGACGAGCTTCTTCCACACGTGTGCGAATAGTAGCCGAGCTTTCGCCTAATCGTTCAGAGCTAAGTTTTTCAAAATTTAATCTTGGAACTTCAATGTGTAAATCAATGCGGTCAAGAAGCGGTCCGCTGATTTTCTTTTTGTAATTTATTATTTGATTGGGAGTGCAAGTACAATCATGGTCTGGATCACCGAGATAACCGCATGGACAAGGGTTTTGCGAAGCTACGAGAATAAAACGAGCGGGAAAAGATAATGTACCGGCGGCACGAGAAACTGTGACTGTGCCGTCTTCTAGCGGTTGACGCAAACTTTCCAAAACCGTGCGAGGAAATTCGGGAAATTCATCCAAGAACAAAACTCCACGATGAGAAAGTGATATTTCTCCGGGTCGCGGATATCTACCGCCACCGACGAGCGCGACATTGGAAACTGTATGATGCGGACTACGAAAAGGACGCTCACGAACCAAATTTTTTTGGAGCATGCCGGCGACAGAATAAATTTTGGTAACTTCCAGAGATTCTTCATTGGTCAGAGATGGTAAAACCGAAGGTAGAGATTTGGCGAGTAATGTTTTTCCTGAACCCGGAGGTCCACTCATCAAGATATTATGTCCACCGGCTGCGGCAATTTCCAAAGCGCGTTTGGCAAATTCTTGTCCTTTTATTAGCGCCATATCCATTTCATATTGTGGAATGACGTAATCATCTTTGAATTGACGGTTTTTAATAGGGGTTATCAAAACTTCTCCTTGAAGATGAGAAATCAGTTGAGTCAGATTATTTACCGGATAAATTTCTAAATCCGAAACCATAGCCGCTTCCGGCGCGTCATCTTCGGGAACAAACATTCTTTTGAAATTATTTGCTTTGGCATAAAGAGCCAGAGATAATATTCCGGCCGTATGACGAACTTTTCCATCAAGTGCCAATTCTCCGACCATAAAACTATCGGATAAATCCAAATTCCAACCATTGCTCAAAACTATAAGACCGACAGCCATCGGCAAATCATAAAGCGGACCTTCTTTACTTAAATCTGCGGGTGCCAAATTTATTACCACTCGAAAATTAAACGGATATTTAAAACCGGAATTTTTGAGAGCGGAATGAATACGATCTTTGGCTTCTTTGATGGAAGTGTCAGCCAAGCCGACAATGTTAAAAGCGGTTTGTCCTTTATTCAAATCAATTTCCACTTCCACCGGCAGACAATCCAGACCAACGATGGAGGCGGAGGGGAGTTTGTAAAACATAATAATAAATGGCAAACATTGTCATCCTGAATGCAATGAAGGATCTGCAAGAAAGGTTATTGCTGTTTACAGGTTCTTCGCTAGCGCTCAGAATGACATTGTTTTAAAGTTAAAAGATAAATACCTATACCAACAACAATCAGAACATCAGCCAGATTGAATACGCTGATATAAACTTGTAAATAATCTATCGTATTTTGATAAAAAATTCTATCAATTAAATTGGAGATAGCGCCAAAAGTCGCCACGATTAAACCGAAGCGAGAATTTTTGTTTTTTTCAATGGCGATAAGATAAGAAAAAAAACAAAGAGTTATCAAAGTTAAAATGATAATCAAAATATTTGATAAGGGAATACTAAAAGCTATCCCCGGGTTGAGAGTCGGCGCCCAACCTACCTTGCCAAAAATAAAAACTGGACTTGGAAAAACAAACAAAGCCAGTTGTTTGAATAATAAATCCAGTAAAATAAAAAAACCGCCGAACAAAAATAAAAGCGATCGGCGGTCTCCTTTGAACATAAATTTTTAGAGTTCCTGAGTAATAGTTTTCTTACATTCGATACAAGCGGAACTCACCGGACGAGCTAAAAGACGTTTTTCTTCTATGGGCTTGCCACAATATTTGCAAATACCATAATCACCTTTGTCTATACGTTCGAGTGTTTTGATGACATCGCGCAAGTTTTTTTCCAATGATTCTTCAAGTGGTTTGTTGGTGATATAATCGGCAACTTCGGCGGCGTTTTCGTCTTCTTTATCGCCGTAATCGGGAAAATTGCTTTCAAAATCTCCGCTAACATGAGGGTTTTTGGTAGTAAACTTGTTTAACTCTTTTTCTGTTTTGTCTTTTTCTTCCAAAAGTTGTTTTTTGATGTTTTCAATAAACTCTTGAGAGAAAGGGGTTTTCTTATTAGCCATACTCGTAAATTAGCTTTACTTATACGGGAATTATATAAAAATCGGTCAAATAAGTCAAGACAAGCCAGGCGATGGAAAGAGCTTCCAAAATATGCTATAATTTTTTCATAATTTATTTCTAAGGAGGGTATGAAACACAAAGTTTTATTTATTTGGGTTATCTTTTTTGGTAGTTTTTTTATTTTTAATTTTTTAATGGCCGCCAACAGTGATATTGTTATCAATGAAATCGGCGCTTATGAAAGTAACGGTTATGAATGGGTGGAAATATATAATAAAGGTAGCGAAGCTGTAGATATTTTACAATGGAAATTTTGGGAACAAAGCACCAACCACGGTTTATCTGTTAGCACCACTGATTCAATTGTAGATCCCGGCGAATATGCCGTTATTTGTCAAGATGCTGATAAATTTCTGGAGAAATACACTGGTTTTTTGGGTTCTGTTTTTGATTCTTCTTGGAGCACACTAAATGAAAGCGGAGAAGAAATCGGAATCAAAGACGCAGATAGTAATTTTATAGAGCAATTTACTTATATTTCCGCGCCCGATTATTCTTTGGAAAGAAAAAATCCATATTTGAGCGATTATAGCGCGGACAATTGGGCTGAACACATAAGTGCAAATACCGTTGGTTTAATAAACAGTATTTTTTCGACTGGAACAATCCCGAGCGATCCTCCAACCACAACTCCTACATCTACGCCAATCATAGACACTTCAACTCTTTGGCAAAATATAAAAATCAATGAATTTGCTTGTGCGCCACAGGGTGATGAAAATGAATGGGTGGAATTTTATAATAATAGTACAACCTCGCTTGATTTAACCGGAGGTTATCTTTGTGACGAACGGGGAGCGACATCAACTTCTGGTTGCAAATCGATCAATGGAATTATTTCTGCCAACGCTTGGTTTTTGTTTGATTTGGATACGCGAAGTTTTTTGAATAATTCAGGCGATAGTGTGATTTTGAGAAATGATAAAGGGGAAGAAATGGATAAAATAATCTATAATGGAGATTTGATTCCAGAATCCGGACAAAGTTTGGCCAGAAAAAAGGACGGTCAAGATACGGACAATAATCTGGATTGGGCGATCACGACCAGTTTAACCAAAAACAGCACCAACATTATTACTGCGCCGGTAGTTAATATTGGCGGAGGAGGAACATATATTCCGCCGGTAGTATTAGAAATCCCGATTTTGACGGTTTTAGCTCAAACTAGTGACAAGATTGTCTTAAATGAGATTTACCCCGATCCCGTAGGTTCCGACACGGCAGATGAATTTATAGAAATCAGAAATACGGGGACAGAAACTGTTAATTTGTCAGGTTGGACTATATCGGATTTAGTTAAAAAGTATGTATTGTCAGGTAACTTAGGGGCTGGAGAAATAGCTGTGTATAAAAGAGAAAAAACAGGTATTGCGCTCAACAATTCTACCCTGGAAGAGGTAAAATTGGCTGACTCTAGCGGAAAAATAGTTGATAAGATAAACTATAATAAGGCTTTTGAGGGTCAGAGTTATATGCGAGACGATAAAGGAAATTGGCTATGGACAGCGGAAATTACGCCTGGTTTGACTAATAAATATGTAAATGTGGACAACTTGGGGATAACTGTGGATATTAAATATCCAAAAACCGCTGAAATTGGCGAAATTGTTATTTTTGACGCTTCAGAGAGCTCTGATAGTCGTGGTGGAACACTTGGTTTTTTGTGGAACTTTAGCGATAATTCTACCTTAACTGGTGAAGAAATAAGCAAAATATTTGCAACCTCTGGAATTTTTACCGCAAAACTCGTTGTTACCAGTTCTTTGGGAGATTCTGTGGATAAAACCATAGAAATAAAGGTGGATTATTTGGAAAATTTACCAAAACGCCAGGTAATAATAAGCGAAGTTTTACCCAATCCCGAAGGCACGGATAAAGGAGAGTTTATTGAACTCTATAATATGGACGAAACAGGTGTGGATTTGTCCGGTTGGAAGTTAAAAAATAAAAATAACAAAATTTATACTATTCCGGAAGCGGTAAAGATAGAGCCGAAAAGTTTTTTGATTTTGTATCAGGAAGTTACCAAACTGACCTTGACCAATACGGAGGATAAAATTTTTTTACTTGATGAAAATGACGAGACGGTTGATTTGGTAAAATATGAAAAAGCCCCGGAAGGCAAGAGTTATTGTTTTTTTGACGGAGCCTGGTTTTGGACGACGGAAATAAATCCGGGAAAATTATTGGAAAAACAAAACGAGGTATCTCTCTCGAGTGTGAAAAGCTCGGGTAAAGGTTATCTGATAAAAAATTTATCCGAAGTTCGTGAGAGTGAAGTCGGAGATTTAGTTATTACACAGGGAACAGTTGTCGTCTTGCCAAATATTTTTGGAACTCAATATATGTATGTTACGGACGGAGAATCCGGAATTCAAATTTATAATTTCAAAAAAGATTGGCCGCAACTGAAAGTTGGTGATGTAATAAAAGTAAAAGGAGAGATAAGCAACGCGCAAGGCGTACAAAGATTAAAAACAAAAACCAAAGCGGATTTTGTTATTTTGGAAAACAATGCGCAAATAAATTTTGTTTCCACCACATTGGAAGAGTTGAATGAAGAAAATCTCGGCGCATTAGTAAAATTGTCTGGAGAGATAACAAGTATCAAATCAAATTATTTTTATCTTGATGATGGTAATGATGAAATAGTTGTTTATTTGAAAAAGAATACGGGGATAGATAAGAAAAATTTCAAAGTTGGAGACATGATCGAAGTTGTTGGTATATTGGAAGTCGGAAAAGCGGGTTGGCAGGTCTGGCCCAGGGGACAAACAGATATTACAAAGACCAGAACAGGGGGTTTAACCCAAAACCAGGAGTTAAACAGTGAAAACAATAGCAAGGAAACGGCAGGTAATTATATTACAGCTACGCTTGGCGGTTTTTCGGCATTATTTTTTGGCGTTTTATTCAAGAACAAGGGTGCTATATTCAAAACCGCTCTGGCTCTGGTTGGTAAGTGGATAAAAAGGGGATAAAACAAAAACATTCTCCGCCGAGGCGGAGAATGTTTTATTGTTTAGCGGAAAAAGGGGATTATATTTATTCAATATATCCTCCGTGGCAGTGTAATCGGCAAACAACCACACCGTTTTTTGAGATTTCTTCAATACCGGTAAAATTGGAGAGATCGCCTTGGGCGGTAAAAGTATATTTCCATTCGCCGTTGATAAACTCTTTCGGACCCCGAACTGGTATGTTATCGCCAGAACCGGACATAAGAGCTGGACGTAAGATAGAATCAAATAAATTTTCACTGACAGATTCGTTGAGTGTAAATCCGTAATAGTTCATACCCCAAACCGGAATATTGTTTTTATAAACCACTTCTTCACCGAGAAATTTTTTTCCACCAAAATAAGTATCGTGGTAAATTAAATCTCCATTTTCAAAATGATAATCACGCGATCCGGGACGCAAAGAGTCAACCTTTTCCGCCTTTTCATTGGCGTAGGTGTTTATATTTGCTTTTTCCAAAAATTCGCTTAAAGCTTCTACGGAGAGAGTTTCTTTTTTCTCGTTCATAAAAGTTAAAATAGTTTATTTAGAATGTAAAACTTGGCGGAGAGGGGGAGATTCGAACTCCCGAGACCTTGCGGTCTACCGGTTTTCGAGACCAGCGCACTAGACCAGCTATGCGACCTCTCCATTTTAAAACTCCGTGCAAAATGCCGGAGTCTAAATTCTGGCGCGGAAGGAGTGAGATTCGAACTCACGGTCCACTTTCATGGACGACAGTTTTCAAGACTGTTGCCTTAAACCGCTCGGCCATCCTTCCAGAGTAGACGTAAAATACCACATTTTGGCTAAAAAATCAATAGTTCCTATACAACAGGGTGTTTTTGTTATATTATTATAGTATAAAATATTGATTTAAATATGAATTACAAGGTTTTAGGCCTCGTCATGGCGATAGTTGGATTTGTTATGGTTTTGACAAACGCCTTGGCATATATCTTTGGTTGGGATTTTAAAAACACGGCGTTTACCGTGCTGGGTTTGGCTTTTGTTGTTATTGGTATGAAAAGAGCAAGGCAAACAAAATAATCCAAATGTTTAAACTAATAGAAAAAACCAAAGCCGTTGATTTGAAAATCGTAGAAACGATTCTTTTTTATTTTATCCTTTACAGTTTTTTGGGCTGGATATTGGATACTTGGTATAGTTCGTTTATTGATGGTAGATTAGAATTTGGTGGAATGTTCAAAAGTTTTTTGTTGCCAATTCCATTGGCGCCAATTTACGGTTTTGGTGCTTTGGTTTTGATAGGGTTTAAAAAATTTTTGGAAAGCAGAGGACACGCTTCTCTTTTGTTTTTGTCCGGCTTGATACTTTCTATCGTAGAATATGTTGGCGGAATCTTTACTGTTTCGGTTTTACAGCACCGCGCTTGGGATTATAGTGATAATTTTGCCAATCTAGGTGGACATATAGATTTATGGCATGGATTTTTGTGGATGATGTTGGGTTGGTTTTTTGTCCGTTATTTACATCCGGTCAATAAAAATTTTTCGGAAAAGATTTTGAAGATTAAAAAATAATTTTATGAAAATTACAATTTGCGGCAGTATGGCTTTTGCCAAGGAGATGGTGTCAATGCAAAAACAATTAGAAACCCTTGGCCACAAGGTGATTGTTCCTGCAAATTTAGAAAAACATGCGGCTGGTACTATGTCCATGGAAAATAAGGCAGAAAAAATAGAGTTGGATTTAATTCGGGGATATTTTGAAGAAATCAAAAAAACTGACGCTGTTCTGGTTTTAAATTATGATAAAAATAATATTAAAAATTATATTGGCGGAAACAGTTTGATAGAGATGGCTTTTGCGCATGTATTAAATAAAAAAATATTTTTACTCAATGCGATCCCACAAATTAGTTATTCAGATGAAATAGAAGCCATGCAGCCAGTAATATTAAATGGGGACGTTAGTAGTATTAATTAACTTTTTATGAAAATATCCATTGTCGGCAGTTTAGATTTTGCCCAAGAGATGAAAGATGTCGGGGAAAAATTGGAAAAAATGGGTTTTGAAGTCGATTTGCCTCCAACAGCTAAAATGATTTTAAAAGAAGAAATTACTTCAGAACAAATTAAAAAAGAAAAAGAAGGCGGTTCGTTTTCACAAAGAGTTATAGATTCTGACGCTATTCGTAGATATTGGAAAATAATTCAAAACACGGATGCTATTTTGGTTGTTAATTTTGATAAAAAAGGGACTAAAGGGTATGTTGGTGGCAATTCTTTTTTGGAGATGGGTTTTGCACACGTCATGAATAAAAAAATATTTTTAATGAATCCTATTCCGGAAATGGGTTATAAAGATGAAATTGAAGCAATGCAACCGATTATTTTAAACAGCGATGTTTCTAAAATTATTTAAATTGTATGTCAGGGAAAAAGGTTGTAGTTAATGACAAGATGCAGAAAAATTATAGATATGTTTTGTCCGCACCGACAGGCAAGAATTTTGATTCTGATTTTAAGCCGCAATTAACTCCGAAAGAAATGTTGGAGCTGGGAGTTTTTGGTGGGAGATATATGACGGACTGTAAAAAAGAATTTCCTAAAACCTGGTTTGCCAAAGCCAAACTCTGTTCGCAAAAACATGATGCCAAATTGAATTTTTTCAAAGTCAACGCCTCGCAACCTTTGTCGGTCTGGCGTCAAAACGGCTGGATACATCCGGATGATCCGCGTGGCTGGTTTCAATGGTATTGTCGTTATTATATGGGGCGTCGGCACGAAGACGACACAAGACAAATAAAACGTTGGAAAGCCTTTATTCGCCATGCTAGTGCGGTTAAAAATCACTGCAGACCGAAAGATTACAGTTGCCATCGCCGACAAAGACAAGCTTTACTTCACTGGGCCTATGACAGTCGCAAATATTAAAAAAATATGTTAAAATATAAAAAATAATTAATTATTTAATTTAAAAAATTATGCGAAAAACAATTTTGGTTTGTTGTCTAGTTCTTTCTTTAGTGGTTTTTGCTGGTTGTGGCAAAAAAGAGGAAAATAAAAATGAGGCCAATAATCAGACCAAACAAACGGAAGGAAAGTTCATGGGTACATTTCGAGATTTGATGAAAAAAGGCGAAGCGGTTAAATGTGAATATCAAGTTAATACAGAAGGTTTTGAACAAAAAAATACTCTATATATTAGCGGAGAAAAAATGAGAATGGACGGAGTGACAAAAATGTCCGGGCAAAAAGACATTGTAAATCACATGATAAATATTGATGATTATACCTATTTTTGGAATGAAGACGGAACAAATAAAGGAACAAAAATGAAAATAGAATCAAAAGAAAACAGTGAAGATTTCTCAGATGTTCAAGATCAAAATATGCAAATTGATTTGGATACGGAAATTGATATGGATTGTGATAAATGGAACGAAGATAAATCTTTGTTTGCAATACCAGGTAATATCAATTTTAGTGATTTATCCGAAATGATGAATAAATTTGGCAATGGCAATCTTTGTGCATCATGCGATTATCTTTCCGGTAAAGATAAAACCGAATGCCAAACAAATATGTGTAAATAATATTCAAATATATGGCTAAATTTAACATTTTAGGTGTTTATGTGGATAATCGTGTCAAAAGTTCCCAAATGTTGCAAAAAGCTTTGACCGATTGCGGTTGCAGTATTAAACTACGTATTGGTTTGCACGAAGTCGATGAAAAAACTTGTGCTGTGAATGGTTTGATAATTCTGCAAGTTTTTGGCGGAGCTAAAGCGAGCGATAAGATAAAACGTATTCTTAAAAAAGTACCGGGTGTTAAAATTAAGGAAATGTTATTCTAGTGAATTATAAAGCGAAGCCCCTCACCAAGCCAAGCTTAGGTAGGGGGGAAAAAAGAAAAAGCGGCTTACAAGCCGCTTTTTAGTTTATGGATTATTTTTTTAGTTTCAGTTTCTCCCGCATCGATTATTTCTTTGGCTTTGAAAAAATCATACCAACCGTATTTACCAACCTTTGGTTTTATAATTATCTGCGCGTTTGCGCAATTTGCCGCGGCCAAATGATGGCGAAGTAAAAGTAAGCTTTTGTTTATGGTATTAAAGAGGTTAGTTGTTCCTTTTTTTTCACTAAAATAATCAGCGTCAAGATTTATGGCAATTATCAAATCAGCCCCGGCCTTTATCAAAGGTGCTACCGGTACTGGCATGGAAAAACAACCGTCTATCAAAACATTGTTTTTGTTTTTTACAGGATTAAAAATTATCGGTAATGAAGAACTGGCGCGCAACGCCGGAACAACTTTTCCAGAACTGAAAATTTTTATTTCCGCCGTGGTTGAGTCGGTTGCTGTCGCAAAAAATCGTTTTTTCAGATTTTTAAAATCTGGATCCCCAAGTTCTTCTTTGAGAAAAGAAATTAATTTTTCTCCACCAAGCAAACCATCTTTTAATTTTGGGTCAAGTAAAGAATAAAGCTTTTTCCAATCTGTGGAAATAGCCAGACGTTCCAAATAATCTATAGGTATGCCGGCACAATAAAAAGCCCCGATAATCGCACCCATACTGGTGCCGGACACAATGTCTATTTTTATATTGTTTTTTTCCAGAGCTTTCAGTACACCAATGTGTGCCAATCCTCGCGCCCCACCTCCGCCCAGAGCTAATCCTATTTTCATATGTTTTTGGTTAGTTATTGTATTTTAACAGAATTGGTCGTATAGGACAATCAAAATTAGACAAGCAAGGTCGGATTTGGTAAGATATTTGTATAAAAATTAAATTTTATGAACATTTTTTTGGCTTTATTAGCAATAATTTTATTATTTATCATGCTCGGATATGGAGCCGATCTCGTAGTGTTGAATTTGAGACAAATAGGGAATAAGTTGGGGTTAAAAGTTTTTTTCCTCGGTATAGTTTTGGGTTTATTCACCAGTTTGCCGGAGATGTCTGTCGGTATCAATTCAATAGCTGAAAAGATTCCGGAAATTTCGGCAGGTACTTTATTTGGAGGTATTTTGGTAATTATAGGTCTTATTTTGGGTACAAGCCTAATGTTACATCGAGAAATAAAGACCGATGGAGAATTTAAAAGTTTATTATCTTTATCATTTTTGCTTTTATTGCCGATATTATTAAGTTTGGATGGAATTCTTTCCATTTATGATGGGTTTATCATGATCGGCGCTTATTTATTGTTGATTTGGTTTTTTTATTTGAAAAATAAAAGTCCGGAATTGCCGATGTTAGAAATAGTTGATCGACAAATCGTAGCCAAAGAACTTTTTTTAATGGTAGCCGGTTTTGTTTTACTGGTTGTTTCTTCCGGTTTGATTGTTCGTTTAACTCGTTATTTGTTAGATATTTTTCATGTTTCTCCGTTTATTATCGGTTTGTTGGTCTTTTCTTTGGGAACCAATTTACCGGAAATAACCGTTTCTTTGAAAGCTTGGAGAAAAAAAAGCAGTGAATTGTCGGTAAGTAATTTGATGGGTTCGGCCGCAGCCAATGTTTTTATTTTGGGAGTTGTTTGCTCTTTGGCGCCTATGAATATTCTTTTAAATAAAGAATATTTTTTACTTGCTTTGACTTTTGTGATTATTATAACGATGTTCGGTATTTTCTATCGAACCGGAAAGAAGATGACGGCAAAGGAAGGTGCTTGTTTATCCGCCGTTTATTTTATTTTTATTTTCTTACAATATTCTCTTTTGTTTTAATATGAATCTTTTATTTGTTGCGCTTTTTGCTTTCTATGCTTTTTTAAGTTGGAAAAATTTTCGCGTCGGTTTCTGGTTGTTATTATTGTTTTTGCCTTTTTATAGTTTGCGATTTACTTTTTTTGGTTTACCAAGCACTTTACTTGAAGGGGTTTTTCTTATTTGGGCTTTTATTTGGCTGATAAAATTTTTCAAAGAAGATAAAAATATACTTTTTGGTTTTTGGAAAGAGAAAAGATATTTTAATTTGGCGATTTTTTTGTTTTTAGCGTTTGCCCTCGTTGGTGTTTTTAATAACCCCGGATTTTTGAAAGGACTCGGTATTTGGCGTGCTTATTTTTTGGAACCGGTAGTGTTGTTTTATATTATTATAGCTCGCAGATTTGAAATCGAAGATGTGGTTTGGGGGTTAATAGGGTGTTCTATACCTGTTTCTGTTTTATCGATTTTCCAAATGTTTACGGGTTGGGGGATATATACACAGCAGTGGGCTATGTGGCCGGGTAGGCGCGTGACCGCGTTTTTTACTTCACCCAATGCCGTAGGATTGTTTTTGGAAATGATATTTTTGATAAATTTGGTTTTAGTTTGGTATTTGCAAAATAAGTATGAAAATAAAAAACGAAATTTTGCGATTACCGCTTTGGTTTTAAATTTTTTGGCAATTGTGTTTTCTTTTTCTCAAGGTGCCTGGTTGGCTATTGCTGCCGGAATTATTCTGTTTTTGTTTTTGATGGGTTATAAAAAATCGGTGATTGCGCTGGTCGCGGCGGGGATATTGGTTTTGGCTTTTTTGCCTATGGCACGTGAGGTTGTTACTTTTTCCGATCGGGCTGGCAAAAATAGATTGATTTTATGGCAAACAACGCAAGAATATCTTTTTTCTTCACCAACTCATTTTGTTTTGGGTGCTGGATTGCGTCGTTTTTATAGCGATATTCAAAAGCCTTTGGCTAATGTGGTGATGGAACCGCTTATTTATCCGCACAACATCATTTTGAATTTTTGGTCGGAAATCGGTTTATTTGGTTTGGTTTCATTTCTTTTTATTTTTATATCACTCTGGCGAGAAAGTTTTTTATTAAAACAAAAAAATAGAATGTGGAGTGCTATTATGGTAAGTGTTTGGCTGGTTTTTCTAGTGCACGGTTTGGTGGATGTGCCATATTTCAAAAATGATTTATCATTTTTGTTTTGGATTTTTGCCGGCCTGACTTTTTTGTTTAATTCATACGAAATATGATGGACTTCTTTTTTCGTTTGTCCATGGCGCCTGGAGTGATAATACATGAATTGTCTCATGCGTTATTTTGTATTTTTGGCGGAATAAAAATTCATAAAATAAAACTATATTCTTTCAATCCGAAAAGTAAAATTGCCGGATTTGTAACCCATGATGAACCTGAAAGTTTTTTTCAAAATTTTTTGATAAGCTTCGGACCTTTCTTTATCAATTCTTTAACCACGTTGATTCTGTTTTCTTTGATCAAATCACCTTGGTTGGTTTGGCAAAATACGCTTTATCTTTGGCTCGGTTTAACCATAGGCCTACAAGCGATTCCATCCACTGGCGACGCTCAATCTTTATTACAGAGTGCTAATCGTAAAGTTTTTAAAAACCCTTTTATTGTTTTAGCTTATCCGTTTGTTTTTTTGATTTTTTTATTGAATTGGTTAAAAAGAATTCATTTTGATTTACTTTACGTTTTGACACTTTTTTGGTTAGGGAATATTTTTTTGAAAAATGGATTATAAAAACACCTCGGTTTAATCGAGGTGTTTTTATAATCCTGTTTTCTATTTTTTCAAAAACTTTTCTTCATTAAACATCAAAACCAAAACTACTAAGAGAGAAACTAAAAAAGCCAGTAAATATTGTTGTAATCCCACAGCCATACCGACAGCTGCCATCATCCATAGACCTGCGGCGGTAGTGAGTCCTGAAATCTTGTCATCTTTGTGTAAAATGGCTCCAGCACCCAAAAAGCCTATACCCACGACAATTTGAGCTGCAATTCTAGCCGGATCGTCTGGGAAAATTACAGTGGATATTAAGGTAAATAAAGCCGCACCTCCAGTAACTAAGGCATAAGTGCGAACTCCGGCAGCTTTTCCTATTTTTTCCCTTTGTATTCCCACCAGACCTCCCAAAAGAACAGCCAAAAATATTTGACCAAAGTAAATTAAAGATTGAATTATCGAAGTTTGATCTATAAATTGCATATATTTAAAGTTTAATATTTACCGTTATTATAACACTTATTGACTTTATTGTTAATTATTGTTATACTATCACTTGCAATTTTAACGGACTAAAAGCGGTTCGTAAAACTAGGGCCCATAGCCCCTTCACCTGTATAGTATTACCAAACAGTTAATGAAGAGGCGAGGTTACCTAAATTAAATAATTTGCAAACCTATAATAAAATGTAGGTGAGGGGCCCATAGCTCAGTTGGTAGAGCGGCGCCTTTGCAAGGCGATGGTCAGGAGTTCGAATCCCCTTGGGTCCACTAGCAACACAATAGTTTGTGTTGCGTCGGGATAAATATTTTTAAACAAAAAGCCGAGGTAGCTCAGTGGTAGAGCGAAGGACTGAAAATCCTTGCGTCGCGAGTTCAATCCTCGCCCTCGGCACCAAAACAAGTTAAAAGTTTTTAAAGTTCATAAGGCTCATAAAGTTCGGTTATTCGTGACTTTATAGGCTTTATGGACTTTTGACTTTATAAACTAAATACGGGGTGTAGCTCAATTGGCTAGAGCGCTTGGTTTGGGACCAAGAGGTTGCAGGTTCAAGTCCTGTCACCCCGACTAAAAATAATGACAGGTTTATTCTGTCATTATTTTTATTTGTGTTAGAAACAGGACTTGAACGGGAAAGGGAGAAAACGGAAGTTTTCTCATATTGAGGAAAGGTATTGGAAAACCCGAAGGTTTTCTAAAGCGCAGTCCCGACTTAACGTCGGGGCGAGCAGTGAAATTGTCCTGTCACCCCGACAATTAAAAAAACGACCCGCATGAGCGAGTCGTTTTTTTGTTGATTTTTTATTCTTCTGCTGAAGCTTCGTCATCTCCGCTTTCAGCCACATCACCGCGTTCTACTGCGGCTAAAACTTCTTTTCTAATAAGCGTAATTAATTTCGGATTGTCTTTGAGATATTTTTTTGCCGCTTCTCTACCGACACCGAGTTTTTCTTCACCAAGCATATAACTGTTACCTTTTTTCTGTACTATTTTATATAACACACCGGTATCAAGCACATCGCCGGAAACGGAAATACCTTCGTTATACATAATATCGAATTCACAAGTGGTAAACGGAGCTGCAACTTTATTTTTTACTATTTTTGTTTTTACGCGATTACCGATAATTTTATCGCCTTGTTTTATTTGAGCGCTGCGGCGCACTTCAATACGTACAGAACAATAAAATTTGAGAGCCAAACCGCCAGTTGTTGTTTCTGGGTTACCAAAGAATACACCTATTTTATTGCGGATTTGGTTGATAAAAATAACAATAGTTTTACTTTTACTAACAATACCGGTTAATTTACGTAAAGCTTGGGACATTAAGCGTGCTTGTAAACCCATATGAGAATCTCCCATATCTCCCTCAATTTCGGCTTTTGGAACCAAAGCAGCCACCGAATCGATAACTACCACATCAACAGCATTAGAACGTACAAGGGTTTCTACGATATCTAGAGCTTGTTCGCCGGTATCGGGTTGGGAGATAAGAAGTTCGTCAACACGAACTCCGATTTTGCGGGCATAGTCTGGATCAAGAGCGTGTTCAGCGTCTACGAAAGCGGCAATGCCACCAAGTTTTTGTACTTCAGCTACGATATGTTGAGCTAAAGTAGTTTTACCTGAAGCTTCCGGTCCGTATATTTCAATAATTCTTCCGCGCGGTACGCCACCAACCCCAAGAGCGACATCCAAGGAAAGACATCCGGTCGGTACGGTATCCACTTCCATTTTTTTGGCTTCACCAAACTTCATGATGGCGCCGTCGCCAAATTTTGTTTTAATCTGATCAATCGCGCTCTCCGCGGCTTTTAACTTGTTTTTTACCTCCTCCGAGATTTGTGCTTTTGGCATAAGCTTAAAACTTTTTTAAAGTGTTAATTAATTTATTTTATTGTAAATTATTTTTGGCCACTACATGACGAATAACAGTTGTGGTTTTTCCGTGTTTCTTGGTGGCGGAAATAATGATTGTATTTAATCCTTCAGACAGATCAATCAAAGATTCAAATTGTCCTTTTTCGTTTAACATTATTTCCTTGCCGTTTACCGTTAAACGAGATTCTTTTTCCGCTTCTCCTTGTATCATCACTATCAACTCATCCGTTGATTGTCCTTCTACCGGAGAAAGTACTAAAAGTTTCGGCGGGGTTAATACTCCGTTTATTTGAAAACCTATATAAGTAAAAAAAGCCAAAACCGCTAAAATAATAAAAAGATTTCGTAAAAATATAGAAACACTCGTTAAATAGTATTTTTGATAACTATCGGAAGGGTCAGAAGAAATTTTTTCATGACGGGTTTCTTCTTTGAATTGATTTAAAAATTCTTTACAATCCAACTCCAACGCCTGACAGTATTCTCGTATATAAGCGAATCGATGGGCTTTTGTTTTTGGTAAAAGATTGTATTTGCCGTTTTCAATAGCGATTAAATACTTTTCGTCGATATGAGTAATACCGACCATGTCTTCAAGAGTCAAATTTTTTTCTTCGCGTGTTTTTTTAAATTTAGCTCCCAAATATTCCGGCGTATTCAATTTTTTGTGGCAAAAAACAGCCATAACCTTTTTTAGAAAATACTTATATATTCATCGTCTTTTTTTGTCTTTTTCGATTTTTTAGATTTTTCTTCAGTATCGGAATTTTCTTCTGGAAGGTGTTCTTCTTCCTTTTCGGGTTCAACTTCCGTTTCCATTTCTACTATTTCAAGTTCTATTTTTTCGTCTTCTTGATTATCTTCTGTTGATTGTTTTTCTTGAATTTCATTTTCAACCTCTTCTTCGTTTTCTTCTTTCGATTCCTCGGTATTAGAACTTTGTTCGGTACTGAATTCTTCTTCTTCAACTATTTCTTCCAAAGTTTTATCTCCGTCACCTTCACTTTGTTCGGTGAGTGATTCCGCTTCTTCTTCGCTTTCTTCATCAATAGAGGTATAAGGTTTGGGAGGAGTAAAAACAGTTCCACCAGCACCCATTCTTTGTTCGGAAAGAGGGATTTCAGCTTCAGGTTCAGGCATCAGATGATCGGTAAATACTTCTCTGGGTTTTGCTCCATCGGCAGGACCTACTATACCAGCTTCTTCCATCTCGTCAAGCAAACGAGCGGCGCGAGCATAACCGACTTTTAATCTTCTTTGCAAAAGAGAAGCGCTGGCTTTACCAGATTCAACTACAATAGCTCTCGCTTCATTAAATAAATCATCGCGATCATCAGTTCCTCCTCCAAACATAGAAGAAGTTCCTCCTACATTTCCGGCTTTAGAAACGATACTTTCATCATATTGAGGAATAGTGTCTGTTTTTATATGTTCAACAACTCTTTTCATTTCTTCTTCAGAAACAAAAGCCCCTTGAATACGTAAAGGTTTTGAAAGTTCGGCGGTTAAAAATAACATATCGCCGCGTCCAAGTAATTTTTCCGCGCCAGGAGAATCCAAAATAGTACGAGAATCTATGGAAGAAGCTACGGAAAAAGCTATACGAGCCGGAATATTGGCTTTCATCAAACCGGTAATGACATCCACAGACGGTCTTTGAGTGGCGACTACCAAATGAATTCCGACCGCGCGAGCCATTTGGGCTATACGAATAATTCCCGCTTCCACTTCGGAAGCGGCCATAGCCATCAGATCTGCCAATTCATCAACAACAAAAACTATATAAGGCATTTTTTCTTTATGAGTACTATTATAAGAAGTAATATCTCGATTACCGGCTGCGGCCAAAGCATCAAAACGTCTTTCCATTTCACCAATAGTCCATTTGAGGGCGGCTACGGTTTTGGCCGGATCGGTTATGACCGGAGTTAAAAGATGAGGAATTCCGTTATAAAGAGTCAACTCGACGCGCTTTGGATCAACCATAATAAAACGTAAAGTTTCCGGGGAATTTTGATATAAAAGACTTAAAATTAAAGTATTAACACAAACGGTTTTACCAGAACCAGTAGTACCAGCGATTAATAAATGAGGCATTTTTGGCAAATCGGCAAACCAAACTTTACCACCAACATCTTTACCTAAAGCAAACATCATATTATGTTTGCGAGCTTTATATTCCGGAGATTCCAAAATTTCTCGCAAAGAAACCATGGCGACTTTTTGATTGGGAACTTCAATGCCAACCAAAGCTTTTCCCGGAATAGGAGCTTCTATTCTTATCGGATGAGCGGCTAAAGAAAGAGAAAGATCATTACTTAGAGTTGTAATGCGAGAAAGTTTTATGCCTTTGGCCGGTTTGAGAGAATATTGAGTAACAGTAGGTCCTACGCGAACTTCCCCCATCTCAACTTCTATTCCGAAATTGAAAAAAGTATCTTTGATAATTTCAGCGTTACTTTTTATATCTCCGGAAGTAGGTTTGCTTTTGTTGTTATAGAGCAAATCAACACTTGGTAGTCTGTAATTGGCGGAGGGCTTGCTCAAAATGATTTCCGGTTTAGGTTCTGAATTTTCCGGCTTTTTATTTTTTTCTTCGTCAGTTTCTTCGATAGATACAGTTTTTCTTTCAAAAACTCTTTTTTCTTTGCTTTTCATTTCTTCCACCGCTTCTTCGAAACTTTTATCTTCCTCTTCATCTTCTTCATCGACTTCCTCTTCTTCGTTATTAAATTTGGCATGCGCGCCTTTGATACTGAATTTTATCTGTTCTTGTTTTGGTTTGTTGGAAAAAAGCTGAGTGATGGGAGATAAAAACCAACCAAACAATTTATGTCCGAATAAAACCAAATCCGATAAAGTGGTATTTAAAATAAAAATCAAAGCAACAATAAAAATCGCCAAAAGAATAACGAAACCTCCCCAATATCCCACATAAGAACCTAATATCCAAGCTAACCAAAATCCATAAAGACCTCCGCCGTAACCTTGCATAGCCGAATCAAACATTTCTTGTGGAGATAATTGCAAATGAACAAAAGAGTTTATGGATAAAAAGAATAAAAGAGCTCCTAAAATTTTAGGCCACTTAAATTCATCGTCAAAATTTTTGGTAAGTAAAATTCCGATAAAAAGAAGTACGAGAGGGAATAAATATTTGATATATCCGAAACCGATAGCTAATAAAGAATCTAAAAAGTTACCGGCTACTCCGGCTAAACCAAAGAAGCTTAAAATTGAAATAGCCGCCAAAGCAAACAAAAACAAAGCCAACAAACCGCGGCTGATTTCCGGATTAAAATCAAATTCTTCTTGAGGTCTTAGTCTTTTTTTGACCATAAAATTCTTTGGTTATTATAGCATAAAAAAAACTCCCCTGAAAGGGGATAAATATGTTTTTTAAAAATTATTTTATCTTCGCTAAGCTGCGGGAAAAGATGCATGTATTAACTTACGGATCAGTGCTTTAAAACATCCCCAAAACAAAATATAAAAATAATTGTTGAGGGGAGGAGAGAGTTTTGTTTCAAAGTATTCGATCCGGTTGAGACATCAGCTTTTCCGCAGCTTATCAAAGACAAAATCAAAAATATTATTGGATATTTTACGAGTACTTGTGCACAGTGTCAATTGTGTCTGGGGATAAAATGAATTTTTAGCTTAAATTAGCTAAATTTTTAAATATACTAAAAAAGTATGATTTTTGGCTAAAATAGCATAAAAAATAAAAAATATCTTTTTTTCTCTTAATTTAGCCAAAAATTGTTTTAATTTAGTAATCTTGCTTTGCATGGTTACTTCCAGACTTTATGTTGAGACATGGACCTGTGGATAAACTGTGTATAAATGTCGTTTTTTTGTATAAATTAACAGCAATTTCCTTTATTCTTGACAAATATATAAAATTCAGTTTTCTCTTGACAAAAACACTTTTTTGCTTTATAATGACTCCATCAAGTTATCATCTTTTTATTTTTGGCTAATATTAGCCAAAAGAGCGTGGCTAAATTTTCAATAAAAATTTAAGCTGCGCGCAAGGTAAAAAAATATTGCATGTTAACCTTGCTTTTCGCTAAAAAATAAGAAAAAAAATTTAATTCCCACAAAAAGGGCTATTTTTTGTTGTCTAAAAGTTAATTTTTAAAAAAATAATCAATTTAAAAAAATAATTAAAATTTTTATAAAAATTTTATGCCTATTTATAAAAGAAATTATAAGATTGATCCGGAACGCAAGTATCTAACTTCCAGTCGCGATGCGGTTCCGTTTCCGGATTTGATAGAAGTGCAAAAAAATTCTTACGATTGGTTTTTAAAATTTGGCATTAAAGAACTTTTTGAAGAAGTTTCTCCGATTACCGATTTTTCCGATCGTAATTTAGAATTGTATTTTGAAGATTATTATTTGGATGAACCGAAATTTGATGAGATGACTTGTCGCGATAGAGATATGACATATGAAGCCCCTCTTCGTGTGCAAGTAAGATTAACCAATAAAACTACTAACGTTAGTAAGACACAAGAAATTTATCTCGGAGATTTCCCGGTAATGACCAATCGTGGAACTTTTGTAGTTAACGGCATAGAAAGAGTTGTTGTTTCTCAACTTATCAGAAGTGCGGGTGTTTATTTTTCTGCGGAAAATGTTCGCGGTCGTCGTTATTACGGAGCCAAAATTATTCCGAATCGCGGAGCTTGGCTTGAAATTGAAACAGATCAAAATAATGTTTTGTGGGTGAAAATAGATCGCAAAAGAAAAGTTGCCGTTACTTCTTTGCTTCGTGCTTTCGGTTATGAAACCGACGAACAGATTATCGAACTTTTCAAAGATGTAAATATTCATCCGAATATTAATTTTGTTGAAAATACTTTGAAAAAAGATTTGGCGCATAATGCCGATGAAGGTCTTATTGAAGTTTATAAAAAAATTCGTCCGGGAGATTTGGCTACTGCCGATAATGCCAAAAGCTTGATTCATGCCATGTTTTTTAATTTTGATCGTTATGATTTATCTCCGGTCGGTGTTTATAAATTCGATACTAAATTCGATTTGAGTTTGAATTATGAAGATTATGGTAAAAAAGAAAACAGAGTTTTTTCTCCGGAAAAATTGGCTTTGGTGGTCAAAGAAGTTATTCGTCTCAATGTAACTCAAGATGAAGCTGATGATATCGACCATCTTGGTAATCGACGTATTCGCGCTGTAGGTGAATTGGTTCAAAACAGATTACGTGTCGGTTTGGCTCGTATGGAACGTATTATTCGCGATCGTATGAGTACTTATGAAGCGGAACAATTGACTCCGAATAAACTGGTTAATGCTCGTCCGGTTATTTCTGCGGTAAAAGAATTTTTCATGAGCTCTCAACTTTCTCAGTTCATGGATCAAACAAACGCTTTGGCTGAATTGGAGCATAAACGTCGTTTGTCTGCTCTCGGTCCGGGTGGCTTATCTCGTGATAGGGCAGGTTTTGAGGTTCGCGACGTTCACAACACCCATTACGGTCGTATTTGTCCGATTGCCACTCCGGAAGGTCCGAACATTGGTTTGGTTAACCATCTTTCTTGTTTTGCACGAGTTAATGAGTTTGGTTTTATAGAAACTCCTTATCGTAAAGTTCTCAAAGAAGTGACCAATGATCCGACTTTGACTGAAGGTGAAATTTTACGAGGTGAAATGGAAGGATATAAAGACGGAACAAAAATTACCAAAGAAATTGCCGCTAAGTTGGCAAAAAGTAAAGAAAAAATCGTTCCGGTTAAACCTAGAGTTACCAATGAAATAGTTTTATTAAATTCTTTCAAAGAAGAAAAAGCCGTAACCGCTCCGGCTACTACCAAAGTTGATGAAAACGGCTACTTTACAGACATATTGGTTTCCGCTCGTGTTTATGGCAAACCTCAAGTTACCGAAGCTGAAAATATAGATTATATAGACGTATCGTCCGCTCAAATTATTTCCGTTGCGACCGCCTGCGTTCCGTTTTTGGAACACGATGACGCCACTCGCGCGCTCATGGGAACAAACATGCAACGTCAAGCCGTTCCTTGTATCAAACCGGAACCGCCGTTAGTTGGTTCGGGTGTAGAAAAAGATGCGGCACGTAATTCAGGTTATGTTTTTTATGCTGAAAACGACGGCGAAATTACCGCAGTTTCCGGAGATAAAATAGAATTAACCACCAAAAAAGGCGACAAAATAAATTATGTTTTGAGGAAATTTCAAAGATCAAATCATTCTACTTGTATCAACCAACATCCGGTGGTAACTGTCGGTGATAAAGTAAAAAAAGGACAAGCTTTGACAGACGGTCCTTCCATAAGTGAAAACGAGTTATCACTCGGTCAAAATGTTTTGGTGGCTTATATGATTTGGGACGGTTTCAATTATGAAGATGCTGTTATAATTTCCGATCGTTTGGTTAAAAAAGATCGTTATACTTCCATACATATTGAAGATTATTTTGTAGATGTTCGTGAAACAAAACTCGGACCTGAAGTTGTTACTGCCGATATTCCGAATGTTTCCGAAGAAAAATTAAAAAATTTGGATAGTGAAGGAATTGTTCGTATCGGAGCTAAAGTTAAATCCGGAGATATTTTGGTTGGAAAAATAACCCCGAAAGGCGAAACTGAATTATCAGCTGAAGAAAGACTTCTTCGCGCTATTTTCGGTGAAAAAGCTCGCGATGTTCGTGATTCATCTTTATATTTGGAACATGGTGAACATGGTAAAGTTATCGATATCAAAGTATTTTCCGCGGAAAATGGCGATAAACTTGAACCGGGTGTTATAAAGAGAGTTCGTGTGCGTGTGGCCGATATGCGCAAAGTTCAAATCGGAGATAAAATGTCCGGTCGCCATGGTAACAAAGGTGTTATTTCTCGCGTAGTTCCGGCCGAAGATATGCCGTTTTTGGAAGACGGAACTCCGGTAGATATTATTTTGTCTCCGCTCGGTGTTATTTCTCGTATGAACCTCGGACAAATTTTGGAAAATCATATGGGTTTAGCCGCAAATTCTATGGGTATTAAAGTAGCGACTCCTTCTTTTAACGGTATTACCGAAGATCAAATTCATGATGCATTGGTTAAAAATGGATTTGCAGTTGACGGTCAATCGGTGTTATACGACGGTCGTACAGGTGAAGCTTTTGATAATAAAGTTACGGTAGGTTACAACTATATGTTGAAACTTAACCATATGGTACAAGATAAAATTCATCAACGTTCTATCGGCCCGTACAGCTTGATTACTCAACAACCTCTCGGCGGTCGCGCTCAATCCGGTGGTCAAAGATTTGGTGAAATGGAAGTTTGGGCATTGGAAGCTTATGGTGCCGCACATATGTTGCAAGAAATGTTAACTATCAAATCCGATGATGTGCCGGGACGCAGTAAAGCTTACGAAGCTATCATCAAAGGCGAAGAAATCAAAGCTGTGAATACCCCGGAATCTTTTAATGTGTTGGTTCGCGAATTGAAAGGGTTAGGTTTGGATGTGGAACTTCTCAAAAATAAAAATGGCGTTTACGAAAAAGTCGAAGAAACTTCTTTGTTTAATCCTCCGGCAAATTCCAATAAAGAAGAAAATCCGGAAGGAATGATTGATACTACTGCTAAGGAAGCCTAATTCTTAAATCAAATAATTTTTTCAAAAATATGTATCGCAATACCACCAATGTCATCGACTTTGACGCGATTCGTCTGAAAATCGCTTCTCCGGAAGCTATTCGCAGCTGGTCGCACGGCGAAGTGCGCAAACCGGAAACCATTAATTATCGTACTCAAAAACCGGAAAAAGGCGGTTTGTTTGCCGAAGAAATTTTTGGACCTACCAAAGATTGGGAATGTTACTGTGGAAAATATAAAAAGATTCGTTATAAAGGAATTGTTTGTGATAAATGCGGAGTCGAAGTTACAACTTCTTTGGTTCGTCGCGAACGCATGGGACATATAGAATTAGCCACTCCGGTTACTCATATTTGGTTTTTGAGATCGGTTCCGAGTAAAGTTGGTTTGGTGTTAGATTTGAGTCCTCAAGCTTTGGAAAAAGTGGTTTATTTTGCTTCTTTTGTCATTACGCACGTGGATGATGAAGGTAAAAAACAAACTTTTGATTTGTTGCGTCAAGAATATAAATCAAAGAAAAAACAAATCGAAAAAGAAACAGAAGTCGCTATCAAAAAGGCCAATGACGAAAAACAAAAAGCCGAAATTCTGGAAAAAATTCAAGAAGAAGGTACTCGCAAAATGTCAGCCCTGGAATCAGATTTTCAACAAGCTGACAAAGAACTCAAAGAATTGACTTTGTTGCGTATTATCTCTGAACAAAAATATCAAGAACTTTCTTTGCGTTACGGTCATTTGTTTGAAGCGCAAATCGGCGCTGAAGGAGTTTATAATTTACTTTCTCGTGTAAACTTGGAAGAAACTTATAAAACTTTAAGTCAAGAACAACAAACAGCCAAAGGCGCAAAATTGGAAAAAATTATTCGTCGCAAAAAATTGTTGAAAAATTTAATCGTCAACAATATTCGTCCGGAATGGATGATTATGAAATGTTTACCTGTCGTTCCTCCTGATTTACGTCCGATGGTCGCTCTTGATGGAGGTCGTTTTGCAACTTCGGATTTGAACGATTTGTATCGTCGCGTTATTAATCGTAATAATCGTTTGGAAAGGTTGTTAGAATTAAATGCTCCGGAAGTTATCTGCAGAAATGAAAAACGTATGTTACAAGAAGCTGTTGATGCGCTTATTGATAATAATGCTCGTCATGCCAAAACCGTGACTGCTTCTACCGGTCAAAAAAGACAATTGCGCTCCTTGGCTGATATCTTGAAAGGTAAACAAGGACGTTTCCGTCAAAATTTACTCGGTAAACGTGTGGATTATTCCGGTCGTTCGGTTATCGTTGTCGGTCCGAATTTGAATTTGGATGAATGCGGTTTACCAAAAAGAATGGCTTTGGAATTATTTAAACCGTTTATAATGGCGGAAATTATTAAAATGGAATTGGCTCACAATGTTCGTTCCGCCAATCGTTTTATAGAAAGTGAACGTGATGAAGTTTGGGATATATTGGAAGAATTAACCAAAAAAACCCGTGTATTGCTTAATCGCGCTCCGACCTTGCACCGTTTGGGTATTCAAGCTTTCCACCCTCGTCTTATCGAAGGTAGTGCTATTCAATTACATCCTTTGGTTTGTACCGCTTTTAATGCCGACTTTGATGGCGATCAAATGGCTGTGCATTTACCGCTTACCGTGGAAGCTCGTTGGGAAGCGGACAATTTGATGGCTGCAGAGAAAAATATTTTGAAACCCGCTACCGGACAACCGGTTGTAACTCCGAAACAAGATATTGTGCTTGGCTGTTTTTATTTGACACATCTTCGTGAAAACAGAGAAAATAAAAACATGCGTTATTTTTCATCTGAAAAAGAAGCTTTGTTTGCTTACAAGTCACGTATCATAACTTTGCATGAAAAAATAAAAGTGCGTTTTACAGATATGAAGAAATTTCTGGAAGGAACCACTCCGTTGATGGAAACAACCATTGGACGTATTATTTTCAACGAAGTGTTGCCGGATGAAATTAATTTTGTAAACGATGTTATAACTGTTAAAAAACTCGGAGGAATTATCTCTTCTTATTTGGAAATTTACGGTCAAGAAAAAACTGCCGCTTTTTTGGATGATTTGAAAAATCTTGGTTTCAAATACGCAACCAAATCCGGATATTCTTTGAGTATGAATAACTTTCCGAAAATAGAAGAGAAAACGGCTTTGCTCAAAGAAAGTGATGCCAAAGTTCGCGAAGTTGAAAATTTACGCAACGAAGGTTTGCTCACTCAAGGTGAAAAACATGCCAAGATATTGGAAATTTGGACTGAAGTAAAAGATAAAATCATTTCTACCAATGTCAGAGAGGCTTTGGATAAAGAAGGCCCGGTTTATGCTATGATTGAATCAGGCGCTCGCGGTTCTTGGGGACAGTTGGGTCAGGTTATCGGTATGAAAGGTTTGGTTGCTTCTCCGTCTGGCGACATTATTGAACTTCCGGTAAAAGGAAACTTTAAGGAAGGTTTTGACTCTTTGGAATACTTTATTTCTTCTCACGGTACTCGTAAAGGTTTGTCCGATACTGCTTTGCGTACATCTGGCGCCGGCTATTTGACTCGTCGTTTGGTGGATGTGGCTCAAGACGTAGTAGTGTTGGAAGAAGATTGCGGGGCTAAAGAGGGCGAAGTATTTACTTTGGCTCAATCAGCGGAAATGGGTGAAAAATTAGCAGATAGAGTTGTCGGTCGTTATGTAGTGGAAGATGTAAAAATCGGCAATAAAGTGATTGTAAAAGCCGGAGAGGTTATTGATGAAAAATCCGCTCGTGAAATAGATAAAAATAAAGTAGAATCTATCCATGTTCGTTCGGTTTTCAAGTGCAAATGTCCAAAAGGTGTTTGTCAAAAATGTTACGGATATGATTTATCTTATAATAAACCCGCAGAGCTTGGCGCTTCGGTCGGTATTATTGCCGCTCAAAGTATCGGTGAACCTGGTACCCAGTTGACACTTCGTACTTTCCATACCGGTGGTGTGGCAGGGTCTGATATTACTCAAGGTTTGCCTCGTATCGAAGAAATTTTTGAAGTACGCACTCCGAAACATCAAGCTTTGCTTACCGATGTAGAAGGCAAAGTGGAAATTGAAGATGCGGATGGAAAAATCATCACTTCTCCTACGGGAAAAAAGATTTTTGAAGGTCGTCGCGGACAAAAAATCATCAAAGTCCATTTTGAAGGTATGGATGAAATGAAAATCAGCACAGGAAGTGAAGATGAAGTTATGGTAAAAAATGACGAAATAGTGGAACAGGATACGGTATTAGTGGTTCGCGGTTCTTCCGGTGAAGAAATTAAAGCCAAATATGCCGGACAAGTAAAAATAGAAAAAAACAAAATTCGTTTATCGTACAACGGACCGCGTGTTCGCGAATATATCGTGCCGCTAGGTTATAAATTGTATGTAAAAACCGGAGATGAAGTGCTAAAAGGCGACCAACTAACCGATGGTTCTATTCATTTACAAGAATTGTTCGAACTTAAAGGACGTCCTGCGGTGCAAAAGTATATTTTGGAAGAAGTGCAAAATATCTATTCTTCTCAAGGTCAGAAAGTTAACGATAAACATATGGAAGTTATTATTCGTCAAATGTTTAGTCGTGTATATGTGGAAGATGCCGGTGACACCGAGCTTTTACCGGGTGAAGTTGTAGAAAAAGCTCATTTGGAATTTTGCAATAACCAAGCCAAAAAAGAAGGCGGTAAAGAAGCAACAGCTAGAGAATTGTTATTGGGTATTTCTCGTGTTTCTTTATCTACACAAAGTTTTCTTTCCTCAGCTTCTTTTCAAGAAACCGCTCGCGTTCTTATCAATACCGCGATTACCGGTAAAATTGATTATTTGGAAGGTCTCAAAGAAAACGTTATCATCGGTCGTCTCATTCCGGCCGGTACAGGTTTTAAAAAATAAATTTTGCTTAAATAAGCCTAAAAAAGTCCGCTATAAGCGGGCTTTTTTAGTTGATTTTTTTGAAGTTTATTGGTAAGATAAGTGTAATTAAATCTTAAATCCTAAGTTCTAAATCATAAACAATATTCAATATTTAATATCCAATATCTAAATTTTGCGATTAAATATTTGGACTTATATATTGTTTAGGGGTTAGAAATTAGAGCTTAAATTTTTTCAATATGTCTGGTCATAGTAAATGGCACAATATTCAAGGCCGTAAAGGTAAACAGGACGCTATTCGAAGCGCTATGTTTTCTAAATATTCAAAATTAATCACAATTGCCGCTAAAGGTGGCGGAGATCCGGAAAAAAACTTTTCTCTGCGTATTGCGATAGATAAAGCCAAAAGTGTCAGTATGCCCAAAGACAATATTGATAAAGCTATCAAAAAAGGGACGGGAGAACTTAATGACGGTGTGATATTTGAAGAAAATTTGTACGAAGCTTTTGGTCCCGGCGGAGTAGCTATACTTATCAAAGCGGTAACTGATAATAAAAATAGGACCGTATCGGAAATTAAACATACTCTGAGTCAATATGGCGGCTCAATGGCCGGGCCTGGAAGCGTAGCTTGGATGTTTAATCAATTTGGAGTTGTTCGCTTAACGGAAGAAGAATTGAAAAATAAAAATATTCAACAGGATGATTTTGAAATGAACTTGATAGAAATCGGAGTCGAAGATATTAAAAATGAAGAAGGTGAAATAGAGGTTTTGACTAAGATTGAAAATTTGCAAAAGGTGTTGGGTAAAGTAAAAGAAATGAATTTAGAGCCTGCTAAATCCGGAATTGAATGGGTGGCTAAAGACAAAGTGGAAATAGCCGAAGAAAATGTTGGTAAATTACAGGAACTTTTTGGTGAGTTAGAAGAAAGAGAAGACGTGGAAGATTATTTTACAAATGCTAAATAATATGCGAATACTCGGCATCGATCCCGGTTATGGCCGGATGGGCTATGGAATAATAGAAAAAACAAAAGGCAACCAATGGAGAGTGCTTGTCTATGGTTGTTTAAATACTGAAGCGAAAAAACCTTTTATTGAACGGCTCTCTGAGATAAAAAATAAAGTTGATACATTGGCAAAAAAATATAAACCCGAAGTAATGGGGGTGGAAAAATTATTTTTTTTCAAAAATGCCAAAACCGCTATGGATGTCGGGCAGGCGAGAGGTGTAATATTACTCTCCGGTATTGAGCAAAAAATGAAAGTTCACGAATATACTCCTTTACAAATCAAACAAGCGATAACCGGTTATGGTAAGGCGGAGAAAAAGCAGATGCAAAAAATGGTAGGAATGATACTCGGACTTAAACAAAAAATAAAATCAGATGATGCCGCCGATGCTCTGGCTGTGGCTCTCTGTACGGCGCAGAGTATATGGATGGAAAAATTAAAATAAAAAACACCCAAGTAAGGGTGTTTTTTATTATTCAATAAATTTAAATCTGGGAATTTTTTTACCATCCACTATTATTTCTTCGCAGAATTTTTCTTTCGGCCTGACCCAGAGAGCGTTTTTACCAAATTCCGTCGAATCATAAAGCGCTCGATAAACAACCAATTCTTCCAGAGTTTCACTATCTCGACCGACATCAATAACTTCGAATAAATTACCTTTGAAATGTTGATAAATACCGTGTTTTAAATCTTCCATATAATTAATGTTCAAATAAAGTGGCGGCATACATCATGATAATGCCAAAAATAAAAATAATAAAAGAAAGCAATGATTTTTTAAGATTTGTTTCTTTACGAATTTCAGGCATTAAATCCGAAGCAGCGATATAAATAAAGCCGCCGGCGGCAAAGGGTAATAAATAAGGCACTACTCCTTTTATTGCAAAGGAAGCAAAATATCCGGCTATACCACCCAATAACACCGTGAGAGCCACCAAATAATTAACTATCAAAGCTTTTTTCTTTTCAAATCCGGCATGAATCAGAACGCCGAAATCACCGATTTCTTGAGGTATTTCGTGTAAGGCTATAGCAAGAGTAGTTACAACACCTAAGCGAATGTCTATCAAAAAAGCGCTAGCAATAACGACTCCATCAATAAAATTATGAAGAGAATCACCAATTAAATTCATATATCCGAAAGTGTGCACTGAACATTCTCCTTTATGACAATGACGCCAAAATAATAATTTTTCCAAGAAAAAAAAGAAAACAAAAGAAATCACTACAGTCAACAAAAGTACGTTTATATCCAATTCTTCAGCAGCTTCCGGCAAGAGATGAAAAAAAGCTCCACCCATCAAAGCGCCGGCGGATAAAGAAACCAAAAGTAAAGTTATTTTGTTTAAAGTTTCTTTTTTGAAATATAACAAAAGTACGGCGGCCCAGACGCACAAGCTGATACCTAAACAAGCGAGAATAATAGCTAACAAAGTGTTCATATTTTTATTTTAATTCTTTACTTTTTTTAAGTATAATGGCATTCAAAATAAAAGCTATCAAAAAGAAAACCGCGCCGTAAAAACATGGAGTAAGAAAAGGATTTGTAAGATTGCCAGCCGAACAACCGAGAGTACAGGCGCGTTCATTGAGCCAATCATTGAGTTCAATGCCAAAGTTAGTCCAAGCAAATATCGTGCCGCCTAAAAGAAGATAAAATTGGATGAGAATTAGTTTTTTCATATTAAATTTTTTATTTATTTTGATATTTATAAGATTTTTTCATGGCTTTCCAAAAAACATCTCTTTGAATACAATGCGGATTACTGCCGTCACAATCTTTATTTTCCAAGATATTTCCGTATTTAGCAAAGGTGTTTTTATCCTCATACATATAAGGATCTTTTTGTAGATTGGCCGTTACAGCGGCATGGGCTTTATCTACATTTCCACCGGCTTTGGCAAGTTCTTCTTCCATACCTTTGTTATAAGCACGGACTAAACCACGAAATTCAGCAGATTGAGCCTCTTTTTTTACCGTGTCTATCGCTTCACCTAAAATAGCAGTTACTGGAGCAGAGGCCGGAGAATCCACCAAATCAACCAATTCACCAAAAGCTTGTTTTTTGGCTTCGTCGGTTATTTTTTCGTAAATTTGATCTTTGATATATCCAGTAACTCTGTCAGCTTCACGTTCAAAATCTTGTTGTTTTTGGCTAAGTCCTTTTTCTATAGCCGCTTGTCTTTCCAACATTCTTTGATAAAAAAGTAACTGTTCGTCATATTTTTTTTCCGCCTCAGTCGGGTTGCTGTTCCAAAATTTTAAATTCTCCACCGCATTGCCAAATTTTTCGTTCCAGCGCAATTTCACGATTTCCGCATCATCCATATTTTCAATGTTGTTTTTCGGATCGTTTTTATAAGCCATCATTTCACTTAGTGATTTATATTCTTGATCACTGAGTTTTTCTCCTTTACCTCGCAAGCTATCGTTAAGAGCGGTCAAAGCATCTTTGGTTTTTTGATCTATTCTACCGCTATAATAATCCATTGCCACTTTTTTATTCATCGGATCAGAAAGGGATTCATAATCTTTTTTATTTTTTTCATCCATAACCCCCAAATAATCACTTCTCTTTTTTTCCAGACCATCCAATTGTTTTTGTAATTCCGCATCAGGATTATTTTTTAACTCTTCTTTGAGTATGTTTATTTGATCATCTATTTCCAAAACACTGCCGGGCAATAAATAAGGACCGACTTGAGAAACACAACTTTTTTTATCAGCTCCGGACAGTTTCAAACACCCTTCGGGATTTTTAAATTTGACCGATGCTCCTAGAATACATTCTTCTTTGGTGTAAGAATAAGGCCCGCCCTCAATTTTATCGCAAGCACTCAAATCACCGGTATTTTCTGCAATACGCAGATAACATTTGTCTCGCGGTGGGTTGGAACCGTTAAAACCCTCGCCTTTGATTTTGGCGCAAGTGTCAGTATCACCATCTTGAACCCCGGCATTTTGATAACAATGATCAGGATCATCAAAAAAACTGCACGCCCATTCATTGATATCTCCAACACAACCATTGAGAAAAAGAGGAGAAAGCAAAATAAGCATCGCAGTGGTAACTTTTTTATTTAAACCTTTTTTAACCAAAATTTTGATTATTAAAACGAGTATCCAAATTAAAACTAAAGCAAATATAAATTTGGTTGCGGAAAGCAGAGGATAACCAATATAATTGATAAGACCGCGAGCAATATCAGTGTATCTATTTTCAAAATAAACCAATTGTCGGCCAAATAAATACCAAGGTAAATTCATCAAAGCAACCAAAATAGGGTAGATAAAAACATTGTTTTTTAGCTTTGTTTTGCGTAAAATCGCATAAATTATATATCCGCCAAGCATGGACAAAAGGCCCAAAACCAATCCGGCATAAATACTATATTTACTAAAAATGTTTATAACGCGTTTATCAGCGATATCGGAAAATTTGATAGTTGCCAGATCATAGGCAAAAAAATAAAAAACTCCGGCAAAAACAAGCCAAAAAATAAACGGCAACCAAGCAGAATGCAAAAAACATTTTTTTGTTTTTTCTTCAATAATTTTTTCTGGGTTACTCTCAACAACCTCTTCTTTTTTTTGCAAATGTTGTTCGTCCATATTATATAAGTATGTTAAAAATAACAAAATTTTGCTTAATTTATTAAAAACTGATAATATTTACAGTATGAATTTTAACGTAGTTTATGAAAAAAAGCAAACCTGAAGTTCATAAAGTTCGTAAAGTTTATAAAGTCCATAAAGTCTAGAAAACATGAAGAAAATATCCAAAAATATAGAAAAATTTGTGGTAATTGTACCAAATATCCGTAGCGCGCATAATGTCGGGGCGATTTTGCGCACTGCCGATGGTGCTGGAATAGATAAAGTATATATTACCGGATATTCTCCATATCCACCTCATCCAAGTTTACTGAAAGTATCTTTAGGGGCGGAAAATTTTGTAAAATGGGAGTATATAAAACAAACCGGGCGAGTGCTTAAACAATTGAAAGAAAAAGGGTATAATATAGTAGCGCTGGAACAAACAAAAACCAGTGTTGATATGTTTTCTTGGAAACCGAAATTTCCTTGTGCCTTGGTACTGGGAAATGAAAAAACCGGTGTTACCAAAGATCAATTGAAATATTGCGATGAAGCGGTTGAAATTCCGATGAGAGGGAAGAAAAATAGTTTGAATGTGTCGGTAGCAGCCGGAATCGCACTTTATTATATTGCCAATCAAATTTAAATTTATGACAAATTATACAATTCAATTATTCCAATATTTTTATCAAAATATTCCACCTCTTTTTCCTTTAGAAGAAAAAGAAAAAATAAAGAATGCGTTAAAAGAGATGGAAACCAATCAGTCATTAACTCCTGTTCAGATAGAAAACACGATGATTTCTTTTGGTTATGTTCTTTGGCCATGGAATCAAGCATACAAAGAATTTTTGACTATTGCCGAAAATGCTTATGGTGATGAATTTTTGTTACCATATTTATCAAAGGAAATGCAAAAAAAGTATTTAAACTATAAAGACTACGGACTTTCTTTGCGAGATTTGCATTCAGGTCGCCCGGCTGTATTTTTTGAAAGTGAAGAACGTGTAGAGCTTTATCGCGCATTGCTCAAAATGCAGGAAGATTTGAAAAAGTTTGTTAATCAACAAATAGCGAGCACGGAAAAAGAACGATTTATAAAAAAAGTAGAGGAATATGCGAAAATTTTGGAAAATATCGAAGAAAAACTGAGAGGTTTAAGGGAAATTGCTCAAAACGAACAAGATCATCCTATTTTAGCGGATGAAATTAGAGAAAGAATCAGAATGTTTGAATTTGGAATGTGTTTGCTCGGCCCGGAATTGAATTTTCACGCAGTTTCGCAGTCAGTAGATTTTTTTGCGGGGAGAAAAATGGATTTGAACAGAATGAGAGGGGTGGAAACGGTGAAAGAGATAGATTTTTATGGAGAGGAATAATAAACATTGTAGTTAAAAAGAAATTATTTATTTTTATTTAAAAACACCCTGCTTTTGGCAGAGTGTTTTTTGATCCCTCACCTATTCGTTTAGCAACGAATGATGAGGGACTGCGCCTTGCGGCTTGTTTTTTTATGCTATCTTTTTAGGTTGAATTTCGCTGTGCTTTTTAATATAGTTTGTAATGTTTCCTTTTTCCAACAACTTCGCATGTGAACCGAAACTGCTGATAACACTACAACTGTTGGCAATGCCCCAGAGTAAAGCATCGGCGATATCGTGATCATATTGTCTGGCGGAAATATATCCGGAAGAAAATGCATCGCCGGCGCCGGTTTTGGCTATGACTTGAACAGGGAAGGAAGGCATATACCAAACTTCTTCCACGCTTCCCGCATAAGCGCCTTTTTCCGCATCGGTTATCACCACCTCTTTGGCACCTAGAGCAAGAAGTTTATGAATAATAGTGGCCATGCTTTTTTCTTTTTGCAAAGTCGTATTCAAGATAGTTTCCGCTTCTTGCAAATTAACGATTAAAATGTCAGATTTTTTGATTGTTTCCAAAACACTGCTCAGAGAATTTTTTAATTGAAAAGATCCGGGATTATAAACTAAACGAACGGTCGGATGTTTTTTGAGATGGGCGAAAAGATTTTTTTGTAATGTTTCAAAACCATCGGATAGGGAAGTATAATAAATCCAATCGGTTTTTGGTAATATTGTCGGCCAGGAATATACTTTCTTTTTATGAGATGATAAAATAGTGCGTTCGCCTTTGTAATTGAGAACAATAGCGAAACGAGTTTCGTTTTTTGGATTTAGTTTAATCAGTTTTGTGTCCACGCCGTATTTTTTGAGTTCAGAAATAACCGTTTTACCGTTAGCGTCTTTTCCCAAGTCGGTTAAAATAGCAGTATTTAGACCGAGTTTGCTGGCCCCAATAGCTGTGTTTACAGCATTACCGCCAATGTTTTGAAAGCTTTCGCTAACTGGCACTTTGGCAGCATAATCAAGGCATAAACGGCAGGTTTTTTTATCAACATTACATTCCACTTCCGCTTCATCCAAGATTATATGATTGTCTACAACCGCATCGCCAATAGTAAGTAAATTATACATAAATATTGTCTAAGAAGTTAAAAAGATTGTTTTTATTCCTTTGGTTTGTTATTAGTACTTGTTTTACTGGCCCCGATTGGATCGTGAATACCGACAAGTATTTCTACAAACTCAACCATGCTAGCCAAGAATACTCCGCCCATAGCTAAAGCAAAAATAGCATTACCTATCCAGAGAGCGTAAACGAGTAAACAAAAAGCGCCAATAGCCAAGACAATGTCTTGTCGAGTTTCGTGTTCCAAAAAAACGGCGTAGGTGATTAAGATGGCTCCTAATCCTGCGAGTACGTTGAGTATTATATCGAAGAGAGGAAGAGACATAATAAGAATTTTTAATTTTCAGTTTTCAATTTTTAATGAATGATCAATGATAAAACGGTGATTGAAAATTCAATGAAAATTTTAAATTGAAAATTGTAAATTATTTAAGTTTATTAAGGTATTCAATGGCGGAAAGAGCGGCTGCTGTGCCTTGTCCCGCGGCGACAATAATTTGTTTATAAGGCAAATCTGTAACGTCACCGGCGGCAAAAATTCCCGGGACAGATGTTTGTTGATGGCGGTCAACTATAATTTGTTTAGCTCTATCTTTTTCTACAATATCGATAAAATCGGAATTTGGCACCATACCAACATGAATCATCGCGCCTTCTATTGCTAATTCTTTTTCTTCATTTTTTCCATCGCGTAAATCGCGATATTTCAAACCAGTCAATTTATTTTCTCCGACAAATTCATAAGTGTTGGCATAATGAATGATTTCCACATTTGGCAAAGATTTTACTTTTTCAATCAAAACATCATCTCCGGTCGGAAAGCCGAATTTTTTTTCAGCCGTGTCCGGTTCTATGGTCATCAAGTAAACTTTTTGTGCAATACTACTCATCATTACCGCGGCTTCCAATGCGGCATTTCCACCGCCAAGCACGGCCACAGTTTTATTTTTGAATAGTGGTCCATCGCAAACCGTGCAATAGGTGATACCTTTGTGAAATAGTTCTTCTTCATTGTTAGCACCAAGATGTCGTGGATGAATACCTGTCGCAATAAGTACGGTTTTGGCCAATTCTTTTCTTTCCTCGCCTTTATTGTTTCTGGTTTTAACAGTAAAACCTGACTTTTCTTTTTCAATAGAATAAACTTTCCAGCCCTCCTCGATTTCTACGCCGTAATCGCGGACATGATCGGCAAAGTTTTGCGCTAAATCATAACCGTAAATACTTTTGTTTCCCAACCAATTTTTTACTTCGCCAGCATAAACAACTTCTCCTCCGATATCGTGAGTGATAATTTTAAAATTTAATTTTCTGCGAGCCGCATAAATAGCTGCGCTACAACCGGCAGCGGAACCTCCGATGATGATTAAGTCTAACATAAATTTTTTATATAATATTCTAAGCACTAATTTCTAATCTCTAAACAATGTCAAAATTCAAATATTTAAATTATAAAAAGTTTTTAGATATTGGATATTAAGTATTAAATATTGTTTAGAATTTAGAGCTTAGGAATTAGGGTTTTTAATTAGTTTGTTAAATTCTCTTAAAGTTTTTTTAATATCTTCTGCCATCACCAATCTTTTCCCTATACAAAATTCCTTTACTCCGGATTTTTTTAATTGTTTGATATTGTCCAAAGTTATTCCGCCGTCGGCTGCAACCAAAAGTTTTTGTGGTTTTTTAAAAGATTTTATTTTTTTCAATATTTGCGGAATCAATTTTTGTCCTTGGATCCCCGGATGTACGGTCATAAACAGTACAGCATCGATTTTGTCTAAATATTTTTGTATTTTTTGCGTTTTGGTTTCCGGATTTAGTGCCAAGCCCAATTGCCAGCCGTTTTTCTGTATGATGTTTAATATTTTTTCAAAATTATTTTTTAAGGTTTCAGCATGAATATATACACGAAACACCTTTTTTACTTTTTCCCATTTTTTTAATTCTTTTTCAGGATTTTTTACCATCAAATGCAATTCCAATCGACAGGGGAGATGAAGTTTGTTTATTTCCAACCGTTCTTTGAAAGTTCTATTTTTGACAAAAAGATTGTCGCAGATATCTATTTGCACAAGTGGAAAAACTTTTTGCACTTTTTTTATCTGCAATTTTAAATCGGAAAAATTTTTTACCAATATGGCCGGAACTAAGTAATTTTTCATATTTGTTTTTGTCATTCTCAACGAAGTGAAGAATCTGTAATAAGCAATTATCTTACTTGCAGATCCTTCGCCTATGGCTCAGGATGACAGTAAAATTTTATTTTTCTAAATCTGCGATTTTTTTATTTCTTCGAACGAATCTTTCTTCGCCGGAAAATTCAGTGTTCAAAAATGTTTTGATGATAGCTAAAGCATGATCTTTGGTAACAACACGTCCGGCTAAACATAAAATATTGGCGTCATTGTGTTTGCGCCCCAGTTCGGTTCCAGAAATGCTATATCCTACAATTGCCCGGACACCCTGAATTTTATTGGCAGCCATACACATTCCATGTCCGCTACCGCAAATCAGAACCCCTTTTGAACCGGTTTCCACAACTTTTTTGGCCAAAGGGACGGCAAAATCCACGAAATCGTCTTTTTCGTCATATGATTTGGCTCCCAGGTCTTCATATTCAATATTTTGGTTTTTGAAAAGTTGCTCCAAGTCTTTTTTTAAATGGTGACCGGCGTGGTCGGCGGCAATGTAAAACATAAGCACAATTGAAAGTTATAAAGTTATAAAGTATTGTTATTATATAGAATTTGAGTGGTTTTGGCAATTTTATTTATACATTTGCCAGTTTGACAAAGAAAATGAAAACAGGTATGATTAAAATAACTTAAAAACGCTATTACTTGTCATCAACAAGGATCCTTTTTGGGGCGTTGGAGAAAGAAATTCGCTTATTTTAGCGAAAAATAGACTCTTTCGGGATAGCCCGTAACAGCTAATAAATTAAGTTAAAGTTAAGATGGTACCGCCTATAAAATGGCTCTTAACACACCAAAAGTGTGTTTTTTTATTTATTTTTTAATAATTTTGTAAAATATGTTGTATAACGCCAACGAAGAAGAACAAAAAATATTGGATTATTGGGATGAGAAAAAATGTTTTGAAAAATCCATAGAAAAAAATCCCGAAGATAAACTCTATGCTTTTTATGATGGTCCGCCTTTTGCTACCGGTTTGCCTCACTACGGACATATTGTGGCGTCTTTGATGAAAGATGTGGTGCCGCGTTATTTTACTATGCGCGGATTTCGCGTAGAGCGTAAATGGGGTTGGGACTGCCATGGATTGCCGGTAGAAAATATTATTGAAAAAGATTTAAGCCTGGGTGGACGTAAAGATATTGAGGATTACGGTATTGCCAAATTTAATGAAGCTTGTCGTAGTAGTGTGATGACTTATGCCCAAGAGTGGAAAAAAACAGTTCGTCGTATCGGTCGTTGGGTTGATATGGAAAATGATTACAAAACTATGAATGTGGAATTTATGGAAAGTGTCTGGTGGGTTTTTCGTCAGCTTTGGGATCAAAATCTTATTTATAAAGGACACAAACCAATGCATATTTGTCCACGATGCAGCACACCACTTTCCAATTTTGAAGCATCTCAAGGCTATAAAGATATAAAAGATATTTCTGTAACTGTTAAATTTAAAGTTGCCAATCCTGAATTACTGGATTTAAAAGAACTATATATTTTAGCTTGGACCACAACGCCTTGGACATTGCCGGGAAATGTATTGTTGGCAATGGGAGGAGATATTCAATATGTGGTAGTAAAAGCGGAAAATACCTATTATTTAGTGGCAAAAGATAGGGCGGAAACGGTTTTTAAAGATATTCCTTTTGAAATAGTAAAACAAATCGAAGGAGATCGTTTGACAGGTTTGAAATATGAGCCTTTATTTCCGTATTTTGCCAATACAGAAAACGCTTTTCGCGTCGTTAACGCTGTTTTTGTAACTACGGTTGATGGTACCGGAGTTGTACATATTGCGCCGGCCTTTGGCGAGGACGATTTCAACGTTGGGCAAAGAGAAAAAATTCCTTTGGTGCAGCACGTAGATATGACCGGTAGATTTATAGAAGCGGTGAAGGATTTTGTCGGTCAAGAAGTAAAGCCGAAAGAAGATCCGCAAAAAACCGATGTAGAAATTATCAAATGGTTAGCCGGACAAGATAAATTATTTAGTAAAGAAAAAATAGAGCATAGTTATCCGCATTGTTGGCGTTGTGATACCCCGTTACTTAATTACGCGACTGACAGTTGGTTTGTAAAAGTGACTGATATTAAAGACCAGATGTTGAAAAATAACCAAAAAATAAATTGGGTTCCTGCGCATATCAAAGAGGGTCGTTTTGGTGACTGGTTGGAAACCGCGCGCGACTGGGCAATATCACGCAATCGTTTTTGGGGAACACCGTTGCCGATTTGGGAGAGTAAAGAAGGTGATCGTATCTGTATCGGCTCGGTTAAAGAATTGGAAGAATTAAGCGGACAAAAAATTACCGACTTGCATAAACATTTTGTTGATCAGATAATTATCAAAAAGGATGGTAAAGAATATTATAAAATTCCGGAAGTTTTGGATTGTTGGTTTGAAAGCGGAAGTATGCCCTATGCGCAAATGCATTATCCGTTTGAAAATAAAGAAAAGTTTGAAAAAACTTTTCCGGCAGAATTTATTGCTGAAGGACAAGATCAAACTCGAGGTTGGTTTTATACGTTGCATATTTTGGCCACCGCTCTGTCACAAGAAGGAAAATCAGTAATTCCAAAAATAAAAAATGTTCCGGCTTTCAAAAACGTGATTGTAAACGGAATGGTTTTGGCCGCTGACGGTAAAAAAATGAGTAAAAGCTTACGTAATTATCCTGATCCGGAAATGTTATTACAAAAATATGGCGCAGATGCAGTCAGATATTATTTGGCAACATCTCCGGTTATGGAAGCCGAAGACCTAAATTTTAGCGAGGAAAGTGTCAGAGAAGTTTATGGAAAACTCATAAATACACTTTGGAATGTGTATGAATTTTATGAAATGTTTAGCGAAGGTAAAAAACCGGGAAAAATAGAATCAAAAAATATTTTGGATAAATGGATTTTGGCCAAATTAAATTTATTGGTAAAAGAAATTACCGAAAATATGGAAAACTACAGATTGGTAAAAGCCAATCGTCCGATTTTGGAATTTGTGACCGAGTTATCACAATGGTATGTACGTCGATCTCGTGATCGTTTCAAAGGTAATGATGAAGAAGATAAGAAAGCCGCCTTATCCACCACTTATAAAGTTTTACTAACTTTATCAAAAGTGATGGCTCCGGCTACTCCTTTTATCGCGGAAAAAATATATTTGGCTCTTGGCGGGGAAAAAGAAAGCGTACACCTGGAAGATTGGCCGGAAGCGGAAAAAATAGACGAAGATATTTTGACAGAAATGGAAAAAGCCAGAAAAGTCGTAGAAATCGGCTTGTCTTTGCGGGCGGAAAAAGGTTTGAAAGTTCGTCAACCCCTCTTTGCTGTAGTTGTTAATCAAGATATAAACAAAGATTTACTGGCGGTCATAGCCGAAGAATTGAATGTTAAAGAAGCGATTTTTGATAAAGGCTTTTCTTACGAAGAAAATATCAAGGAAAATAATGGTTTGAAAATTTGGTTAGACGTTAACATAACCGAAGAACTCAAAAAAGAAGGTATGGTTCGTGAAATTGTGCGTACTGTTAATCAAATGCGCAAAGATCAAAAATTGACCGTAAATGATAAAATAACTTTGATTTTTGATACACAGAGCGAAGAGCTAAAAAAATTTGTTTTGGAAAATGAGGAAAAGTTTAAACAAAGCGTATTGGCGGAAAAGATAGAACAACGCGCCACATTGGCCAAAGAAATAGAAATTGACGGAGAGAAAATGCAATTGGCGGTGGAGAAAATATAGTAATAATTTTTTACAGTTGAGTAAAAATTCGCTTTGGTGTAAAATATAACCGGAGCGAATTTTTTATTTATTAAAATTAATTATGAAATATTCCACCCAAATTTTGTTGTTTGTATTTTTTTTGGTTGTCGGTTTCACCGGCTATCTTACATATCAGATTTTCATGAACGAACAGGATATTGTTCAAAGTAATATTGTATTTAGTATAAACAATACGGCGCTTAGCAGAACGTCTTCTTTGAAACTTCCAATTACCAATTTTGCCGTTCTCAGTGAAGAAGATATTGTAAAGTTGATAAATGATAAAATTTTTAAACCCTCCATATTGTTGGAAAAAATTTATTTGGCCGAAGTAAACACCAACAAAGGTAATCCGGTTTTAGCCGGATGGTCAAGTTGGAACGGTTGGAACGGCCTGTTGTCCAAAGTTTTCGGTTTATATATGGATTGGTTAGGTAAAGGATCCAAAATGCAAAAATTTTCCGCGCAGACAATAAAGGATTTTTCTCCGTATTACGATATAAAAAAGTGTGATTTAAGCAAGGTGGTTTACGGGTATGCGCCTCGTTTGGCAAAAAAATTAAATTCTCCCCATCTTGGAATTACCGATGGTTATAAAATAATGTATGGGGACGAAGATTATGTTAAAACTTTTTCTGCGGTCAATAAAATTACTGATTTATCCGATGGAGAAGTTTACTGGATGGCTCACGAATTAACTCATTGTGAACAATATGCCGGTAATAGAGATAAATATGCGGTCCGCTGGTTTAATGAACTTTTTGATTATGCTTCCGCCGGGTTTGTTTCCGATTTTTGGAAAGCTATCAAAAAAGCTATTTGGACAATGGATTTTGATCCGGTTATTACTGTGTTAACTCCGGAAAATTTGGCTAAATATGATGATAATATGCCTCTTGAAAAAGAAGCTTATGAAAAAGGAATGAAAGTGGTCGGAGAAGTGAGTAAAATCCGCGCCCAAGAACAGACAAAAATCGAGTTTAAACCAAGCTTATTCAATACGACTACGATTAAAACTCTTGTTCCGGTCAAAATAACTCCTTAAAAATTTGTTTATTAAAAAACCCGCTTTAATTTGGCGGGTTTTTTATTTATTGAGAAGTTTAAATGTATTTTGGCAATTGCCAGTGTTTAATTCTTGATTATAACCACAGAGAAAATTTTGAGCACAACAGCCGTGACATTTTTTTGTTTTACAATTTTGGCAAGGCAAAAGCGTATTTTTAAATTTTTCAATAATTTGTTTGATGGGTTTATTACTATCAACCAAAGCGTTCGGTGACTCGCAGCAACCGTAAATTTTTCCATCTGATTGCAAAGAAAGTTGGAAACAACCGAAATTTTTATCTGGCACTGATTTATAGTTTTTTTTGATATCCAGAATTTGTTTTGGCGTTAAAGCGTTATCAACATTTTTTTCATTGGATAATGGATGATTGTTTGTGTAGAATTTAGTTTTTTGGGTCATGTAATTCAAAACTATTTCTTTGCCAATCAACTTGGAAAGTTGTGTTTTGAAAGTTTTGCGATAAGGATAAGATTGTTTATTTATTAAAAACATTATTTCTACAAAAAATCCCAATGCCACAGCTTGTTTTACGAAAGAAACGCTTTTTTGAAAATTGCCGGGTCCCCGATTATAGTCATGAATTTTCTCCGGGCCGTCAAAAGAAATCAATAATTGTACTTGATTGGGATTTTGAATTTCTTTGAGACGATTGATTGTACCGTTGGTAATAATAGAAATAAAAATATTTTGTTTATTTAGTTTATTGATTAAGTTAGGAAAATTTTTTTGAGCAAAAACTTCTCCGCCGCAAAATAAAATCGATTTTAGAGTTATTTCTTTTTTGTAACGATTTACAAAAGACAATATTTTTTTATCGGATAAAATATTTTTTGTTTTTTTGGTATAACAATAACGGCAATTGAGATTGCACAGTTCCAGCGGAGAGATATAAATATTCTCCAAAGCGGTTTGAATGTCTTTTTGTAAGTTTGGCATAATATGGCTAATTATAGGGTTGTTTAGGGCTATTCGTCAACCAAAATATTGACAAAAATGATTTTTTTGGCTAATATAAGCTTTAATTGAATCTAATTTTATTTATGGTTACTTGGCGAGAACTTCGGGATAATCCGAGGCTAAAACAAACTTTTGATAAAAAAATGGACGCGATAAAAGCTGTGCGTGATTTTTTTTGGGAAAACGGTTTTAAAGAAGCGATTACTCCGACCGCTCTTATCAGTACTGATCAGGAAAAATATTTTGACCCGATGCCGGTTTATTTTCACGAACCAAACGGAACCGAATATCGTTTATTTTTGGCGACTTCGCCGGAAATAGGTTTGAAAAAATTATTAGCCGCCGGTTGGCCAAAAGTTTTCCAAATGTTGCAGGTTTTTCGCGATTATGAAGAGTTTGGTAATACACATAATCCGGAATTTACCATGATTGAGTGGTATCGCGGTCCCGGAACATATTGGGAAATAATGGATGATGTGGAAAACCTTTATAAATATGTGGCAAAAAAACTCGGAGTTGATAAGCTACGTTACAAGGGTATAGAAACGGAAATTTTTATACAATGGGAGAGGATAAGCATGAAAGAACTTTGGCAAAAATATGTCGGGGTTAATTTGGATGATTATTTAACTACGGAAACGATGAATGCTTTAACCAAAGAACGAGGATACCAAGTGAGTGATGACGATACTTATGAAAGTAATTTTTATAAAATATTTTTGAATGAAATAGAAGGAAAGTTGGGAATTGAAAAACCGGTTTTTGTTTATAGTTTTCCGAGTTTACTTGCTTCTCTTTGCCAAAGCGATCCAAATGATAATCGCTATGTAGAGCGTTTTGAATTCTATGTAAACGGCTTGGAACTTGGTAATGCATATGGTGAATTGAACGATGGTAAATTGCAAGCCGAGCATTTGCATGAAAATTACGAATTTAGAAAAAAAATTGGGAAAATGCTTTATCCGGTTGACGAAGATTTTAACCAGGCGGTTGGCGAGAGTATGCCAAAAGCCGGAGGAATTGCTATCGGTATTGATAGGATGGTAATGCTCATGACTGGGGCGAAAGATATAAATGAGGTAATTTTTGAATCAGCTAAAGACCAAACAGAAAGATATAAATAAAAAAAGCGTCCGGTTGGACGCTTGGAAAGTTGTCATTTTTCTTCCTTATTTTTTTCCTTCTGCTCGTTTTCAGGAGGTTTTTTTTCACTTGCCGGCCTTATTGGCGAGACCGGTCCGGAAATTCTTCTGGTAGCCTTACTTTTTCTAGGAGCTTTTTTTAACGGAATTCCATACTGTCTTGTTTTTTTGTTATCATTTTCCATTGCACCCTCCTGTGATTTTATAAAAATGAACGATAAATTAAGATAATACAAATTTACAGTTTTGTCAAGAACTTTGATTGACTTTTTGGCTTGAAAAAGCTAAAATTCATATACTTGATACTAATCAATATTATATGATGACCGTACAACAAATTTTTGATTTAGCCGTTAAAATGGGGATTTCCGCTGATCCTCGCGGAGAAAAAGGGGTAAAAAATTACCTTGCCCATGTCAAAAAAGATTTTGCAGATATGAAACCGGAAGAAAAGAAATATTTTGACGATGAATCTTTGGTAAACCCTTATGATGACTGTCGTATTCACAATGGTGATAAAAGCGCACCGGTAAAAAGAGTGTTAGCCGGTATTGATATCGGTTCTGCTGAAATATTATTGGCTTCACAACTTAACGAACGCGGAAAAAAGATTGATTTGGTTATCGCTCATCACCCCTTGGGAAAAGGTTTTGCGGATTTACATGGAGTGATGGATATGGCGGTAGAAGTTTATGAACAACTTGGTATTCCGGTGCATTTGGCGGAAAAAATTATGGAAGAAAGAATCAAAGAAGTTTCTCGCAGTGTTCATCCGGCCAATCATTACAAAGAAGTGGATATGGCCAAACTCCTAAATGTGAATTTGATGAATACTCACACCGTAACCGATAATTTGGTCAATGAATATTTGATGGAATTTTTAAAAAAGAAAAATCCGGAAACTATCGGCGAAATGATGAAAGCGCTTTTGGAAATTCCGGAATATTCCGAAGCCAAAAAAAGAGGATTTGGTCCGAAAATTTTTGCCGGTAGTCCGAAAAATAGAGTAGGGAAATTTTTGATGGAAATGACCGGAGGCACAAATCCTTCCAATAAGGTTTATGAAATTTTGAGCAAAGCCGGTATTAGTACGATTGTCGGAATGCATATGAAGGACGATGCTACCACCAAAGCCAATGAAAATCATATGAATGTGGTTGTAGCCGGACATATTTCTTCTGATTCTCTGGGAATGAATTTATTTTTGGATGAGTTAGAAAAGAAAGGTATGGAAGTATTGACTTGCGGGGGATTGATTCGAATAAATCGCAATAAAAAAAATAAATAAAAATATGATTTCCTTGATTAAAGGTAAAATAATAAATAATGACGGAGAAAAAATCACCGTTTTGACTGTCGGCGGAGTTGGTTATGAAATTTTTGTTAATACCAACGGTGCTGAGTTTTTCAAAATTGATACGGAAACCGAAGTTTTGACATATTTGTCTGTGCGAGAAAACGCTATGGATTTGTTTGGTTTTAAAAATAAGGAAGAAAAAAATTTATTTGAAAAATTTTTATTGGTTTCCGGAATTGGTCCGAAAACCGCTTTGCGAATTTTGTCTTTGGGAAGCGTAGGGGAGATAAGTTCGGCTATCGTACGCAGTGATATTGCTTATTTGACCAAGGTTTCGGGAATGGGTAAGAAAACCGCTGAAAGATTGGTGGTAGAATTGAAAAATAAACTCGGTACAAATTCAAATATCGGTCAGATTGAAGGTTTTAGCAATGAAGCGGGGGATGTAATAGAAGGGTTGATAGCTTTAGGCTATAACAGCACACAAGCACGTGATACAGTGCAAAAAATCAAAGCAGAAGGTAAAACTAGCGAACAATTGATGAAAGAAGCGTTAAAATTGTTAGGAAAGCGATAATTTACGTACGAATTTACGAAAGTAATGCGAAATTACGAAAAATAAAAATCTGCCAGGAATGGCAGATTTTTTAAACAATTGGTTTTTTAGAATGATAGACTCTAACAGTCTTTACTCGGTTAGCTATTTCTTGAATTTCCTTATCTTTGTCGGGGTACATTTCCTTAAACGGAATTAACTTGTTGTTTACTTCAACCAAAGTATCGGTAGATGTTTTGAAACCTTTTGTTTTGTTCACAACATTACAAATAAAACGTCCTTGATTTTCAAGTTCGGCTATTGCTGTTTCGGCGGACGAATAATCTGGAAAGATATCAACCTGAACATCTTTTTCTTTTATTGTTTTGCGAATAGATTTGATGGCGTCAGGATACATTTCTTTGTCGCCAAGAGCTTCGCAGAGAGTTTTTTCAAAATAATTATCAGATTGAGAAAGCAGATTTTCAACGGATAATTTAGAATCTCCCGAATCCATCAGTTTTTTTAGAACCGGATGTATAACAGCCGCTTCAGCCATTTGAGAATAGGGATTTAAATAGATAAAATTATGCATCAATGCGCGTATTTTCAAAACGTTGTTTAATTTATCGGGATTGGTGCAATATAAACCTTTTTTGTCATCCAGTCTTAAATCAAATAAAATGTCATAAATATTCGGATCTTCGTCGATGATAGATAATATTTCTTTTCCTTCCGGAGTCAGGTAAAGCCCTCTTTTTAAAGAGGTCGCGACCTGTTGTGTGTCGCGAGCGGTATAAGACATTTTATCAACCATGTCTAGAAGTTTTCCAAAAGGTCCTTGATTGAAAATAATGTCTTGAATATCGTTTTCGTCTTCTTTTGTGAGATTGTTTTTTCTGAAGACAGCCTGCATCTCTTGATTTTGCATTATGGTTGAAACCAACTTTTCTTCATCCAGTTTTTCCGGAGATATTTTTTTGGTCGCATCTCCTCCGGCGACAGTTGCGCTGTCATGTATGGTGGACGCGATAAAACTTTTTAAGATATCTTTATCCGAACAATTTATCAAGCCTTCCGCTTGACTAATGCGTAAAACAGACAGATTCATCACTGAGGTGAGAAAAGAATGATCAAAACGATCATGGGGAAATTTTTCAATACCCCAATCTTTTCCATATCTTTCGGTCTGGTCTTTTTCTGGGAAAGTTAAATAACCGAGTTGTTTAATATCTACCAAACGTCTCATTTTAGCGGCTCGATCTATAATATCAGTAAGTGAGATGTCCCATTCTTTAGCGATGGCTAAATTTTCCAGAATTGATGGTGGAAAAGGGATAAAAGGGCCGTCGTATTTATCAAAATGATCACTGCCTGAAGCCAAATTATCTTCATACATCAAATGCAAACCGTACCCTAGATGAATATCGGATTTTTCTTTGGAAAGAGTGTGTTTGATGAGGTCTTTCCAAGATTCGTTATCTTTTCTTTTTAAATCGGAAAATTCAAGCGTTTTATGGCCAGATTTTTCTTTTTCAAGGTCCTTTTTAAATTGTTCAAACAAAGGACTATGCTCAGTCATATTATTTTATCTTATCTCGTAATATTTTTTCCGCCACTATCGGATCAGCGCTACCTTCGGTAGCTTTCATCACCATACCAAGCAAAAATTTGATTATTGGTTCTTTGCCGGATTTGAATTGTTCCACTTGAGCGGGGTAGTTTTTGATAACTTCCAAAACAATTTCTTCCAATTTATTTTCATCGCTCACTTGTCCGTAACCTTTTTCTTCCATGATATGAGTAGGGTCTTTATCTGTGTCGGCATCAAGCATTTCCGTCAATATTTTTTGCGCGTTGGTGGAATTGACTCGTTTAGCGTAAATCAGGGTTATCAGTTCGGCGAAATTTTCCGCGCTGATTTTTAGAATACGAATGTCTATTTTTCTTTCAGACATTGCGCCCATTAATTTGGTGGTTAGCCAACCGCCGGCCAATTTGGCCAATTCTTTTTTCTTGTAAATACTGTCTTCACTTTTAGTTTCTGGCATTGAGTCTGTCCACTCATTTAGTTCAGTCATTACATTTTCCGTATAGCCACTCCAATATTTGTTTTGTGTTAATAAATCCGCATCAGCATAAGAAAAGCCGTATTCTTCAAAAAATCTTTGGCGTTTCGCTCCCGGTAATTCGGGCAGAATGACCTCCGGACAGAGTTTGAGCGGTTCAAAAACCGGGATATCTGGTTCGGGAAAATAACGATAATCAGCTGAAGTTTCTTTGACACGTTGAACATAACTTTCTCCTTTTTCATCATTCCAACCCCTGGTTTCCGGACCTTGAATCCCACCGTCTTGCAACAATTTTGTTTGACGAGCTATCTCGTATTCCAGAGCTTTTTCTACGGCACGAAAAGAATTGATATTTTTCAATTCCACTTTATTGTTCAATTTATAATCACCAACGGTTTTTATAATAGAACCTTCAATGATAAATTTTCCTTCCTCTTGCATGGAAATATTGGCTTCACAACGCATCTGACCTTTTTCCATGTCGGCGTTGGAAACGTCCAAATAACGAAAAATAGCTTGCAATTCTTGACAATAAGCTTTGGCTTCGACGGGATTGTTGATATTTGGATCAGAAACTATTTCTACGAGTGGAACTCCGGCGCGATTAAAATCTATCAGCGTGTTGCCGTTTTTGTCATGTAATAGTTTGGCAGTGTCTTCTTCCAGATGAACGCGAGTGATACCTATTTTGGCGGACGGCCTATCGTTTTTTACATTGATAAATTGTAAATCCAAATATCCATGACTTCCTATCGGTTGGTCGTATTGAGATATCTGATAACCTTTTGGTAAATCAGGATAAAAATAGTGTTTTCTATCAAATTTAGAGATTTCCGCTATCTGACAATTTAACGCCTTGGCTATTTTGATAGTGGAGTGTAAAGCTTCCAAATTGGGCACAGGCAAAGTTCCGGGATGAGCCAAACAAACTTCGCAAATATTGGTATTGGAAGGATCTTTTTCCGAACCGTTGGCGCAAGAACAAAACATCTTGCTTTTTGTATTGAGCTCGACATGTACTTCAAGGCCGATTACGGGTATTAATTTCGTCATAAGTGTATATTAGGTATAGGTATATCGTGAGTATTTTTTGTTAAAATAACAATGTTTAACTATGATATACTATATACGATTTTACCTTTTTTAAGATTTTAAGTCAATTAAAAAACACCCTGTTTTACAGAGTGTTTTTTATGAAAATACGTTATATTTTATTTGGAATTTCCGGTATTTTTGTTATCGGATTAGCTTTGACATTGAGATAAAGATAAAGAGTGGTCAAAGCTGACAGCGGAGCAAATAAAGCTGAAACAATAGTGGTTAAAATTGAATTGGTAAAAATAAAGGTTAGAGTTTCTTTTCCAAATATTGCTTCCAAGGGTAGGGTAATTGCTCCTTGTAAAGCGGCGATTATGATTCCGTAAAAAATACTGGGAGCTAAAATTAACCAAAAAGTTTTCCACCATCTGCCAACCACCAAAGAGCGACTGCTTTTCAAAGCTTCTATACCTTTTTTATCTTCGAAAATAACCGTATAAAAAGAATAAGTAAACCAAATAGCAAAAATAATTGCCGGAATAAGTAATAAAACAAAACCTCCAACAATAGCCAGGCCCATTAAAAAAGATGTCCAAACCACAGGCCATAGATATTTGCTGGTTTGACGAAACGTTTCTTTCAATTCGACCATGTCTTTGTTTTCCACGATATTGCGAAGATTCTTGATCAAAGCGATAGTTGTCCAAAGGGTAAAAAGAAGTAAAGCGACATCTAAAGCGGCCACTACTAGATTGTTTAAAAGTACCAAATTTCCTTTTCCTAATATACTTTCAATTTGTAAACCGGCTATCCCTATAATTCCCAAAGTTGCCGATGTGACAAAAAGCAGAATCATATAAGGAAGAATACGTTTCCAGTTTTTGGAATACGTTTCCCAGCTGTTTTTTATGATTTCCGAAGCGGTGATTAACATATTTGTTAGTTAAAAGTTTATAAAGCCTACCTGCCGGCAGGCAGGTTCATAAAGTCATAGCGAGCCACCTTGAGCGGCTGAGATGATTTTATGCTTTTTTGTTAATAATATTGGCCAATAAATCCTTGGCCTTTTGTTTTATTATATCAATTTCGCCCATTGTAGACAAGTAAAATATTTTGGTACCGGCCTGGGTAAAAATTTCTTGATATCCCGGTGATTTGAAAGTAGCGGCGGTTTTTCTTTGAAAATCCAGGTTTTCAAAGATGGCGTTGTCTTGTTTTCCCTCGCGAGCGCTGAGTCGGCGCATAGCTTCTTCCGGTTCGGTAGTCAAAAGAATGAGATAATCAGGTCGATATTTCAAAGCCAAAGCATTTCCCGGTAGAGCTAAAAGTTTTTCGAAAGTCAGTTCTTTATTTTGGGCGTTTTGATATGCGAGAGAGGTGGAAAACCCCCTGTCTTGAATGATAAATTTATCTTGTGCCAGGCAGGGTAGAATAATTTTTTCATAAAGAATTAATCTATCAAGTGAATAGGCTTGGGCGATAGCTTCCGGAGGATAATAAGTGCCTTCGCGAATGAGTTCTTCACGAATAGTTTTTCCTATACCTATAGAAGTCGGTTCGGCGGTAAATATAAAATCATAGGAACGAAGTTCGTGAATATCCGGATATTTATTGTTCTGTTCCCAATAATTTTTCAGATCAAAAAGAGGGTTACCGAGTTCTTCTATATATTCTTTCCAAGCACTGACGACGGTTCCTTTTCCGCCTCCGTCAATAGCGTCAAGCATTATGAACATAGGATAAAGTTTTTAAAGTTATAAAGTTGAAAGTTTATAAAGTTCGCGATTTGTCATCCTGAACGCAGTGAAGGATCTGTAAATAGGATAATTGCTTATTGCAGACCTGCCTGCCGGCAGGCAGGTTCTTCGTATCCACTCAGAATGACAAGTGATTATTTTAAAACCCGATATTTCAGTTGTACCACATTTTTATCCAGTTGCACAGTTTCAATAAGTTCTAAATTTAAATTTACATCCGCATTGCGAAAAAGGGATATGCCTTCGCCAAAGATTTTTGGTTCAACAGTTAACCAAATTTCATCAATTAAATTTTCTTTTAAAAATAAACCGTTAATTGTAGCACCTCCGCCGATAATTGCTTCGGAAAAATTTCTTTTTTCTAAATCAATCAAAATATTTTGAGGAGAAAGAGAAGTAAATTCCAAAGAATCGGGAATATTTTGTTCTTTTTCCGGTTCCGGGGTTAAGATAATATTTAGACGACCCGGAAGGGGACGGCCAATAGTTTGATAAGTAGTGAGACCCATAATAATCACGCCTGCGGATTTAGTTTTTTCCACAAACATTTTTTTATCAGCGCCCGATGTCCAGTTTGCAAAGTGATCGGCAGTTTTGGCGATTTTTCCATCGGCCGTTATGGCCATAAGTAAAGTCGTTTTCATATTAGACGGCGATAGGGAATTCAATTTTCGGAAAACTTTGATAATTTTGGAGTTTAGTATCTTCGGCTTTCCAATCAAAAATGGAAGTAAAATTTTCTGTCACGATTTGCGGTAGAGGATAAATATTTGGATCGCGAGATAATTGTTCTTTGACACCTTCTAAGTGGTTTACATAAATATGAGTATCAGCCAAAAAGCCGACTAATTTTCCTTCTTGCAAACCGGCTTCTTTGGCCAGTAAGTGCAACAATAATGCATAAGAAGCAATATTGAAGGGTAATCCGAGCATAGTATCCACCGATCTTTGATTCCAAAGTAAATTTAACTTGCCGTTTATTACTGTGACTTGAAAGCTATAGTGACAAGGGGGAAGAGCCATTTCATGTAATTTGCTTGGATTCCAGGCGGAGACAATCATTCGACGATCGTTAGGGTTTTTCTTTAGAGTTTCAACTAATTTTTTTAATTGATCTATACCTCGGCCTTCATGATCAAATTCATGGTGTTCATAATCACCATTGAAATGTCGCCATTGAAATCCGTAAATAGGGCCAAGATCTCTTTCTTCCATCATTTTTTTCTTTGTTTCCTCGTCATGACCGTAAGGAACTTTTAAAGGGTGTGCCCATTCATCCCAAATGTGACAGTTTCTTTCTTTGAGCCAATTTTTATCCGTTATTCCTTTGATAAAAAATTCCAATTCCGTGGCCATAACCTTGAATGGTGTCTTTTTTGTGGTCAAAAGAGGAAACCCTTTACTCATATCATGTTCAAACATCGCTCCGGCAATGGCAATAGTATCCACGCCAGTGCGATTTTCTTTTCGTTCGCCACTATCAATTATTTTCTGGACAATATCTAGATAATTTTTCATAATATTTTTACTTATCTGCTTATTAGCTTATAAGCTTTTTCATTTATTTTCCCGTTGAACCAAACCTATCTGTTCCTCTAACACTATCTGAGAGCTCGGCGGTTTCTATTAAATCAGCAATAATAACAGGATAGATAATTATTTGAGCAATTTTATTTCCGGTTTTTATTTCGTAAGGTTCTTGTCCGAGATTTATCAATTGAGCATTATATTCCCCGCGATAGCCAGCGTCATATACTCCGCCCATAGTATGAATACCGCCATTTTTTGGCAAACTACTTTTATCTTTGATGATTGCGGCATAACCGTTTTCAAATTCCATAGCAAATCCTAAATTGAAAATGTGACGTTCTCCTGGTTGGAGAATATAATCTTCCAAAGAATAAACATCCATACCAACATCACCGGGATGAGCGTAAGTTGGTAAAATAGCTTCTGGTTTTAGTTTTTTTATTTTTATCTGCATAATTATTTAGTTAGTTCCTCCCAATGTTCTTTGTAATAATTATATTTAGCGTCAAATTCTTCTTTTGGAGTTTGAACAATATTTAATTCCGTCATTTTGTTTTTTAAATATTCCAAATCTTTGTTTTTATTTTCTTCGTCTGACATTTTTTCCAATTCAATTATATAACCATAACCTTTGGAATAATCTATGGTCACGGTAATATCTTGCCATTTAAAAATATGGCGTGTACGAAACCATTTGATTTGAGTTTTGTAGCCTAAATTTAAAAATAATTTTTCAGCTTGAGAAAATTGTTCTTTTTCAAATTTTATTTCTGTTTCTTCGCGCTGTTCATCATGAATTTTTCCGCTTTTCAACCAGATTTTGGCGTAAAAATTATTTTTTTGAATGCGTAAATCTTGTGGCCCATCAAAATAATAAGTTTCTTGATAATCTTCGTTTACAAATTCGGAATTTTGTTTAAAATATTCCAAAAAATGTTTGTATTGTTCTTCGGTCAAAAAACTACGGATTTCCACTTCAATATTTTGCATAATTATTGCAATTTAGCCATCAAATTATCTATCTGAGCGTAAAGATCCTCGGAGGATCCGTTATTTTCCAAGGTAAAATCAGCTTGTTCCATTGTTTCTTTGATTCTCAATTCTGTTTCTCTTTGTCCGTCTTTTTGAAATTCTTCCCAGGTTTTATTTTTGTCGTCTACGTTTTCACTGCGTTCTCTCAACCGTTCATAGCGAATACGTTCATCGGTGTTGATGGCTACAAGTTTGAATCCCGGAACATCTTTGAGATAAGTAATATCGCTTAGTCTACGGACACCCTCGGTAATAATAATTGGCGCATCGGCACCGCGGACATCCTCGGCTAAAACTTTTGATAATAAATCATCGCCAAAATGCTGGCGTAAAACAGTAGAAATAAGTTGAATATTTTCGCGGTTTTTTTCTATATGCATGCGAGTGGCAACATCGCGTAAACAATCTGAAAATTTAAAAGTCACGGCTCCATATTTGTTTTTGAGATATTCCGTAGCCGTGGATTTTCCACAAGATATTTCTCCGACAAAACCGAGGATAATTTTGGACATAAATTATGTTTTTAATTTATATTCTCTGCATTTTATCCCTGCCAAGTCCAACATTCTGCGGGAAGCGACCCAAACCGGATCATCGTGGTATTTGTCACTTTCAAAAATAATTTCTTTTATTCCGTTTTGAATAATAGTTTTGGCACATTCGTTGCAGGGGAATAGGGTGCAATAAATTTTACAATCACGAGTAGTGCTATTGGCGTTATAAACAGCATTTTCTTCGGCGTGGCAAACATAAGCGTATTTAGTGTCCGCCAAATCTCCTTCACGATCCCAAGGTAAATCAGTACTTTCAATTCCGCGAGGAAAACCATTGTAACCAACACCGACAACTACATTTTGTTCGGTAGTAATAATTGCTCCAGCTTGAGTAGAAGGGTCTTTGCTGCGCTGTGCAATGATATTTGCCATGCGCATAAAGCATTCATCCCAAGAAATGGCGTTTTCACGAGGTTTTTGCATATGTTTTTTGGTAAAAATTTAGGTATTTTTAGCATATCAAATTTACCAAATTTTGGGGGTATTGGCAAGCATAAAAAACACCAATAAAATGGCCTAAAAAATGACACAAAGTGTCATCCCCGCGAAGGCGGGGATCCAGGATAATTTGGACACTGGATTCCCGCTCGGAGGCGGGAATGACAAACAAAAAAGCCCGCTCTTTCGAACGGACTTTTTTAAAATTAGTTTAAGCTTGAACTTTTATAGCCGGACCCATTGTAGAGTGGATAACGAGATTTTTGATATATACGCCTTTGGCGGTGTTTGGCTTAGCTTTTTTGAGAGCTTCCATGAAAACCTCGAAATTTTCTTTCAATTTAGCTTCATCAAAACTGACTTTGCCGATGATTTGATGGACATTGGCGCCATCATCGTTTTTGAAAGTAATTTTACCTTTTTTCAATTCTTCAACCATCTTTTTGATGTTCGGACCGACGGTTTCGGTTTTTGGGTTTGGCATCAAGCCTTTCGGGCCCAATACTTTTGCGGCTACGGCCATTTTCGGCATCATATCCGGAGTGGTGACAGCTACATCAAATTCGATTTTACCGGTATCTTTGATTTTTTTGATATCTTCTTCACCGTAGATGAAATCAGCGCCGGCTTCTTTAGCTTCTTTTTCCTTTTCAGCAGATACAAAAGCGGCAACTTTTTTACTCTTGCCAGTGCCATGAGGCAATACGACGGTAGAGCGAATTTGTTGTTCGCCTTTTTTCGGATCAATTCCGAGTTGAGCGTGAACTTCCACACTGGCGTCAAATTTAACGGTAGCGGTTTCTTTGACCAATTTGATAGCTTCTTCCGTAGTGTAGATTTTATTTTTATCTACTTTAGAAGAAACTGCATTCATTCTTTTTCCCATATATAAAATGTTTAGTGGTACTAGCTCCACGGGAGTGGCCCGCAGATCCCACCGAGTTATTAGTGAGTTGATTTTAGCAGGGTTTAGAGAAAAAGTCAAGATAGGGAAGCTAAAAAGCAGTAAATCTGCCTGCCGGCAGGCAGAGCAACAAAGAAATATTTTGGCTTATATTAGCTAAATTAAGGTATTGACAAAAAGGCTAAAATGTGCTATAATATGCCGTTATCGTACCTTTTATTAAAAAACAAGGAGGAAGTCATGAACATGAAAAAGTTTTTTATTGTGTTTTTTACCGTTATTTTTTTGATCGTTGCAATGCCCGCAGTGGACGCTATAACCGGCTATGAAAGATGCAATCACACGGCTTCTTTTATCCATGATGCTGTGTTCATGTTGTACGGCTCTATCGTGGTACTTCTCTCTAGATATATTCGCTTCGGATAAAATAAACCTCAAAGTTCAGCGCGCCACCCGCTATATGGTGGTTTTTTTATTTTCATTTATCATCATATTAATACAAAAATTGACAAGACGGTGTGAATATATTATTTTATACTACTATCGCACTTTTACATTTTTTCAATAAGGAGAGGAAAATGAAAGATTTAGAAAAAACAACAGGGTTAATCAGAAGGGTGTCGTCTTTTTTGTCTCGTGAAGGATATTTCCTGGCTGAGGCCAAAAAAGACGAAAAATTTTTACATGCAAAAAACGAGATCGGAATCATTTATTCAGAGCAGGGCAAACTGAAATTTGACGACGTAAAGCCGTTTATCAAATGGCCGCTCTGTGGAGGAACATTATTTTTGTTCTTTTTTTACTGTCTTATCGGGATCAAAAATGGTATTGTTGTTGGTTTGTTTTTCTTTGTGAGTGTGTCGCTGGTATTTCTCTGGATAATAAGAGAAAGTAAAAAAGTGGAAGTTCGTATCGCTAACCTCTATTTTTACCAAGGAATATCGCGAGACTCCAATTGGAGATTGGAGGTTTTCGGAGAAAAGTTTCTTCCGAAAGCGAAAAAAATCGCAGTCGATCTGGAAAAGAAATTCCAGGTTAAAGTCGAAATAGAAATGGCATCAAAAGAAACGGTATTGTATGTTTCTGATAGTGCCGCACCTCCGATTTAATTAAATCAGTTATTTTTTCGCCGGCAGACCGAACAAAGTCTGCTTTTTTATTTCAAAAAAAGACGCTGGTTAGGCGTCTTTTTGTTTTATTTGATTTTTAAATTTGGATAACTGCACCGGTCCACATAATTTCAAAGATGTTTTCCTACGTTTTCAATAATTTTTTATAAAACATTATATTATATATTTTTTCAATGACAATTTCTGAAAGTTTTTTATAAATTTCCTCGTACCTCACATCCATTTGAAATGTATTATTTGGTTCTCCGAAGATATCTTTGTATAAACGTGACTGTAAGCCATGTGCGATAGGATTTCTATATCTGTCATAAAAATTATTATAGTCAATTTTTTCTTTATTAGAAATAAATTTATGATCAGTTAGTTTTTGAGTGATTTCTTTGAATGACAAACCGTGATTTTCCTTACCACTATCTATTTCATTTTGTGTTGTTTTTAAATATTTTAGTTGAGAGACGAGATTATTTTTTGCAGGTTTGAAATTAGGAGGAAAGGCACAATGACGGGCGAGAAAAGTACTAAATATTTTTTCAAATAACATACATGCTCCACATGCTGAACAAATATAATTTTTTTTGTCATAATTATTCAAAATTTCCTTAAATGCCGCATCTTCCATTGCACAATGGAATTTCAAAAAAGAACCTGTGTTATATTGATCAACTATATCCTTGATATCCATAATATTAAACCTAAAAATTAAAACTAATTATTTATCCAATTTCCTATTTTACGACTTTATTTAGTATAATTTTCCATCAATCCGTTTTGGCAATCAAAAGTTGTGACAAAATGAAGGCAATAGAATTGTGCGAAGCACGTTACTGGAATAAAGGAATAATTTGGATGAGTAGAGTATAAGTATCTATTTAAAGTGAAAAATCCAATTCCTAGTCAGAGTGTTATATTCTACCGAATCTAATTGAATCTGAGCATCCTTGGTTTTTCCGTATAAAGTAGCAATCGCGGGTATAAGACAGAGATAAAAACGAAGCCATGAGTTTGCTTTTTTTAGTAAATCTTTTACTGCCGAATTAGTTGGTGGATCAAAGTTTCCAATCCACTCAATGATTTTTTGTGTATCAGGTGAAATATCATGAATTAATCTATTGCGAAGTTTATTCAATAGATTAAATATTTCAAAAGAATCTTGACTGATAACTTTTTCTTCTATCAATTTAGTTATTATTTCACTTAATGAGAGTAGCCTGGTATCAGTAATATGTCCACAATTTTTACATTTATTCAGGGTGGTTGTTTTAATACCATTTTCTTTACATAACTGCACGGCGAAGTGTTCTGAATATAAAAAGGATTTTAACAATGGAAGCGTTTTATCTTCTATATTTTGGTAATCTGATAATTCAGCCACTAAATCATATATTGTTTTCTTTGGGTTCATATTTAGTGAATTGTTTATCCCGTGTCATTTGATATGTATGTTTTTCTCAATTATTAGAGGACAAGACCTTTTTCAAGTAAAAAATCTTTTACATAAATCTTGATGAGGTGCGCAAACATATCTTCGGTTGTCATTTTTTTTACAACTTTTGGATCTTGTAATTTTGTTTGAAGATGGTCTTTTAAAATTTCAATTATTTCTTCATCAAAATCAAATTTTGCATCACTATTATTTATAAAAAAGGCATTGGTTTCCTGTAAACATCTTTGATAAACTTCTTTTTCAACTTTGAAACGTGAGTATCCATTGCCGCCTAAAAGACCCTCTAGAAAACCACCCCAGAATGAATCATGTTCTATTACAGGATTTTCTCCATATTTTTCAAAAATTTTGTCTGCAATAACACCACCTTTTTCTTTGGCAATATTTTCTATATCGATTTTCATAGCCTATTAAGTTAATAATTGAAACGTTTATGAAATATTTTGTATTTAACATCTAAACTAGTATATTTTACGAACTTTTATCTACTGTAAACCCCCATCAATTCCGTCTCTGCAATCAAATGTCCCTCCATAGCTTTCAATAAATCCGCTTTAGTGGAGTTTTCCGGAATATTCAAAACAGTATCCAAGGCGTAAAGGTGAAAGAAATAACGATGCGTTCCGGAACCGGGGCAGGGACCGCCGTATTTATTTTCGCCAAAATCATTTTTGCCGACATTTGTACCAACAGGCACGGAATTTTCGGAAATAGTTTCGGTTTTGGGATCTATATTCCACACAGCCCAATGTAGCCAATCGCCACCGACAGAATCCGGGTCGTCCAAAATCACTGCTAAACTCACAGTATTATCAGGAATGCCGTAAATTTTTAATTCCGGATTGATATTGAGTCCGTCGCAAGTGAATTTACCCGGAATAGTTTCGTTATTTTTGAATTCAGGAGAAGCGATTTGCATAGTAAGTAAATTAGTGATTAGAGGTTTGGGAGCAGTCGGTGGTTTTTTGTTGATAGAAATGACAATAAAGACGGATAAAAACACCGCTGATAAAAAGAGAATTAAAATGACAATAATTTTTTTGTTCATTTAGATTTTTATCCCAATTTTTTCTTTTACCTCTTCCATTTTCTTTTCCGCGATTTTGCGAGCTTTTTTTGCACCTTTGACGAGTAGTTCCTGTACTTCTTCATCGGAAATCGCATTGAATTTTTTCTGAAAATCAACCAAGAAATTAGCAACCAGTTCGGACAAATCTTTTTTGAAATCACCATATCCGCGACCGGTATATTTTTCTACGATGTTACTGATAATTTCACCGCTAAGTTGGGAATAGATAGTCAGCAAATTACAAAGTGCCGGTTTTTCCGTATCAAATTTGATTTCACTGCCGGAGTCGGTCACGGCTTTCATAATTTTTTTCTTGGCTTCCTCCGGTGAATCAAGTAGAGAAATATAATTGTAAGAAGAAGGTGCGGATTTACTCATTTTTTTGTAAGGATTATCCAATCCCATTATTCGGCACCCTTCTTTTTTGATCATGGGTTCAGGGACAATAAATGTCTCTCCGTATAAACTATTGAAACGTATTGCTAAATCACGAGCAAGTTCCAAATGTTGTTTTTGATCTTCGCCGACCGGCACAGCCTGTGTGTTGTAAAGTAAAATATCAGCAGCCATGAGCACGGGATAGTCAAAAAGTCCGACATTGATATTTTCCGGATGAGAAGCGGATTTGTCTTTATATTGTGTCATGCGTTCCAATTCGCCCATTTTGGCGATAGAGTTCAAAATCCAACAAAGTTCAGCATGTTCTTTGACATCCGATTGTTGGAAAATGAGACATTTTTTCGGATTGATACCCAAAGCCAAATAGGTTTTGGCGATTTTGAGGATATTTTGTCTCAAATCTTCCGGTTTTTGATAAACAGTGATAGCGTGCAAATCCACTACGGAAAAAATACAATCAAACTGATCTTGCACATCCACCCAGTTTTTAATAGCGCCAAAATAATTGCCGATATGAATATTGTTAGTCGGTTGAACCCCTGAAAAAATGCGTTTTTTGGACATAAAAATAGTGATTATTATATGGGTATTTTAGTTTATCTTGCGGTTTTTGTAAAGCTTGAAAAAAAGGTGGTTAAATGATATATTAGAGAAAATAAGTTATTAATAATTTTTAAACATATGCTTAGAGAAGGAATTTGGGGTTGGGTTAAACCCAAAGCCAGAGAAACCAAAGAGGTTGAAAAAACAGGAAAATTCTCCCGTAAAGGCGATGGAGTAAATTTGGAAGAGCATCCTTTTGCTGATGAAAAAGCGGAGTTACATCCTTATGAAAACACGGACAAACCAGTTAGAAAAGACGAGAACTTTAAGAATGTTGAAAATATTGAAAGCCATTATGTCGGTACTGGTAATCCGGAAGACGAAATGATAGCAAAAGAAGAAGCTGACAGTATAGATCCTTATGCAAAATACAATGCGTTGGGGGACACTAGACCTCCACAAAGAGATGTGACTTGGGATGATTATAAAGAAGATGAAGAGTATTTTAGAAAAATTGAAGAAATTGGTGAAAAAGGAAATAACAGAAAAGAAGATGTTGTTTCAAAACCGGGTACAAAAGGAGAAAATGAAATAAAAACACCCACCCAGATAAAAAAGGAAACGAAAATTAAAAAAATAGAAGAAAAATGGTGGTTTGATGGAGGTAAACCAAAGACAGACAGAGGACAACAACCCAAAAGAAAGAATAAACCGACAGGAATTAAAACACTATTGGAAAAATAAAATTAAAAAGACGACCGAAAGGTCGTCTTTTTAATTGCTCCAAGGAATTCTCACTACTTCTCCCAACCCTCTTTCTACTATTTCCCAAATTATCACATCAGGTTTGTTTTGGAGAATGTAGTTTTTGTCCGATTCTTCAAAATTTTTCCAAAAATAATCAGCTCTTGAAAAAATCGAAGAAGTAAAAGGATACAGACTGTTAAAAAAAGAATCTCGAAAAATTATAGCAGTAGGTAAATTTTTATCTTTAGCCTCTGTCGTAACCAAACGTTCTTTTTTGGAAAGCATAGCCACCCTGTTTTTTCCTTTATAGACAAAAATATCATCCCAAGAAGCATTCTCCGGTTCGTAAAAAGGATAAAGCACGGTTTTTTTGTCTTTAAAACCCAATATTGCGGGTAATTGACCGACATCTTCTTCTCTGGTTTCCATTTTGAAATTATAATTTGGTAATCGTGAGTCCGGTAAAATGGTTGCTAATTTATTTTTTAATTCTTTAAAAAATAAAAAAGCTCCGTAATTATTCCAATGAGTGTCGTTTTTGTAATAGAGAGAAAATTTGTTTTTTTGGGAAATAAATAATTTTTTAGGAAAAAGATAATTAATATTGGTATTTCGCAAGGGGTTTAAAAATTGTTCGGCGCGAGTTATGCCTTCCGGCCGGGGATAGGGATAAAATTCCGAATAAATGCCGTGTTTATTTGGAATTACCACAAAAATAAATTGAATGTTGTTTTGTTCGCACCACTTTGCCCTATCTTTTAATTTGCGGATAAATTTCTTAACCGTAGTTTGGTCCACTAAATTTCTTTTCAAATAATCGTCATAATTGCTGTTATCTTTTTTGTCTATATAAAAATACCAATCTTCTTTCCCCAAAAGAACCCGGGAATTACCGGCGCTTTTCAAAAATTCGTATTGTATTTTGGCATCCAAGTCCACTAGTTCGTTTCTAAATCCGAAGCGATCTTTGATATAAGAATCGAGTTGAGAAAAAAATTGCCAGTTTACGGTTGAAGTTTGAAACAATTTTGGCAAGGCGGACAAGTCTCTATTTTCATTGAGGGAAATTTTACTTTGAAAATCAAATTTTAATATTGGCAATAATAACATCACCCCAAACAACAAAAGAAAAATTGTTTTTTGTATTTTCATAAAAACAATCAGAAACGGAAATAAATAAAAGGATTATAAGCGCTATTGGTCAGAAAAACAAATGATAAAAAATACAGAAAAAGCAGCAGGGCGTATTTGATAAAGTATTTTTCCGAAAAAATAAAAAGCATGGAATTTTTTATTTTTTCATTTTTCCACCAAGGAACGGCAAATAAAATTCCCAGTAAAAAACAAAGCCAAAATTTGGCATCTATCATCAATATCAAAAAAGGTTCGTCGGTTTTGACGGGAATATCTCCGGTCGCGCCAATGCCAAAAAGCTTCAAAATTGTTTTAAATCCGTAATTCAGATCGGTTCTAAAAATCACAAAAGATAAAACAATTATTAAGAGAGTATAAAATCGGGAAAAAATTTCGACAAGTAAATTCTTTTTTAAATCTATTTTTTTCAATATTTTTTCCAAGAAAAGGAAAAAACCATGTATCAATCCCCAAACCAAAAAATTAAAAGCCGCTCCGTGCCAAATACCGGTGCAAATAAAAACAATCAACAAGTTAATGGCGGTTCGCGTTGTTCCTTTTCGATTACCTCCAAGAGGTATATAGAGATAGTCTTTGAACCAACGAGACAATGACATATGCCAACGTCGCCAAAATTCCGTGATAGATTTGGAAATGTAAGGGTAATTGAAGTTTTCCGGAAAAGAAAAACCGAACATTTTCCCCAAACCTATAGCCATATCCGAATATCCGGAAAAGTCATAATAAATTTGTAAGGAATAGGCCAAAACAGCCACCCAAGTATGAAAGACATTCACGTTGGAAAAAGGAGTGGCAAAAACTAAATCAACTATTTCTCCCACGGTATTGGCGATTATCACTTTTTTGGCCAAACCAATAATGAATCTTTCCACTCCAATGGCAAATTCGTTTAATTCGTGTTTTCTGACGGAAAGTTGCTCGTTGATTTCATGGTAACGAACTATCGGTCCGGCTATCAATTGAGGAAAACAGGAAATATAAAGTCCAAGTTTAATAAAGTTTTTTTGCGCCAGTTCTTTTGTACGATAAACATCTATCAAATAAGAAATCGATTGAAAAGTATAAAAAGAAATACCCACCGGCAAGACGATATTTTTTAAAGTAAAAACTTCTTCTCCCGAAAGCCCAAAAAGTTTGTTCAAAATTTCCAAAGAAAAATCGTAATATTTGAAATAATACAAGAAAAGAAGATTGATAAAAATTCCGGTTATCAAAACGAATTTTCTAAAATTTTCTTTTTGAAATGATCCCAACAAATACCCGGTTCCGTATGTGATGACAATCGAACAAAGCATTACGAAAACATATCTCATTTCGCCCCAAGCGTAAAACAGCAAACTGAACAAAAATAAAAAAATATTTTTGGCTTTTAGCGAAGGCAATAAATAATAGACTAATAAAGTCAGGGGTAAGAAAAAAACCAAAAATGAAATAGAACTGAAAACCATAAAATTAATAATGATATTTTCTATTTTGGTTTATCATTTTTCCTCGATAGAGTTGCTCCAACAAAAATACCCGAGCCATTTGATGAGTGAAAGTAAATTGCGACAATGCCAATTTGAATTTGGCTTTTTGTAAAACAGTTTCGTGAAGTCCGAGCGGTCCGCCGAGGATAAAAGTGATATCATCACCGGATTCGGTCCAAGATTTTAGCTTGTCGGCAAATTTTTCACTGGTAAATTCAGTGCCGTTTTCATCCAGCGCCACGACAAAAGAATTGTCCGGGATTTTAGCTAGGATATTTTGCGCTTCTTTGATTTTAATTTTTTCGCGATCTTCTTTTTCAGAAAAACTTTCTTCTTTGAGTTCGATAATGTTTATCTTAAACCAAGCGGATAAACGTTTGAGGTATTCATTTTCCGCCAAGAGCCAATATTTTTCTTTATATTTTCCAACCACGATAATATTGATTTTCATAATAAAAGTATTTTAGTGGAAAAAGGTGATAAAGGCAAATACAAAATAAAAAACCCGCCCCTGTTACAGGGCGGGTGATTGAAAGAACTTATTTTTCCGGGAATTTTATAGGTTCCCCGGTTCGGCTGTCTATCATTAACCACTTCTCTCCTTTTTTCCAAAAATAGGAAATGAGAATGGCGATGCCAGTAAGCCAAAACCATCGAGAAAAGTTCCAGGCTTTTCCCCAAACATTTTCAAATGGAGAATTGAAGAAGAGTATTGTCAAGAGCGACAAGGCAATCACCGGAATGGTCATAGTCCAAAAAAATATCTTGTTCTTCACCGCAAAAAACAGGAAGAAAAAACCGCAACCGACGCTGGCGCCGATTAAGTTTATCAGAAGATATTCTTTTTTGAGATCCAAGCTTACCACTATTCCGCCGACGACCCAACCAAGCAACAGAGCAAAGCCCAGGAGAAAGGTAATGTCGTTCAATAGCTTTTCCGTTTCTCTTTTTTTCATCTTGAACTCCTTCTTATTTTTTATCAAAGCAGATTCTCTCCCGGCAACTTACCAGGTAATACTCTCTTGCCTGTTTCTCCGGCAGTTTCACCAGTTGAGGACTTCCTGTTGGGAAGTTCCACATGAAAGTGACGGGTTTATCATCAGCCAGACAGCCGTTTGAGAGGAAAAAGACGCTACGATCTCTCCATGTGCTGTCTTTGAAATAAGAAGTCAAAATCAGCTCATTAGCTGTCGCGCTCAATTGAGTGCGATCAAATAGTTGAAGTATCTCTTCCGGATTTTTCGGATGAACAGTGACAAAAAAAGAAAAATACGGTTCTTCGGGGACAGAAGTGGAATTTTGCAGTTGGCCTGCAGTCAAGTTGCATTTTCCATTGGTAAAAATCGAAGAGATCACCTGATTTGGTGACCAGAGATTTTCCGGAATTATCGGGAGTATGGGAATGACATTCTCGTCTTCTGGAATAGTTTTGAACTTCTCCAGATAATAGGCGATAGCCAGAGGAATGGCTGAAAAGAGTTTTTGAATAACATCAGCTTCATAAGCAAACCCAGTGTCTTTATTGTGGTCGGTAGTGAATAGACTGATAGTGTTTCTCAACTGCTTTTGCAACCTTGCTTCAGTGGCGTTAAAAACCCGTTCAGCTGGTTTTCTTTTTTTCTCTCCCTCGTCGTTTTCTTTTTTGATTTTTTCCACTACTGTCGGAACAGGTTTTTTGACGATCTTTTGCCATAACCATATGGCAATCATTGATACCAGTAGGGTAAAAAACACCCCGATTGCAATCCATTGAACTTTTTCTTGCATGATATTTCTCCTTCATGAGGTTGTTAATTGTCAAAGATCAACGTTTAAATATAGCATATTTTAGCGATTTTGTCAATGTTTGTTGATATATCTAAACACCCTAAACTAGTCCGCCAAAGGCGGACGGTTCAGGGTAAACCCTGCGCCAGAACAAGTTCGGTACAGGGTAAAGAAAAAACGGCTTGGTTAAGCCGTTTTCCAATCATTTAGTAATTTTGTAAATTCATCTTTATTTATAGCTTCTCGCGTTTCTTTCATCAAGTTCAACATAAAGTATAAATTGTGAATTGTTGCCAAACGCATGCCGGTCATCTCATCGGCAGAAAATAAATGATGTAAATATGAACGGGTGTAATTTTTACAAGTCGGACAAGAACACTTTGGATCTATAGGGGAGAGATCATTTTCAAATTTGGCATTTTTGATATTGAGACGATGTTCCTTTTCTTTATCAAAAACAAAAAGCATTCCATGTCGCGCGAGACGCGTTGGAGCGACGCAGTCAAACATATCGGCGCCGTGTTCTACAGCTTCCAATAAATCCAGAGGAGAAAGTCCAAGTCCCATAGTATAGCGAGGTTTATTTTCCGGAATTATTGGTACAACCCAATCCAAAATATTTTTGGTAGCTTCCATATTGTAGCCGATGCTTTCTCCACCAATGGCTATACCGTCAAAAGGAAGAGAGGAGATAAATTGTGCGGATTTTTTACGTAATTCCTCATCTCCGGCGCCTTGAATAATACCAAATAAAAATTGGCGATAACCATGATAAGAAGTATTTTTTTGGTGTTCCGTAAGACATCGCTTAGCCCAACGATGAGTGCGCTCCATAGCTTCTTCTATGTATTCATGCGGGGCAGTATCTGGGGTGCATTCATCAAACGCCATGATAATATCAGCTCCAAGTTTGTGCTGTATATCAATGGCAATTTCTGCGTTAAAACGATGAGAACTTCCGTCAATATGACTTTGAAAAGTCACTCCATCTTCATCGATTTTTGTTAATCCGCCTTGACCGGATTCTTTTTTTTGTAAACCAAGTGAAAAAACCTGAAATCCGCCGGAATCGGTTAAAATCGGCTTATTCCAGTTCATGAATTTATGTAAACCGCCTTGTCCTGCAATAAGATCTTCGCCCGGACGTAAATGTAGATGATAAGTATTGCCAAGAATTATTTGCGCGCCAATATCAAGAAGATCCTGTTGATCCAGGGTTTTAACAGTTGCTTGAGTGCCCACAGGCATAAAAGCTGGGGTTTCAATGTCCCCGTGGTCGGTATGAATAATGCCGGTACGAGCTTTGGTTTGGTTGTCGTTTTTTAGTGTTTCAAAAAACATAAAATAATCTATAAAGTCTGTAAAGTCGCGACTTGATGGACTTTAAAGACTTTTGACTTTATAGACTAAGTTATCATATCTTGCGAAAAAAATCAATGATATGGTATTATAGTTTAGCTTTAAATTAAAATTGTTATATATGTCATCAGAAAATAATGAAAAATTTCATACAGACGCATTCTATAATATGGACGAAAAAAAACAAAAGGAAAAAGAGTCTCTGAATAGAGCCAACGACAGTATTAGGTATGTAGTAGAGGGTTTTGGCGGATTTGAGGAATTTGAAGATTATCTTAATAAGATGATTACTTCCGGACAAATTTCCGAAAATGACGATGTTAATGATTTTATAAAAACAAGAACAAAGGAATTGCGAAAACAAAATATTATAAACAATGATCCGGCTTTGGAAGCTGTGGAGCAAGGAATAGTGGAATTGAAAATGGAAAACGGGAAATTACATTTAATAACTACGGAAAAATATACTCTTTGGAAACAACAATTTATTGCTAAAAAACAAAGTGTTGGAATGCGAAGTGCTTCATCTTTAAATGAATATTATTTAAAAGACAATCATGAAGATGGTGAAAAAACAACCGAAGAAGAAGATAAAGTTCCGAAAAATTTTAAAAAAAATAAACAATCAGATTCTTTGGAAAAATTTGCGCAAAGTTAATTTATGATTGATTATTCCAAAGAGCTTAACCAAGAACAACTGGCCGTGATCTATATGGGTGACGGTCCTTGTTTAGTATTGGCCGGCGCGGGGAGTGGTAAAACAAGAACCGTGACTTATCGCGTAGCTTATTTACTGGAGCAGGGGATAAATCCGGAAAATATATTGTTGGTTACTTTTACCAATAAAGCGGCGAAAGAAATGATGGAGCGAGTCCAACAATTGACCAATGGAAAAAAGTTTCTACCTTGGGCGGGAACATTTCACAGTATTGCTTATAAAACGTTGAAACGCTATGCAACACTTGTCGGTTACACGGAAAAGTTTTCTGTTTTAGATAGCGAAGATAGTCGCAGTTTGATAAAACTTTGCGCCAAAGATATTTTCATTTCCGGCGCTGATAAAAAAAATCCTTCCGCCAACGTTTTGCAAGGAATTATTTCGTTTGCCAAAAATGCCGACACTACGATTGAAGAGGTTTTGGACATGAAATATCCGCAATGGTTTTCTGTGGTGGAACAAATAAAAAATGTTTGGAATGAATACGAAAAACGAAAAAAAGAAGCTAATTCCATGGATTTTGATGATTTATTAACCAATTGGTTATTGTTGTTGCAAAATGAAGAAGTGTGCAATAAATTTGCTACGCAATTTCAATATATCATGGTTGATGAATATCAAGATACCAATAAAATTCAGGCCGAAATAATCAAAAAACTGGCAAATGTTCATAAAAATGTTTTGGTGGTGGGCGATGATGCTCAAAGTATTTATTCTTTCCGCGCTGCCAATATTGAAAATATTTTAAATTTTGAAAAACAGTATCCAAATGCCAAAATTTTTAAATTGGAAACAAATTATCGCAGTACCAAAGAAATTTTGGATGTGGCCAATGATATTATTTCGTACAATACCAAACAATATAAAAAAAGTTTGAAACCGGTTCAAACCGGTGGAGTAAAACCGGAATTGCGACCACAAATGGATCAAAGTATGGAAGCGAGTTTTGTTTTGGAAAAGATAATTGAGTCACTCGAAAAAGGTGTGACGCCAAATGAAATAGCGGTGCTTTTTCGCGCCAGCGCGCATAGTCAAATGTTGGAAATGGAACTTACCAAAGCCGGGATACCATATGATTATCGAGGAGGAATGAGATTTTTTGAACGCGCGCACATCAAAGATGTGTTGAGTTATTTACGTATCGCCAATAATTTGAGCGATGTTGCGGCTTGGAATCGAGTTTTACTTCACGAAGAGGGGATCGGTCCGGCGGCGGTTGAAAAAATTTTGGAACTTATAAACAGTCTGCAAAATATAGAGGAATTACCAAATATAAAAAATAATTTAGGTGGAAAAGCGCAAAATGGTTTTGAAAATTTCTTAAAAATTTGGGATGAGATGCTGACGAGCGATCGAACGCCAAGTCAAATGCTTCTGAAAATTTTGGATTCGGCTTATAAAGATTATTTGGAAAACGAATATTTGGATTATAAAGACAGAAAAGCAGATATTAAACAACTTGTCACTTTTGCGGAGAAATATGAAAAACTGGAAGATTTTTTGGCAGAAGCGGCCTTGCAAGAAGGTTTTACCGTAAAAAATATAGATAATCAAAAAGAAGAGATAAAAGATAAAATAGTTTTATCCACCGTACATCAAGCCAAGGGTCTGGAGTGGGAAAATGTATTTATTATCAATTTGAGCAGTGGCGCATTCCCGAGCGACAGGTCGCTTAGCGAGACCGAGGGTTTGGAAGAAGAACGTAGATTATTTTATGTTGCCATTACTCGTGCCAAGAAAAAATTATTTTTGACTTATCCGATGGTCGGCGGGGGGTGGGGAGATTCACTTTCCGGGCCAAGTATGTTTTTGAGTGAAATAGATAATGATTTGCTCAATGATAAATCTTTGGTATCTGCCAACCCCACAGTTTTCAATGATAGTTTGAGTGGTATAACTTATGAGCCCGAGGAAAGCGCTTATTATGAAAAAACACCAAAGATTAAACCGGGAAGTTTTTTGAGAGACTTGGATGATCTATAAAAACGATTATGAAAAAAGCTATTTTGATAATTCTTGACGGCTGGGGTTATAGAAAAGAAAAAGAACATAACGCTATTGCGGAAGCCAAAACCCAGTTTTTTGATTATTTGTGGGAAAATTATCCGCATTCTTTGCTTCAAGCCAGCGGTTTGGCCGTGGGATTGCCTGAAGGACAAATGGGGAATAGTGAAGTAGGGCACATGACTATCGGAGCGGGAAAAGTGATTGATACCGATTTGGTGCGAATAAATAAAGCGATTGAAAACGGTAATTTGAATCAAAATGAAGCACTGCTCAAAGCTTTAGATCATGTGAAAAAAAATAATTCTGTTTTACATTTGAAAGGCTTACTCTCACCCGGAGGAATTCATAGTCATAGCAATCACTTGAAAGCTATTTTGAAAATTGCCAAAGAAAAAGGTGTGGAAAAAATCGCTATTCACGCGTTTATGGATGGACGAGACACTCCGCCTACTTCGGGCTGGTTTTATCTCAAAGAATTGGAAAATACCATTGATGATGTGGGGGTCGGTTTTATCGCTACAGCTACCGGAAGATTTTATGCTATGGACAGAGATAATAATTGGGATCGTCTGGCACGAGCTGAAGATGCTATTTTTTGCGGTATTGGCACCAGAGTTCAGACACGCCAACCTTCAGAAATAATAAAAAATTTATATGAACAAGGAATAGTGGATGAACATCTAGAACCTGTGGTATTTTTGGATGATAATGGAAAAAATTATCAAGTTTCTGAAAATGACGCAATAATATTTTTTAATTTTCGAGCCGATAGAGCCAGAATGTTTTCTAAAAAAATCAGTGAAGTGGCTAAAGAAAAAAACATTTGTTTTGTTACCATGACGGAATATGAAAAAGAAAATAATTCGTTGGTGGTTTTTCCGCCATTAAATATCGAAACTACACTAGCTAAAGAAATTAGTCAAAACGGTTTAACTCAAGCACATATTGCGGAAACTGAAAAGTTTGCTCACGCTACTTACTTTTTGAACGGGGGAGTGGAAAAACCGTATGAAAAAGAAAAGCATATTTTGGTGCCTAGCCGTAAAGATATCAATACTCATGATTTGGCTCCGGCGATGAAAGCCGAAGAAATTGCGGAAAAAGCGGTTGAAGAAATTGCCAGCGAAACGAATTTTATTTTTATCAATTTTGCTAATGCCGATATGGTTGGACATACTGCCAATCATGAAGCAATAATCAAAGCTGTAGAAACCGTTGATGAACAATTGAAAAAAGTAGTAGAAGCAGGTTTGAAAAAAGGTTATCAAATCTTGATAACCGCGGATCATGGGAATGCGGAAATTACTTATGATGTGGAAAAAAACGAAAAACATACGGCACATACGTTGAGTTCGGTTCCGGTAATTATTTTGGATAAAAATAAAAAAATGAAAAACGGAAATCTTAGCGATGTAGCGCCAACTATCTTAGAAATGATGGGTTTGAAAGTGCCTGGTTTGATGGAAGGAAAAAGTTTGCTGGAAGAAAGATGAAAATTTGAAAATAATCTTATTTTGTGTTAATTTAACAATATAATCCAAATTATATTTATACAATATGAACCCCTTAGAATCTTACGGTATAGATAACCCCGATTATGTAGCTTCTCGGATGAAAGAAAAAGCCCAAGAAGAAGAAAGGATAGAACAGAGTAAAAAACAAATAATAGACGGCTTAAAATATTCTCAAGAACACTATCATGCCACTTATTTGATGACGATGGATTGGTTAAAAAATTATGCCAAAACGGGAGAAGAAGATTGTGGTGTTGATAATTTTAAAAACGATTTAGAAAAAATAGGAGTAGTAGATGGTAAAAAAATAAAATTAACTGAAAAAATTGCACGAGATATTTTGGAAAATTTAATAAGTAAGAGAGAAATTAAAAGACTGTTTGATGAAAAATAAAAAATAAAAACTGCCGAATGGTTTCGGCAGTTTTTATTTTAAAAGATTTTTACAAATTTATTTCTATTTGGTTGCTATAAATTCCGCATTTTCCTCCCAAGTATTCGCAAACTCTGACATAATATTTTCCTTCACCGCTAAAGTTGTCAACAATGTCTGAAGTTTTGGTCGGCTCGGAATAATAATGGTACTGATCACCGTCACGAGTCGGATATGTAGGCATAGAATTTTGCGACCAGACAACTTTGAAACCGTTTTTGGAATAACCGTTTACTTTCCAAGAAAGTTTTCCGTCACCCAAAGAAATCAAAGTTATTGAAGTTACAGCTTGAGCTGTTTCTTTTTCCACTGCTTTTTCTGTATCTCCAAGCAAGGTTATGGTTACTTGATTACTGTAAATTCCGCATTTACCTCCCAAGTATTCGCAAACTCTGACATAATATTTTCCTTCACCGGCAAAAGCATTAACGTATCCGACAGATGTTTCCGGTTCGGAATAAAAAGCATATTTATCGCTATCGCGAAGGGGGTAGGTTGGATTGGCGGTTTTGGACCAAACTAATTTATATCCTTGCGAAAAAGTTCCTACTTTTTTCCAAGAGAATTTTCCGTTGCCAAGATATGTTAAAGTCAAAGATTTTGTCGGAGCAGTTTCTGTCGCTGTCGGAGTTTCATTTTTTATTTCTGTTTTTGTCTCTTCTGTTTTGGTTGTTTCCGTTTTTAATTCTTCTTTTTTTGCCTCTTCTTTGGTGGCTACAAATTCATCCATTTCTTCATCCAAGATTATAGCGTAGCGAGCGGAAATCCAACCGGTTATTTTTTCTCCGCCTTTTATTTTATACCAAGATCCGTTGTTGTCTATCAGTTCATAAGTTTCATCTTTTTGAGCGGTTGCCAAAATTTTACTGAAACGAGTCGGCCATTTGCGAATGAAAAGTTTATTGGCTTTTATCAAAATCGTCGGTGTTTTGATATAAGGGCCTGTTTCAAAGTCGGCGATTTCTTCTTCGGTTACAGTTTCTACTTCATACCAAGAATATCCGTAAGCCTTGAAAGCCTCAGGGTTCAAAAACGGTCTCTTCAAACCTTCTTCAATGAGATAAATAGTTTTTTGATTTTTAATTTTTACCAAAGCTCCGTCCTCAAAACCATCTTCTTCTGTCGCTAATACATAACCGGCGAAGAGTCCGGCACCGATAAACGCGGCAATTAGCCAAATAAAAATTTTTTTATTCATAAAATTTTATTTAATAAATTAAAATCCTCTCTTTTATTGTAGCACGGATTGAAAATTAGTAAAGAATAAAAAATAAAAACACCTCGCATTAAAGCGAAGTGTTTTTAGTGTGAGGAAAAGACTATTTCTTTTTGCCTTTTTTAGCAACTTTCTTTTTAGCAACTTTTTTTACTTTCTTAACTACTTTTTTAGCTTTTTTCACGATTTTTTTTGTAGCTTTCTTTTTCATATTGTGCGCACCCCCTTTCTTTTTTGAGATTATGTATGAAATATTTTTTCATCTTGCGATCGCAAGAAAAAATGTTTTGTAATTTTTTATAGACAAGCATGTTATAAAAAACTCGACCTATCTTTATTATAAATGCTTTTGCAAAATAATGAAATAGTTGCAAGAGAGTTATGCACAGGGTACTCTTCGTTAAAGCGAAGCGATTTTAGATTTTTGATTTAAGATTTTAGATTAAAATTATTTTACAAAATAAAAAAACAGTCGCGGATGCGACTGTTTGAAAGGAACGAAATTATTTTTCCTGATGGACCTGTTCGACTGCGAGATTGGCAATCGGAAAATATTCACCGGTAGGACCACGCTCTGCTGTAACTTTAGCTGTGACTTTGCAGAGCATTTGTCCACTCTCGATAAATACCAACAACATAGCAGGCTCGCCGGACGTACTGGCTTTTTCACCAGTAGCACGGACGATGATGTCGTTTTCAAGATGAAGCTCCCAGTAAGCACCGCAATCGCGGAATGCGGACACACCTTCGAACTTGATGAAATGTTCGTTCGTGCGATCGTACAATGGTGTGACTTTGGCGAGAATCTTGCCAACGGTTTTTCCGTTTTGACAGACATCCACATAGGCATCCTTCTTTTGAACTAAAGATTCTGAAGCAAAAAGCAATAATACGCCGCGACTAAGACCGATTTGTCCAAAAGACATCATGACTGTCCTCCTTAAGGAACGGTTAATGATAAAATTAACATAACACATTTATTTTTTTATTTCAAGGCCTTGAGGGTTGATTTTTTTCGCAAAACATGCTACAATTTTGGAAATATTGCCCCTATAGTTTAATGGATAAAATATCAGGCTTCGAACCTGAGGATGGGAGTTCGATTCTCTCTGGGGGCACTTTGATAAATTGTATTTTTAAAAATAATTTAAAATAGTTTTTTAGTGATTTGTATTCTGAAGAGAATCGAACTGGGAAAGGGAGAAAACGGTAGTTTTCTCTTGAAGAGGAAAGGTGTTGGAAAACCCGAAGGTTTTCCAAAGAGGAAGTCTGCCAGCCAGCGGACGACGATGTGAGTATTCCCCGCCCGACATGCCTTCGGCATAGCCGAGGCGGGCGGGTCTCTGGGGGCACTAACTAGCTTATTGCTGATAGTTACTGATTAATAAAAATTAGTTTGTATTTTTTTAATAAAAAGTTCTTTTAAAGGAGAAAAAAATGGACAATCTAAAAGAGCAAGGTGTTTGTGCTGCATGCGGTAAAAAACCGGCAAAAACCAAAGGGGTGTGCCGTAATTGTTATCAGTTGATTTATTTTGGATATTTGAAACCGCCGGAAGAAATCAAGAAATTATTTTCTAATTTTAAAAAATGTCTTGTTTCCGGTTGTAAGTTGAACGGAGTTAGCGAAGGTTATTGTAAAGCGCATTATGAAGACTTTGAAATGGATCGTCCGTTTCGTAAGATCAAAAGAAAGCATCCTATTGTTGAAAAACAAACCAACAAAGGAAAAATCTGCCAAGCCGAAGGGTGTGATCGTCCGGCAACGTCTCGTGGTTATTGTCCGGCACATTACAACCAATGGTTAAAGAGTAAAAAAATTACGCCGTTGAAAGAAAAAAAGAAGAACGGCGCAAAGATTAAAAAACAAACCCCGTCCTATGTTTAGGACGGGGTATTTTTATTTAGCTTCTTTTTCCAAAAATTCTTTTCTTTTTTTCCGGATACTTGAACCCTTTATAAAAACTATAAATAGTAATCAAAGCTGAAAGTATGAGAAGTAAGATTAATAAGAAACTCGGTCCGGTGGTAAGTCCTCCGATTTTGAAATAAATGACCGGTAATTTATCAAAAGCGCAAGCAGTGGTAGTGATAATATATTGCGTAGTAGTAACATAAATTACGGTAGTGGTAGGTGTGGTGGTAACGATTTCGGAAACAATAGGTTTGACTTCAGGTTTGATTTCCGGTTTAGGTTCAGTCTTCGCTTTTTCAATGATAGTGATTGTGGCACTTCCTTTACCGGTTAAAATATTTGTACCTACTCCGTCATTGGCCAAAACTTGAGCTCCGCTGATAGTGACGGTTGCTTTACCGAGCGCTTTGGCGGCAAAATTTACGGTCACCAGTCGTCCATTTTTTCCAGTATAACCTGGATTAAGAACTATTCCGGAAAAACCGGCGCTTCCCCCCGTATTGGAAAATGTCGGATTTTCCACCATCAGAGAAAAAATAGAATATTTGGTGGAAACGGAAATAACTGAAAGTTTATCAGTTGGAAAAATTATGGTTGCTTGCGCGGCATTCATAGCTTGATCGGTGCTGTTGACATACATAGAAACTTGAAAAGTTTCACCGAGACGATAGGTAGCCGAGCTTGGCGAGAAATACAAAGAAGCCGCTTCGGAAACAGAAGTAAAAAGAAAAGAAGTAAAAACTGAGATGATAAAAATCGTCAGTTTAATTTTTATTTTTCCCCGAAAATTTTGCATAAGCCCTCCTGGATAAAATAAGAAGTATTATTATCGTTATTATTATAACCCAAAAATTCAAATTCGTATACCATTTTGGGGTTTGAACTGACATTAAAGAAACAATGCGTTCGTTTCCGGCTCTATCTACGGCTTTGACATAAATATTGCTGCGCATTTTTTGATCTTGTAAAACATGAGGACTTGTTGCCGGTGTCCAACGGCCGATTTTAAATTCCCAGCCGAACAATCGTCCTATTTTTTCTTCCAACACTTCATAATGAGATATGCCGGAACCTTTATCTGTGGCGTCAAAGATCAAAGCTTTTTTGTCCGGAACTATATTGTTATCCTCATAAATAAAAATTTCAAAATCTTCAGGTGGAATTTTATCCAAATTCTTATAAATATTCTCCACATCTTCACCTTTGAGACCGGTTTGAATGTTAAAAGTCAGTTTTTTGCCGACACTTTCCACCTCCGTGCCGAACCCGTTATTTTTCAAAGTCTTATTTTGAGAAAAAGTTATTTCGCTTCGGCCGGTATTTTTTGTTTTAAAAATCAAAGAAATTAAATAAGCTGAATTTTCATTAAAACCGCCGGGAGTAATGCCAGAAAAAAATATTTTATTATGTTCGTCGGTTTGATGAGGTTTTTCCACCCAATAATTGATAACCGAATCACCATAAGAAAAATCCGCCAACTCCAATAGATTTTCAGGGAAAACAACGGCGGTTTCCAAAGCGTTTATTTCTTCTCCTTGCGTATCGATAAATATGTCAATTTGCACGTAATCGTTTATTTCAGGAGCATAGTTCGAAGCTGTCGCAAAAAATTCCGCAGCACGAGCAGGCCTGGCAAAACACAGACAGCAGAATAAAATTAAAATTATCCCTAGCACTTTTTTCATATCAACTTTATAACTTTATAAACTTTATAAACTTCTAACTTCATCAGCCCGTCCAATAATAAGCCAAAATACTGAAATCTATCAAATTGATAATATCGTCGCCATTAAGTTGAGAATTTTCCGTATTTATAAAACTCGACGCGACGGTGCGTTTATACCAGTAAGCCGCGATAGAGAAATCAACCAAATTTACACGGCAATCGCCGTTGAGATCTCCTTTAGCCGGACATTTTGTCGTTGAAATCGGTTTTTCTACGGTTTTAGCACCTATTGAAAAAGGAAAAGAATTACTGTAAGCGCTTTCAGTTGTTGCAATTTTTATTTTAATTTTTATTTCATAACTACCCTCTATCATTCCGGAAGTTTCAAGAAGATAAGAAAATTTTCCTGAAGGATCGGCTATAGTTTGAAAGGTGGAAGTACTTCCGGAAGTTGAATTTTTCAGTTCAAAAAACAAAATTGAATTCGGCGCACTTTGACCGTAAAATTCCATTTTTTCTCCGCGTTTTATTTCTTGAGAATTGAAATACAGTGTTGGCGGAATCAAGATATTGTTTACTTGGTAAGAGTTTCCCGCAACAACAGTTAGAGGAAAAACCAAATGTGTAGAATATCCGCCGCGAGCGTCTTGCGCATAAAAAGTGTAGCGATAATTTCCGGCGGTAATAGAATTTAAAGAATATTGAAAAGCTCCGGATGATGAGGTAAAAAAAGTATTAATCAAAATTCCATCGCGTAAAATAAATATTTTGGCGTTTGAATAAGCAATTCCGGAAAAATTGATAGTAGAAAGGAGAATCGGCAGAGAACCGCCACCGCCTCCTCCACCACCTCCGCCCCCACCACTACAAGTCGGACACAAAGAACCTCCACAATCAACTCCGACTTCATCAAAATCTTTTATTCCATTTGTACAATGCGAACCGCAAGTTCCGCAAAGAGACCCTCCGCAGTCAATACCGGTTTCGTCATAATCTTGAGTACCATTAGCACAATGATAAGAACTGTTATTGATGGTGATAGTGACATTTTGTGTGGCTACGGCGGCTAAAACCAAAGTTGGTAAAGCCAATAATAAAAACACAAGCCCCAAAAGGAAATATTTCGAGGCTTGCGTCACAAAGATTGATTTTGACAATCGTTTAGGCATCTCCTTTTTTATTTTCGTCTTTATTTTCCGTTTTCTCTATTTTAACAATTTTGAAGTTTTTAAGCAACCAAAGTTTCAATAACCAAAGTGTTACGATAATACAAAGTAGAACCAAAGTTTCTTTCCAAGGCCAAGCCCAAATAGTTACGGAAATCGGAGTTAACTCCGCTCCATCGCTCATTTTTGCCAAAATAGTGGCTTTGACAGGGCCAAAAAGATATTTTTTATCAAGATTTGTCTTGAATGTTCTATCGTATCCAGGGAATACTACGCGTGGCTCCCAAGTGGTTTCAAAAGTTTTGAAAAAATGTTTGAATTCCACTTTACCTTCTGGTAAGAAGAAGGTGTTACCGGTATTTTTGACTTTAAAAGTCAAATCGATAGGTCCGTGAGCTATAAATTTCTTGGTTTCAAGGGAGCTTATTTCACCGGTTTTCTGAACATCTCCGCTGACTTCAAAAAGCATTACTGATCCTACGCGTCCGGCTACACCAAGCCCGCTTTCACCGGAAGATTTTTTATTTATTTCCGTTCCGCGAAATAAAACAGCTCCATAATGACCGCCGGGTTGAGCGTTAGCGGGAACAATCAAAGAAAAATCCACTTTTCTTCTTTCTCCAGCCGCCAAGATTATTTCTTTGTTTGAATCATATTTTACCCAAGAAGCTAAGCCATAATTTTGATCAGTTTCTCCGGTTAAAATAATTTCTCCTTCTGAACCGCCGACAAGATTTTCTTTTTCCGGGCGAACGGAAATGGCAAAATCGTTCGGGTTGATAACAGTGACGCTACCCCTCCATGTATCTCCCGGATTCACTTGTGCTTTGAAGGAAAGCGGGTAGATAGAAATAGAAAGCTGCGCGGACGCAGCTTCTATTTTGAAAAGCGCACATGTTACGGTTACCAATATAACCAAAAATAATTTACCGTATGTGCTTTTCATAAACTTAATTTTAATTTTTAATTTTTATGGGTTGGTGATTGCGGTGAAAGTGACGGTACCAGTGTATTGTCCAGATTGTTGAGTAGCTGGAGCGTCAGCGCGTAATTCGTAAGCTACATTTTGAGCAGCGCCTACGTAACTATCAATACCGGTGACTCGTTGATTACTACTTGGAAAGCCGGCCCAAAGTTTAGTTCCGGCATCAGCACCCCAAAGAGTTGTAGAAACCAAAGCTGCATCAGTTCCGGTTTCCATCAAACGGAAAGAAAGATTGGCTCCCGGAGTAGCGGAAGAATTCGGTGAAGAATAGTTCCAAGCTGTAGCATCTGGAAAATCTACTGTCGGAGAAGCGTCCAAATCCAAAGTGGAAGTGCCGTCATCTCTTTTTACTTGTAAATTGAAACCATTGTAATCATTGGTAGTAACTGTCAAAGAAGTGTTTCCGGTAATAGGAGTTCCCGGAGTCAAGGTACCAAGATTTATCGTAGAAGTTGCCAAGGTTAAAGTGATAGTTGAAGTGACATACAAAACTATAGTTTGTTGATCACTGTCTTCGGCAGCTTGAGCTATGCCGAGATTTAGATATCCGCTATAAGCGGTAAACATCGCCATAAGGACGATGAAAGAAAGAAGTTTCCTCCTCATAAAATAAATTAAATTAATAAATAAAATTATTTTTTATTTTAGAAATAACTTGTTGTTAAAGTTATTCCAACGTGTATTATACTATTTTTTGATTTTTTTGATAATAGGGGAAATGGTGATATAAGTGTGGATAAGTGGCATTTTTGTGAAAAAAGTGAAAATCAAGTATAATAAATAAAATATCAAACCCTAAATCCTAAGCTCTAAATCCTAAACAATATTTAATCCGCCTTCGTCCTTTGGACTACGGACGGACAAATATCAAATATCCAATTTTGAAATTTGATTTTTGAACTTGTTTAGAGATTAGAAATTAGAGATTAGAGCTTTAGTTTTATGCCTTATTTTTCTCTCAAACTAGCCATAATTATATTTTGTACCCTGTTTTTTACCCAGGTTGTTTTGGCTGCTAGCGAAATAGACAGGCAAACTTATGGCACTGTTTATCATGATGTAACCTCTACACAATTTCAGATAAAGGGTGGAGTAGGGGATCCGGCTGTTGGAAGATCTACAAGTTCCAATTATATTTACGATCACGGTTTAGTGATGGAATTTCCTGTGATGACCATAACTATTGATCCGACGGTAAATTTTGGTGAGATTTTACCGGATATTCCAACTTTTGTCAGTTCGTCTGTTTATGTTACTATGCCCGGTTCATTTAGTGGTTATAATTTATCAGTAAAAAGAGAAGACCCGACTTCAACTTTGGATATGATAACCAACCAAGTAAACGATTTTCCTGATTATACTTCTTGGAACCCAAGTGGGAGTGGTAATGCCACTACTACACCGGGAAATAATCTATCTTTTCGTGTGAAGCAAACAGGCACAACTTCCAATTTTAATAGTGCTTGGTGGGGGAGTGATGACACTATTTTAAACGCTAAATATGGCGGATTTCCTGCGATAAATTCTCAATTTATGCAATGTCTCACCTGTAATTGGGGAACAACGGTAACAGTTATTGATTATCGCGCCAGTGCGCCCCTTGATCAAAAATCGGGAAGTTATGATGGGGTGATTACGATAACAGCGCTTGCTAACATATAAAATTTAAAGATTGAAAGATTACAAAATTTAAAGATTATATAAAATACTAAAATATGAATTTGAAAACTCGCGAAAAAGCGGGTTTTTTGTTTATCCCCAACTTATCCACAGTTGATTTATTTTTCGTTAGTTTAAGAGGTTTTTTGAAAATTGTATATATGGTATAATAATATAGTAAAAATATTATGCATATTCGGAGGGGAATAAAATCCAAACTCCAGGTTAGCTTTCTGAAAAATAAACATCAGTTGGCTTTGTTTTTTGTTGCATTCATAACAATTTTTTCTTTTATTGGTAGCGAGGTTTTTGCTGTTCCAAATGTAATAAATTATCAAGGGCGATTGCGTGATAATACCGGCACACCAATTACCAACTCCACCACTATCCAATTTTCTATTTATAATCATTTGATTAGCGGTGCACCGACAGACACACCAAGTTCAGCCGGACCTCTTCTTTGGACTGAAACTCGCGATGGTAGTTCAGGGAGTTGTCCCAAAGTTCAACCTGATGCTCAAGGATATTTTACTGTTAATTTAGGATCATGTGTTTCTTTTCCGAGTTATTTGGATTTTAGCACGGGCACGTATTATTTGGCGGTAAAGATTGATACAGATGACGAAGCATCTCCGCGAGTGATTTTGGCGACTCATCCTTATGCTTTCAATTCCGATAGAGTAGATGGTTTTCACGCTTCATCAACTGCTGTGGCTAATACGCTTTTGGCGTTGGATGACAATTTAAATTTAGATATTTTATCAGGTGGTTTTTCCGGGGCGAATTTTTCAATGGGTTCAAGCACTGCCACATCCAGTATTACAGGAAACCTCTCTGTTGTTGGTAATGCAACAATGGCAACAGCAACAATCGCCAATTTGATTTTAACCGGCGCGTCATCTTTTGGCACTATTTCCGCTGGTACTTGGCAGGGTGATATTATTGCAACCAATTATGGCGGGACGGGACAAAACACTAGTGATTGGACTGGTTTTGTAAAAATCAACAACGGTGTTTGGTCAACTTCAACTGTAAATTTAACTTCCGATATTGCGGGAATTTTACCAATTGCCAACGGCGGTACTAACGCCAATTCTTTTACAAACAATGAATTTATTTGGTTTAATGGCGCCAGCTTAGTAGGCAGTGGTTTTACCAGTTCCAGCTTTATGTCTTCCAGTACGGATAATTGGGTGGATATTACAGGTGATACTATGTCCGGGGCTTTGATAATTAATAATAATTTGAGTGTAACCGGTACTTCTACTTTAGCCACTTCAACTATTTCGCGACTTATGGTTGGTAATGGTTTGCCGGCAGATATTCCAAGTGATTTAAATTTTAATTTTGCTTCTTATAAAAATTATAACCACTTAAATAATACCGGAGATGGTTTTGAAGTGGGGAATATTTTAGGCATAGAGTTAAACCCGGATGAAGATGCTTCTACAACTATCAATACTTTGTTTAATGTCACTACCAATGCAAACAATGATAAAAATTTTGATGTTTTGGCCGGTGTTTTAAATCAAGTTCAACATTATGGTTCCGGTAATGTGGGGATATTGTTCGGACAATTATTTGGGGTGGATTTGGAAACACCAACCGGTAGTATTGGTTTAGCGGTAGGTATTCAAGGGGCGGTAAGTAATGGAATTGATGATGTTTCTTACAACGGGATTATAGGTAGTGCCGTCGGTGTAAGCGGTAATATAGAAAATGGTATGGGAGGAGGCACTATAGGTTATGCCTCAGCTTTCCAATCAAACTTTAGTGTTGAAAACGGCAATATCGGGACAGCCCACGGTATGAAAATATATAATCCTACGGGCTCTGCTTCGGGAACGATAAATAATCTTTATGGTCTTTATATTGAACAGCAAGATTTTGCCGATACTTCCAATTTCAATATCTATTCTGACGGTTCTACTTCGGTAAACTATTTTGGCGGTAAAGTCGGTATTGGAACATCTTCGCCTCTTTCCGCTTTAGATGTTTATGGTAATCTCTCTATCACTGGTTTAAATAGATATGTTAATTTCGGTTCAGCCACTGGGACTGACGGTTATGGTATTCGTGACAATAGTGGAGTGATGCAATGGAAAAACGCAAGCGGACAATGGAATAATTTTTCTACCAAAATTAATCACATTGTCAATGTTGCAAAAAGTGGCGGAGATTTTGATAATTTGGAGGATGCTGTGGCTTTCGCTAATAGCGTAGATTATGACACAATAATAAATATTTACCCCGGGGTTTATGAAGTATCTTCAACCTTGTTAGTTACCAGTACACATATCAAAAGTATCCGCGGTATGAGTAGAGAAGCGGTTATAATTCGTCCGACATCAGACATGGTAACCTCTCCTGGTCCGGTTTTTGAAATAGATTTTCCAGAAGAAAATGATTTTTCTATTCGTTTGTTAACTATTGACGGTTCGCAAACAGCCGGTTTTCAAAATACTGTAGGATGTGATGCTATCAAAATTAATAGTACGGGTAGTGTCTGGATGGATTTTTCCGAATTGATATTTATCGAAACTGAAATCGGTATAGATATGCAGGTAGCCAATTTGTTAAATATCTTTAAAACAGATTTTTATCGTATTGGTAATATAGGTGTAAATTTGGATAATGGCGCTTCAGCTCAAGTAGAAAATGTTTATATGGAAGATGTAGAAAATAGGTTTGTTCATTTAAAAAGTACCACTGGTTCCTCCTCTTTTTATATGGCTGGTAGTGAATTTGGATCAAACAATGGTTTGGGAACAGGTCTTTTTATCGAAGATGATAATTCTTACGCGGAGATTCGTTACTCCAATATGTGGGGTTTGGACTATAATATAATAACTAATAATAATTCTCATACCAAGGTTACCGCCAGTTATTTACAAAAAGCAGCCACCTTGAATATCGATCAAAAAGACAGTTCGGCAATAAACATTTCTTCCAGTGATGGAGCTTTTTCCAGCTCAGATATCAATATTAATGATCCGACCAATGTTTATTTTTATGCTTTAGCCGAAGAAGAGGGCGTCGTTTTATTTGGTAGACATTCAAATATCAACCAAGATATTATCAAAATTGATACGGGTATGGCTATTTTGCCAAAATTATCTTATCAGGCCGATTATTACAGAAATAATGGATTAATTTTTGTTAATGATAATCCCGGAGAAAGAACGATGCTTGGGGTACAAGCTACCAGTAGCGAAGCGAAATTGTCGGCTATAAGTGGAGACAGAAACGCAATCGCCGGTTTATATTTGTATTCAGATACGGATGGTTTTGGTTCCACCTCCAGTATGCGAGGTTGGTTAGTTGGTAAAACCGGTGAAAATTCCAATTTGCTTTTCGGTTTTTATAACAATGATTCCGGTGATGCAAAAAGTTTGATTGATGATAAAATGATGACTTTAGATGGGTTTAATTCACAGTTATTTCTTCGAGGCGGTGCTGTTTTCAACACTAGTAGCGGAAATTATGATTTTCAAGTTAAAACTCCGGACAATGATTACACTTTATTTGTTCAAGGTAGTAGCGATAATGTTGGTATTGGCACTTCCACTCCGGATTCACAATTGACAGTAGACGGAGATATTAATATAACTGGTAGTTATTTAATGAATGGAACCCCGTTAACTCCGGTTGATCCCGGCATTACTCAAGGTCAGATTGCGTATTGGGATGGAGATTCTTGGGCACCGACCAGTAATATTTTTGTTTCCAGTAGCGGTTTTATAGGTATTGGAACAACTACTCCGAAAAATGCTTTAACTTTGATTGGCGGATTATCCATTTGTAGTACTTCTCCTGCGGTGACTGCTTATACACTTTATAATCTCGGTGGACAACTTTATTGGAACGGTTCACCGGTTATCGGAGGAAACACCAGTACTTATATCCAAGATTCGGATAGAGACACCAAAGTAGAAACCGAAGCTTCGCCAAATGAAAACAGAATTCATTTTCAAACAGCCGGAATAGAAAGAATAGTTATAGATGAAAACGGTTTGATTGCTATAAATACCACTACGGAGAATGGAAAAGCATTTTATGTATATGGTGATACAAATAACGAATTTAATTTGGCTATTCACAACAATAATTCCGGAGTTTCTTCCACGGCGGAGTTCAGCTTGTATAATGATTTAGGCAAACTCGGTGGTTTGACAGCTCTTTCTTCCAATTGGAATGATGGTTTACCGGGAATTTCCGGGGTGATGGCTCTTTATTCAGTTAGTGATTTATTTTTCTCTACTATGGCGTCAGGTGGAGATATTATTTTTGATATTGACCCGACAGATGAGCAAAGAAGCCTAATTATCAATGGTACGAACGGCTATGTGGGTATTGCCACTTCAACTCCTTTGGCTCCTTTATCGGTAAATGGAAATATATTTATAGAAGGAGAAAATAGATATATTAATTTTGGTACTACGACTGGGGCGGCAGGATATGGTTTTCGTGATAATAACGGTATCATGGAGCTTCGCAATATAAATAATAATCATAATATTTGGTCGGAAATCGTGATTAACGACGCGCTTATCGAGGGTAATATTATTTATGTTAATGCAGTAAGCGGTAAAGATGGTTTTGATGGAAAAAGTCCAGCCAGAGCTAAAAAAACTATTCAAAATGCTATAGATGCCGCCGCTCTATTATCATCTTCCACTAATCCTTACACGGTTTCTGTTTCTGCCGGGACATTTACCGAAGATTTAGATATGAAAGATTTTGTAGTAGTCAAAGGTGCCGGTTGCAATACCTTTGTTGTCGGTAAAGTTACTTTTGCCATGACCTATGGTAGTGTGTTGTCAATGGTTAATCTCAAAAATTATGATGATTATGCAGTGGAGATAAAAAGTGCCGGTAAGTCGGTTTTGAAAAACGTGGAAGTCGGAGCGGAATATACAGATGATAGTAAAAATATCCAAGCTGTGATTTATCAAGAAAACGGAACCTTGGAAAGTTTTACCGCCAATAAATATAATTTCACTCAGACCACCAGCACAGCGGGAACAAAGATAAATACGATTTTTTATATTACCAGCTCTACCATTGCTAATGCCTATGTTTATAATCCGGAAATTTTTGTAAATACTTATGATAGTGACGATGAATTGTCTGTGCTCTATACAGATAATAAAAGTTTTCGTAGTATAGCGACAATAAAAGATGCGATTGTCACTTTTCCTATCTACGCTTCTTTTCCAAGCAATAAAATAAAAATGTTTAATCATGAAAATGCTCGTTTCAATACTTATGTTGATGCGGCTTTTGTTACGGCTTTGACCGTCTCTCCTGGTTCGGTTGAATTGATGCCGGCTTATGTTAACAGTTCCACGGTTTTATCCGGAGTACAAATAACCAATTCCTCTTTTGCTTGGGCTGGGCCTGGTATTAGTGAAAACGATGTTTATCTCAGTTCGGCAAACACAATCAATGATCATATAGTTTTAACTTCCAATCAATTTAAAACAGACACTGATATTTTCCCGGTTAGGTATACGGCGGACGGAGTTTCCGGAACAGTGGAATATTTTATTAGTAACGGTCATGGAGATTTACAAAATTTATCTTTTTCTACTTACGAAGGTTCCTTTGGTATAGGCACTTCCACACCTTATGATCTTTTGGAAGTTTGGGGTAGTGATTTAAGTTCAACCGCTTCTTCATCGCGCAATTATATTACCATAGTAGCCAACGGTAATGGAGAAGCCGGGCATTATGTTCGCCGCGTAAATAGCGGAAGTTACGACAATGGTTGGTCTTGGTATATGCCTACCAGCTCTTTGGATTTTCGCTTGTGGGATGATTCTGTCGGAGCTGAAGGCGATGATGTTTTGACAATACAAGCCGGGACGGGATATGTCGGTATAGGTCAAGCATTGTATGACCCGTTGAATAAATTACATGTTGATGGAGGAATCTATATCGGAGATACGGCTTCAGCCACTACTACCAATTCTATTTATAACATTGGCGGAGATTTATATTGGAACGGAAATTTGCTCGCTAGCGCTGGCGGTGCGACTGCCAATTGGTTATTAACTTCACACAATGGTGGAAATGTTTTGACTACTTCTACGACTTTGCCGGTTTGGTTCAAAGATATTATTTATGCCAGTTCGTCTCTGTATGTTGATGGGACTTTGAATGTTTTAGGGAATTCTACTTTGGCCACCACTACGATTTCCGATTTAACTGTGAATAATATAAATGTTTTAGGTACGGTTAGCACAACCGATATTTTGGTTGCTGATTCTATAACTTTGGGCGGAGTTACACGTAATACTTGGCCGACCGGAGGTGGAGGAGATAGTGTTTGGACAACTACCACGGAAAATGTAGCTTATCCGGATTTAGCTGGAAATTATGCGGTAGTGATAGGAAATAGCGCAACCAGCAGTAATGTAAAATTTGAAGTATTGGGCAATACCAAGCTTGGAGGAGATGTGTTGATAACCGGAAAAAATAATGTTACAGGCACGTCTACATTAACTGGTCCGGTTTTATTTGGAGATTATGTTCAATTTTCCACTGTCGGAAACAATAATTTATATTTTAATAATAATACAAACAATTATTTGCGTTGGAATAATTCCGCGACACAATTTGAACTATCAAATGGTTTGTCTATAACTGGCGGGGTGTCTACCACTGGCAATATGTATGCAGGGAACGGTTTTGACACTAATGATACTTATCGCATGAATGGAGTTGATTATGGTCAGTTTTTTATAGATAGTGCTGGGACAGCTGGGCAATTATGGTCATCTGATAGTATTGGCCGCGGTCAATGGGTTAGTACTTCGTCTCTTGGTTTGGCCCAAGGTATTGCTGGCGCGATTCAGTTTAACGATGGTAATGGTGTTTTTAGTGCCACTTCAAATTTATTTTGGGATAATAGTAATGGTCGACTGGGTATTGGCACTACTACACCAGGGGCGCCGTTGCACGTTGTAACTGATAATTCTGGCCCAGCGATGACAATTTTACAAAAAACTATAGCCGGAGCGACTAATTTAAATTTTGTAACTCAAAATAATAAATATTGGCAACTTTCCAAAAGAGACGATAATCAAGATGATAAATTTATATTTTATTTTGTAAATGACGCCGGTTTATTTACCAATATTTTGACACTTGGATCAACCGGAACTATCGGCATTAATAATGAAAACCCGGAAGCCATGCTTGGTATAAAAGGAACTTCCACTTATCCTTTGTTTTATGTACAGACCAGCTCTTCGCAACCGTCAATTTATTCTGCTGAAAATGGATATGTAGGTATTGGTACCAAATCACCAACAAGCTTATTAACAATCAGCGGAACCACGACAGCCAGAAATATCATACCGGCCAACGGTTCTTATAATTTGGGTAATTTTGATCATAACTGGTTACGTTTATGGGCAAAAACTATAAATATTAATAATCAAAATTCTATAGGAGCTATTGAATCTACGGGTAGTTATGGTCCGACCTCAACAAATATAAACGGAGCTTTGGCAATTACTGATCCGGACAATCCCAATAGGACCGGTAGATATATGGACACTTATAATATTGCTACTTTATTTCCAGGGATTCCAAATGGTTCAAATATGACGGTTTCTATAACCTCGGGAAATTTTGATACTTATTTGCAAATAACATCCGACACCGGATCAGTAACTTATTTTGATGATGACGGAGGCACAGGAACAAACTCTTATTTAGAGTTTATTTATGATGCCAGCTCTACTTATAATATCGTTGTAACTAGCTGGGGGGCTGGTGAAACAGGTGATTATAGTCTGGAAGTAACAGCAGTTAATTCTCCTGTTGATGCTGGATTAGCAATATATAATGCCATTAATGGCGGAGGAGATAATTTGTTTACTATTTTAAACGGAGGAACAGTTGGTATAGGCACATCAACACCGTCTCATTTACTTACCTTATCCTCAAACAACGAAGGAGTGCTTTTGATAACCAACAGTTCCACGGGATATATATTACTGGAAGGTAAATATTTATCGCAAAATTTTGGGATGAGTTTGGAAACAGGAGCTTTGATTGCAAAAAATTCTTATTTTGGCGAAGAATTTATGCGCGGTAGAGGAAATGTGACTGCAGATACTTTGTATGCTTGGGGTGATTTTCAACAATTCACAGTTGATGAAAATAAGGCTTGTACTTGGAGTTCAGTGGCAAACGGAGTAAACGGTATCGGCAGACAGCAAGCGGCAAATGGCGCCAACTCTTGTTTGGCATATCATGGGATTACAACTGCCGGAACCGCCAATCTTGTCTTTAATACCGCCAATTTACCTGTCATAACTTTCAAAGCTTCTCCGTCCGCTGTTACTGCCAATATCCGATTTAGAATTGGTTTGAGTAATCTGTCTCAAGCTCAAACTGCAGACCCTCTAAACGGTGTTTATTTTACCAATAACACCACCAACGGAGAGTGGCAGGGTGTTTCGCGTCGCGCCGGAGCTTCCACTGTTGTTGATTGTGCGGGACAAGCTATCAACACTGCTGTATTTGGGGTGGCAAAAATAGAAGTAGTTTCCAGTAATGGTGACGGGACGGGAGAGATAAATTTTTATATTGATAACGATGCAACTGACGGAGTGGATTGGTTTTATTGCGGTCAAGCAACGACCAATATTCCGACTGTCGGATTGACTTCTATGATTATGAATAACACCGTAGCCGGAGGCGGGGCGCAACAGATTGATATTGATTATTATCGCGTATGGCAAGATGATTCGGCGGAAACAGTTATTGAAGAAATTGTGGAAGAAATTCCGGAATATATTGAGAAAAATATTTTTGGTATGGCGCAAATAAAAGCGGGCGACAGTTTGGTACAAGTGGATTTTGACGGTGAATATGCCGTACCGCCGATGATGGGTGTTACCCCTCTTGGTTTTGACGGACGATGGAAATTACAAAATGTGACGACTCGCGGATTTGAAATCTCGCTTGTTGAGCAGGCAATAGATAACGTGTTATTCAATTGGCAAGCCTATGTGGTGGAGGATGATACGAAAATACACAGTTCTGACGGTAGTATACAACTATTAAAAGATTTTTATTTGGACTTTAATCCGTTGATAAATATCCCGCAAAGCGGAAGTAGTGGTGAATCTACTCCGGCTATGCCGTCAGGGACATCAACACCTCCGGTAGAAGAAACGCCTCCGGTGGAAACTCCGACAGAACCTGTGATAGAGACACCGCCGGTAGAAGAACCGGCACCAGCTCCGGAAGAACCGCCGGTTGAAGATCCTGTAGATCCAGTTGAAACGCCGGTAGATGTTCCTGTGGAATAAAAAAATAATAAAAACCGTTCCTAATAAATAGGAGCGGTTTTTGATTAAATAAATCCCGCCCCTGTGTACAGGGGTGGGATAGTGGGTCGCCGGAGGAATCGAACGTCGTCGGCCTTTGGCCTCCTCCTTGAGGAACCTTCGGGTTCCTCAACAGCTCCTCCTCGGTAATGTGGGGAAATACTTTCCCCACCACCCCTTTGTTCGAATCTCCGGCTCAACATAATAAAAAATAACTCCTCATAAATGAGAAGTTATTTTTTAGTGGGTCGCCGGAGATTCGAACTCCGGACCTTGTCCTTAAGAGGGACCTGCTCTACCAGCTGAGCTAGCGACCCCTCACCAATAAATTTTATTTTTTATAAAATTCATTGGTGAGGGGCTAAGCTCGGTTAAATAGGATCACCAGATTTTCTCTTAATAATATCTATCTTCGGGCCTTTCCATCCTTTGGTTTTGAGTGCTATTTCTGCAGCTTCTGTTTGAGCCTCTTGTTTGCTGGTGCCGTTTCCTTCGGCCACCAATTCTTTGTCCAGATAAACTCCGACTTTGAAATTTTTGGCATGATCCGGACCTTCTTCACTGATAACTTTGTAAGTCGGCGTTACTCCAACCAGCTCCTGAGCGCTTTCTTGGAACCTGCTTTTAGGGTCCAAATATAAGCCATTTTCTAAAATATAGGGTAATTTTGGCAATACCCAGGTTTGTAAAAATTTAGTAGTAGCTTCATATCCTTGATCTAGATAAATCGCCCCGACCAGCGCTTCAAACAAATTGGCCATGATATAATCGCGAGCTTTGGTGCCGGCGTCTTTGGATTCGCCGTGACTCAAAAAGAGAAATGGTTCAGTGCCTATCTCATAGGCGATAGAGGAGAGGATTTTGGCGTTTACCAAAGCTGCGCGCCAATTGGTTAGCTCGCCCTCGGGGTTACCGTATTCATTGAAAAGATGTTCGGTTACAATGAGTTCAACCACCGCATCACCCAAAAACTCCAGTCGTTCATTGTGAGAAAGAGGAAAATCATGATGTTCGTTGAGATAAGAACGATGGACAAACGCTTGAACTAGATATTCAAAATTTTTGAATTTAATACCGATTTTTTCTTCTAAAATTTCAAAATTACGCTCCGCTATTTCAGGAAGTTCTCGTAAATTTTGCTTTTTGATTTTAATAATATTTTTCTTGATCGGCATAAAGGGTAAAATTATTTTTCAATATTTGGAGTTTCTTCATCAAGAGTTTCGTCTTTAGCTTTATCGCCAGAACTTTGTTCGGTGAGGGGATCCGCCTTCTTTTTAGTTTTTTCTTCCAAGGCTATTTTTTCATCTTCGGGAATATCTTTGTAAATAGAGCCCAATACTCCGTTGACGAATTTTCCAGAAGAAGGACCGCCATAACTTTTGGCCAATTCAATAGCTTCGTTTATAGCTACTTTTGGAGGAACTTCTTCGGCAAATTTTAATTCATAAATACCCAAACGCAAGACATTTCTGTCGATATTGGTGATTTGCTCTATCGGCCAGGAAGGAGCATATTGAGAAATCAAAGCATCTATTTGTTCCAGATTGTCGATAACTCCGTTTACCAAAGAAAGAGTAAAATCTTTTTCGTTTAATCCTGCGCCAAATTCGGTCAAATCGTGTTCTACTATATGACCGAGTGATTTTTGTTCTTTTCCACGGAAATCCCATTCAAACAAAACTTGCATCGCAATACTGCGGGCTAAGTGGCGATTGGACATAATATAAAGAATTATTTTTTCTTGTTTAATTTTTTACCGACTTTGGTGATTTGTCTTCCTTTGTAAGTACCGCAAAAAGCGCAAGCGCGATGCGGACGAGTAGCTTTCCCGCATTTCGGGCAAGCGTTCATAGTTGTGGCTTTTAGAGCAAAATGAGCCGATCTCTTTCGTTTGTCCGAAGAAGTTCGACGATGACCAGGTAAACCCATATATTTTTAGTTAAATAACATTAAAATTTTCGCGTTTGGAAGCGATTTGCTTCAATTATATATCAAAAGTCAGGTTTTGGCAAGTGGTATGTCTGGATTTGCTTTTTTTTAAATTTTTGAGTAAGATAAAGGAAATTATGGCTCTAGAAATTAAACAAAATTTAAACAAAGAACAATGGGATAGTTTTTTATCTCAATTTTCTGAATTTAACCCTTTTGAACAGTCTTTTGCTTGGGGCGATATTTTATTAACAGAAGGAAAAGAAGTGGAAAAATTGGCTTTATTTGAAGGCAATGAACATGTAGCTGTAGCTTTAGTCGTTTATGAAAAATTGCCGTTTGGTTTTAAATACGCCTTTAGTCCGAAAGGGCCGGTTATTAAAATGACCAATGACCAACCTTGCCTACCGGCAGGCAGGTTCCCAATGACCAATGTCGTGGATGTTATTTCACAGTATTTAAAAGATAAAAAATGTGTCTTCTGGCGAATAGAACCAAATATCATTCAAAAATCTGAATTCAAAAATCATAAATTGGTTCAAGTTAAAGACGTAAACCCTTCCAACACTCTTATTTTAAAATTAGATAAGAGCTATGAAGAAATACTTTCTGCCATGCATTCCAAAACCAGATATAATATCGGACTGAGCAAGAAAAAAGATTTACGCGTAGAAGAGAAAAAAGATTTGGAAATATTTTGGGATTTGATGAAAAGAACAGGGGAGCGCGATGCTTTTCGTCTTCATGAAAAAAAACATTATGAAAAAGTTTTAAATTCCGAGATGGTTTCACAAGTAATAATTTATTTTGAAAATAAACCTATTGCCACTGGCGTGTTTGTCCGCTTTGGTCAAACATTTACTTATCTTTACGGTGCTTCCGACCATGAATATCGTAGCTTAATGGCGCCATATTTGGTACAGGATTTTGGCTTAAATAAAGCCAAAAAAGAAGGTTGTGCAAATTATGATTTTTTTGGAATTGCACCTGTTGTAAAAGGTACGGACGACGAATGGGTTTACGACGAAAAACATCAGTATGCGGGCGTGACCAGATTTAAACTTGGTTTTGGTGGAGAATATTTTAAAGCTCCCGGAACTTTTGAAATACCTTTAAAATATAGAGTTTATAAAATTATAAAAGCCTGCCTACCGGTAGGCAGGTTTATAAAGTTTTTGAGGATGTTGTTAAAAAAATAATAGCACTGTATAAAATAAAAAATCTCTCGTCTTATTTAGACGAGAGATTTTTTATTTTATTTTTTTATTCAGCTTCTTTGTCTTGTAATACCATGGTTACGGAAACTACCCTGTCACCTTCTTCTTTGAAACGCATCAAACGAACACCTTGTGTGGCTCGACCGGTTGTCGGAATAGTTTTGAAAGGCATGCGAATAACTTGCCCTTTTGCAGACATGAGAATAATATCTTGGTTTTCGGATAATGTCGGATTAATAACACTGGCATGAATAATATGTCCGGTTTTTTCCGTGACTTTAGCGGTTTTTATCCCGGAACCGGCGCGTCCCTGAACTTTATATTCGTCAAGCGGGGTAAGTTTACCTAATCCGTTTTCGCCAACTGTCAGGAATTTTAACTCTTTATTTTCCGGGTTAATAATATCCATACCGACAACTTCGTCTCCTTCATGTAATCGTACACCTTTTACCCCGGAAGCTGTGCGGCCCATAGAACGAACATCGCTTTCTTCAAAGCGTATAGATTGTCCTTCCTTTGTGGCAATCATTATTTCGTCTTTTCCCGTGCTTGGTTTAACCCATTCCAAATTGTCCTCAGGTTTTATTTTGAGAGCAATTAATCCGCTTTTGCGAACATTGGAAAAATCAGCGAGCGGAGTTTTCTTTATCGTGCCTTTGGTAGTTACCATGACCAAATATTTTATTTTTTCCAAATCAGACATAGCGAGGAATGCGGTGACCTTTTCATTAGGCGCCAATTGTAAGAAATTTACCAAAGCTTGTCCTTTGGCAGTGCGAGAGGCTTGAGGAATATCATAAGCCATGAGTTGAAAACAACGACCGCGATTGGTAAAAAATAAGATATTATCATGAGTATTGGTGGATTGAAGTTGTTCTACTGCTTCTTCTTCTTTGGTGGTTACACCGATGACACCCTTACCCCCACGGCTTTGCTGGCGGAATGTATCCGGCGGCATACGTTTGATATAACCGTCGGTAGTGATAAGGATCATAGTCGGTTCGTTCGGAATCAAATCTTCCACGGTAAAATCTTTGATACCGTGAGCGACTATCTGTGTCCGGCGTGGTTCGGCGAATTTTTCTTTGATTTCCACGGTTTCATCCTTGATTATTTTGAATATTTTAGTTTTAGAAGCCAAAATACTCTCCAATTCTTTGATTAACTCTTTCTTTTCTTTTAATTCATCTTCTATTTTCTTTGCTTCTAAATTGGCAAGTTGTTGAAGTTTCATTTCCAAGATTGCGGTAGCTTGTCGTTCGGTAAATTTGAATTTTTCCATCAAATTGGCTTTGGCTTCTTCTTTGTCTTTACTGGCTTTGATAGTTTTTATTATCAAATCTATCTTATCAAGCGCCATTTTGAGACCTTCCAATATATGAGCACGTTCTTTGGCTTTATCCAAATCAAATTCAGTGCGACGTCGGACAACTTCTTGACGGTGTTTGATAAATTCTTCCAAAACGCTTTTGAGATTGAGTACGCGAGGTTGAATACCATCAACCAACGCCAACATGTTGGTATGAAATGTAGTTTGAAGTTCGGTAAGATTATATAATTGATTGAGAATTTTTTTCGGATAAGCGTCTTTTTTCAATTCAATGACTACGCGAACTCCGTCTTTATTACTTTCATCACGCAAATCTTTGATACCTTCTATCTTTTTTTCTTGAACCAAAGTCGCTATTTTTTCCAACAGTACGGCTTTGTTTATTTGATAAGGAACTTCGGATACGATTATACGAAATTGTCCGGCTTTTGTTTCTTCTATTTCGGCTTTAGCTCGCAAAACCACACCACCTCTACCTGTGGCAAAAGAAGCAAAAATATCTTTTTTATTATAAATAATACCACCGGTTGGAAAATCCGGTCCTTTTATCAATTCACATAAATCTTCAATAGAAGTTTCAGGTTCCTCTATAAGTTTTATAATACCGTCACATAATTCTCCCAAATTGTGAGGGGCGATAGAAGTGGCCATACCGACCGCGATACCCATAGTGCCGTTCAAAAGTAAATTAGGGACTTTGGTAGGTAAAACCATTGGTTCGTTATGAGATCCGTCGTAAGTTGGAGCGAAATTGACTGTGCTTTTTTCTATGTCAGTGAGCATTTCTTCGGCTAGGGCTTTAAGTTTCGCTTCGGTATAACGCATAGCAGCAGCACCGTCTCCATCCATGGAACCGAAGTTACCTTGACCGTCGACTAATTGATGACGCATGGAAAAATCTTGAGCCATACGTACCATAGAGTCGTAGATAGCGGCGTCTCCATGAGGGTGATATTTAGCCATTACCTCACCGACCACATGAGCGGATTTGCGAAATTTAGAAGTGTGTTTTAATCCGATATCCCACATAGCATAAAGAATACGGCGATGTACGGGTTTGAGTCCGTCACGAACGTCTGGCAATGCGCGAGAAACTATGACACTCATTGCGTATTCCAAATAAGACTGTTTTACCTCCTCGGAAAGGGAAGCGTCGGTAATTCTACCGATATCTCCTTTGACCAATTTCATTTTTTCTTGAGCCATAGAATAATTATTTTTTATTTTTTATAGTGGTAGTATTTTGAATAGTGCCGGTTGATAATAAAGTTGTTGTGGAAACGGTAGTAGTTGAAATCAGAGCGTTAGTATTTGTATTAGCATTCGCGGTAGAACTGACTATCTGAGAAACTATTTCTCCCATTTGTTTTTTGATTTCAACCAAATTTTGTTCTTTTTCTTTTTTATCAAAACTTTCAGACCATTGATTTTCCAAAGTGTTTTTTATTTCAAGCGTTGTTTTATCCCAAGCAAAAGCGTTGATCTGTAATTTGGTTGCGTAAACAACAAAAGAAAAAATCCCCGCGGCGACTATCAGAACGCCGACCCACATCAGTTTTTTGGCCGGAGCTTTGGAATTTTGTTGTTCGAAAAAAACGGCGAATTTTTCCAAATTGTCTTGGTTTTTTTCCGTGTTTTTCTTTTTGTTCATAATTTAGTAGTTTTTCTCCAGAATAAACATTTTTGTTTCTTCTTGAGGCAAATCTTTTTTCTTTAAAATAATTTTCTTTTCGGTTGTTTCCGATTTTAAGCCACTTTCTTTGATGAAATTTTCTATAGGCAGAGCTTTCGGATCGGTATCGCATTGATAGGCGATGGGAATAACTACACGCGGCTCAAGCATAGACACAACTTCGCGTGCCGCTTTCGGGTCCAAGGTTTTTCCCGCATCTCCGACCGGCACAAAAAGAATATCCGGAGTGCCGAGTTTCTCTATAATATGTTCGGAAATTTTTTCTTTAATACTTCCCAAGTGAACGATATTCATGCCTTCGGCTGAAATTTTGAAAATCATTTCTTTTTCATTGGCCGCGATAGCATAAATCATGTTGTCTTTGATTTCGTATTCGCCGAGAGTTTCTACCATAAAAGCTGAATCGGAAACAGTGACGGAATCCTTGGATGAATGACTGTAAAGAGCCACATCCGGAGAAAAATTACGAGGAAAATCACCGCTGTCGGGCTTGTAAGGATTAATCAAAATAACGATATCTTCATCTTTGAGATTTTTAGTTTGCAATTTGACGCAAGTTTGTCCGAGCCAGTTTATGTGCATAATATAAAAGTTAAAAGTCTGTAAAGTCGAAAGTCTATAAAGTCACGGCTTGATGGACTTTATGAACTTTATGGACTTTAAACTAGACGAATTTATTCGTCATTATTTTATCATGATTTTTAAATGTCCGCAAGGGCAAAAAGTATATAAAAATTGGCTAATATTAGCCAACTCTTGACAAGTTTAGTTAAACTGTGTATAATACTTTAAAATTCATTTAAATAAGTTAATCCGATTTAGAGATTAACACTCTATCCGTGAAGAAAAAAGCGGAAGGGATAAGCGAATTTTTTTGTTTTAATATATGTCTAACAAAGATTTTAAAACACTTTTGGCGGAAAATGTGGTTAATTTTCCCAAAGTGGGGGATATTGTCAAAGGAAAAGTTATTTCCGTTGATAAAGGTGAAGTGCGTATCGATATTGAAGGTGTAACTACCGCTATCGTGCGTGGTGCTGAGATGTTTACCGAATCTCATGAATATGCCAATTTAAAACCCGGAGATGAAGTAGAAGGCACTGTCATTGATTTGGAAAACGAAAACGGCGAAATGGAACTTTCTTTCAAAGTTGCCGGTATGCAACGTGTTTGGGATAATTTACGTAAATGGATGAAAGACGGCTTGACTATCAAAGCTAAAGTTTTGGCCGCTAATAAAGGCGGTATTATGATGCAAGTCGGGGCTATTGCCGGTTTTATGCCTGTTTCTCAACTTAATCCGGATCATTATCCGAGAGTTATGGGTGGAGACAAAAATAGAATTTTGGAAAAACTTCAAGAACTTATCGGCAAAGATTTGGAAGTAAAAGTTATTGATGCTGATGAAAACGAAGAAAAGCTTATAGTTTCTGAAAAAAGTGTTTGGGAAGATGCTCAAAAAGCGGTTTTGGAAGCTTATAAAGTCGGCGATGCTGTTGATGGAGAAGTTTCTGCTCTTACTTCTTTTGGCGCTTTCGTCAAATTTGGCAATGGTTTAGAAGGTCTTATTCATATCTCTGAAATTGCTTGGCAACGTATCGATCATCCGAAAGATTTACTCAAAGTCGGAGATAGAGTACATGCCCAGATTATTCAACTTGATCATTCCAAAATTTATCTTTCCATGAAACGTTTAGTTGATGATCCATGGAAAATGGTAAAAGAAAAATATAAAATTGGCGACACTGTTAAAGGTAAAATTTTGAAAATCGAACCGTTTGGTTTGATGATCGGATTGGACAAAGATATCCACGGCTTGGCTCATATTTCCGAGCTTTCCGACGAACCTATCGCCAATATTCATAATAAATTCAAAATTGGTCAAGAAGTTGATTTCACCGTTGTTTCTCTGGAACCTACTGAACATCGCTTAGGTTTACGTGTGGCCGGAGTCAAAGGTAAATCTAAGAAAGCCGAAAAAGAGACTGGAGAAAAAGAAGAAAAAGCGGAAAAGAAACACAAAAAGACAAAAGAAGAAAAAGAAGAGACCAAGGAAGAAAAGAAAGAAGAATAAAAACAAAAACCCTCCGCCTCAAGCGGAGGGTTTTCTTTATTGATTTTTTCGATTGTTTATTGTAAAATTACTTTACTTGAATATTAATTTTAAAAGTATATTTATGAAAGATTTTGCAAAAAATTTTATTATAATTTTTATCTGTTTGCTTTTTGCAGCCGGGATTTTGAGTTATTTTCAACAAAGCGAAGATAAAAAACCCGAGACTGTGGGAATCGGTCGCTTGGTAGAAGAAATCAACGCCGGAGCTGTGAAAAAAGTGACAGTGCAAGGCGATTTGTTGAAAATAGAGTTAAATGACACCAACGCCAAACCGCAAGAAGTCAAGAAAGAATCAGGAGAATCATTTGGTGATATTTTGAAAAATTATGGTGTTAACGAGGAAGCCAGAAAAAATTTAGCTGTTGAAATAGGAGATGAAAGCTCTGCTAAATTTTGGTTTATCAATTTTATCATGCCGATTTTATTGCCACTTTTGATAATTATAGCTTTCTTCTATTTTATGACTCGTGGAGTCCAAGGGGCAAATAACAAAGCGATGGGTTTCGGTCAAAGTAGTGCCCGTATGGTTAATCCAAAAGATAAAAACCGTAAAACATTTTCCGATGTGGCCGGTGCCAATGAAGCCAAAGAAGAATTGCAAGAAATCGTGGAATTTCTCAAAAGTCCGAAAAAGTTTTCCGATATGGGCGCCAAAATTCCCAAAGGCGTATTACTCATGGGGTCTCCCGGAACTGGTAAAACATTATTGGCCAAATCCGTGGCCGGTGAAGCTAATGTTCCGTTTTTTCACATGTCCGGATCGGAATTTGTAGAGATGTTTGTGGGTGTTGGTGCTTCCCGTGTGCGTGATTTGTTTTCCAAAGCCAAGAAATCCGCTCCAGCCATCGTATTTATCGATGAGATTGATGCTGTGGGTCGTAGACGCGGGACAGGGCTTGGCGGAGGTCATGATGAACGTGAACAAACCCTCAATCAAATTTTGGTGGAAATGGATGGTTTTGAACCAAATAGCGGGGTTATAGTGATGGCTGCTACCAATCGTCCCGATGTTTTGGATCCAGCTCTTCTTCGTCCCGGACGTTTTGACCGTCGAGTTGTTTTGACAATGCCGGACATCAAAGACCGTGAAGAAATTCTCAAGATTCACGCCAAGAATAAACCGATTACCAAAGAAGTTTCGCTTCGTAAAATTGCGGAACGCACCCCGGGATTTTCCGGCGCGGATTTGGAAAGCTTACTCAACGAAGCCGCTATTTTGACTGTGCGTCGTAATTTGAAAAAAATTAATGAAACGGAAATTCTGGAAAGTATTGAAAAAGTCATGCTCGGACCGGAACGTAAAAGCAGAGTTATCAGTGAAAAAGAAAAAAAGATGACTGCTTATCATGAAGCCGGACACGCCATAGTCGGACATGTTTTACCTGATTGCGATCAAGTTCGCAAAGTATCTATCATTTCTCGCGGTCAAGCCGGAGGTTATACTCTCAAGATGCCGTCTGAAGATAAACACTATTACACTCTTTCTCAATTCAAAGACGAATTAGCGATGATGCTCGGCGGTTATGTAGTGGAAAAAATGATTTATGGAGAAAATAATGTTTCCACCGGTCCTTCGTCTGATCTCAAAAATGCCACTAGAGTAGCTCGTGATATGGTGGTGCGTTATGGTATGAGTCCACTAGGACCTCGTACTTTCGGTGAACATGAAGAAATGATTTTCTTGGGTAAAGAAATTCATGAACAACAAGATTACAGCGATAAAACCGCGGAAAGAATAGATGAAGAAGTTTCCAAACTTTTGACTGAAGCGGAAAAAAGAGCCAAAGATATTTTGGAAAGTAAAAAAGAAAGTTTAGAAAAGATGGTAGCGGTTTTGATGGAGAAAGAAACGATTGAACAAGAGGAAATAAAAAGTATTTTAGATTGAAGATTTTAGAATGACGAAACAATTTGTCATCCTGAACGCAGTGAAGGATCTGTAAACAGAATTATTGCTTTTTACAGACCTGCCTGCCGGCAGGCAGGTTCTTCGTCGCTAAGCTCCTCAGAATGACAAATAAAATAACTAAAATCGCTCGCAAGGGCGGTTTTTTATTTTATACTTTGCCTCATAATAGCCAAATTTACCCCTTGACAAAAGTGCGAAAATGTGCTATAATTTGCTGTTAGTTAGTTACAGTTCTTTAAATTTTAATAATTTTTTTGAAGGAGAATGAGATGAAAAAAGTAAAAAGGTATATTCGAGATTTCCTTTTTAGTTCAGGAATTTTGATAGGAATAACATTGTTAATTCTTTTAATAATGAAATTAGCAATTTATAATTTCAAAAAATCGGAAGGTTTTTTACAAGAAGATCAAATTTATCAAGTTTGGGCTTTACACGAAGGTTTTGATTTAGAGAGTGACAAAATAGTGATGGTGACCACAGTGTTTACTGAGGGAATTTACAATGAATTCTCCAAAGAATTCGTCAAAGATGATAAGCATTATAAAGTTAGCACTAAATGTGCTAATACTATTCCCAAAAATATTTCTTTTCCTTTAAGACTTAATACTTTCAAAAAGGATAAAAATGGTGAAATGGAATGTAGATGGGCGGTAAAAAAATGCGATTTCCTTTTTGAAGAATAAATTTCGTCAAAGCTATAGGCGGACCTGCGGGTCCGTCGTTTTTTTAAACAAAAACTCGATCAATTACGATCGAGTTTTTTATTTGTCATTCTGATCCGCCTAGGCGGAGAAGAATCTGTAATAAGCAATAATCTTTTTTGCAGATCCTTCATTACATTCAGGATGACAGTTGAAGTAAATTTTAAAATTTTTATTTCACATTCTTCACCACAACCTTAATCTTATCCGGAGAACTTGGCGCAGTATCACTCCAAGAAGGGGAGAACTTTACATTGACTCCGGTGACGTGTGGTAAACTCACGACATATCTTTCTATTTCACTTTTATCTTTGCCGGCAAAGTTTGTTTTTGCCAAACTTTGAGCGTCAACGTTTAGAGTTACCAAAGTTTCTTGAGAAACGTTTAATTCTGCGGATTGTTTTGTAAGATCGGTTGAAGCTATGCTGATAACAGGTTCTCCGGAAAAGGATAATATTTTTTCCGAGTTATTATCAACTGTTTTTCCTATTTCTTTGTTTAATAATTCTTCAAGATCTTTTTTGGCCAAAAATACCGCGACAACCGTAGAAGTGCCGGTTAAAGAGAAATTTCCGGCTTCATCGCCGACTTTATGAGAAGAAACAGATTCACTATCTGAAATACTGACTATTTTTAAATCAGCCCAAATTTCGGTTTCTTTGATTTGTTTGAGATATGCTTGTCTAACTTTTTCTTTAAAATCATTTTTGGCGGAAGAAATATCGCTTTCGGAAACAATGCCTATTTTACCAGAGCCGCCAGCCATCGGCTGTGCGCTTTCCGCATAAACCGATTTTTGTTTTTCAGTTGATAAACCGGGAATCGTGAAAGAAGTCGGACCGATATCACTACTTGCTCCGCCTTGATCAGCATAAACTTTGGCTGTTATTTTCCCTTGAGCCGGGATGTTGATACGATCGCTCAAGCGAAATAAAACATTATTGGGGGATAATAACCTGGTGGTTTTCACCAGTGTCACCAATTCGTTGGTTTTGTTATAAACGGTTACTTCGCCTTTGGATAGCCCCTCTACGGTTTTGGCTCCGGTCGGAGAATAATTTTCACTAAAGTAAAATTTGGTAGTAGTAACTATCGCGGATAAAGATTTTTCGCCGGCTTTTTCTTTGGCTGCACTAACCGCGAGATTGATAGTTTTTTTATCTTCTTTGGCAATAACGGTAATTTCGGTCTTTTTCAAAGCGGAAAAAATCACGATAGTTAACAACACTACGGTCAAAGCCAGAAAAGAGAAGGCAATGACGCGATAAGTCTTTACCGGCGGTTCATGAGCCGGTTTGGTAGAGAGACGATGAGCGTACATAGTGTTTAGTTTATAAAGTTCTTAAAGTTATAAAGTTATAAAGTAAGACATTGAAAATTAGTTTATTAAAAATTCAATGAAAATTGTAAATTGAAAATTTCTTAATTATAGTATACCATTTTTTTTAAAACAGCGCTATTCCGTCACCCTGAATACTTCTTCTACTGTAGTTACTTTATTTAAAGCCTTAAGCAATCCGTCTTGCACCATGGTAACCATGCCGTTTTTCACCGCAATTTCTTGAATGGCGTATTCACTGGTTTGTCCGGTGAGGATGATCTCTTCTATTTCTTTGTTCATGGTAAAAATTTCATAAATACCGATACGTCCTTTATAGCCTAATCCGGAACAAAATTCGCAACCTTGTCCTTTATAAAATTTCAGATTATTAAAATCAATTTTATTTTTTTCATTTTCCGGTAATTTTTCAAATTGTTCTTTTACTCTTTTCATTTTCTCTTCGTCTATTTTGTCTTCAATAATACATTTTGGACAAATGCGACGCACCAAGCGTTGACCGATGATGGCGTTGAGAGACGGAGCCAATAAAAAAGGTTTTACACCCATGGAAAGAAAACGTGGTAGAGCTCCGGAAGCGCTGTTGGTATGGATGGTAGAAAGCATCAAGTGACCGGTAAGCGCGGATTGAATAGCAATTTCCGCAGTTTCCAAATCACGGATTTCGCCGACCATACAAATATCGGGATCCTGACGTAAAATACTGCGTAAACCTTTGGCAAAAGTATAATCGCGAGTTGGGTCAACTTGACTTTGATTAACTCCTTCCATTTTGATTTCTACCGGATCTTCCAAAGTGATAATCTTTACTCCCGGTTTATTGAGGGTGCGTAAAATAGCGTAAAGAGTGGTTGTTTTACCGGAACCGGTCGGACCGGTAGTGATGATCATGCCGTTGGGTCTTTCAATTTCGCGTTTTAAGCGATCATAGGAATCCCCATAAAAACCCAAATCATCAAAAGTGACTCCTTTACTGCCGGAGAATAAAATTCTCATTACTACGCTTTCACCATAAGTTGTCGGCATAGTGGAGACGCGAACATCTATATTGCCGGAAGGTAATTTCAAAGTAACCCGACCGTCTTGAGGTTTATCGGTAATGTTAATTTTGAGAGCGGCCAGCAGTTTGATACGCGAAACAAATCTTTTCCATTGATCGATAGGCAGATTGGCAACATCATGCAAAACCCCGTCAATGCGGTAACGAACGGCAATACCTTTTTCTTCGGCTTCCACATGGATATCGGAACTGTTTAATTTCAAAGCCGAGGCAATAATCAAAGTTAAGATATCGGTGATGTTGATATTTTTGAATTTCTCTTCCAGAGATTGGATATTGCTCATTTCTACTTGATATCTGTCAAGTTCTTCTTGAGTGATGTTGATATCTTTGGTAATGGGTTTTATTACCGGCAAATTGGCATACATTTTGAAAACATATTCCAAACTGTTTTGAGAAATCAGATAAAGTTCGGTATCAGCATGATTTTTTTCGCCAAGTTGATAAGTCAATTCTTTGATCTCATCGTTTATGTCTGTACCGGCGATTTTTATTTTATCCGGAGTGGCGTAAAAACAAACAAGTTTTTTTTCTCGCGCTTGTGTTTCGGGAATCACACGCAGAGATTCGGCGGAAACCGGAAAGCCGTAAAGATTTATATAAGAAACGCCCAATTCTTTGGCTTTTTTTTCCACATCTTCTTCTCTGCCTTTTTGACGAATGGTTTTTATTTTTTGATTCAACAAATCTTGGACGTCATCCGTCTTTTTTTTAGCCCCTCCTTTTTTCATCAAATCATTGATAGATTGAAAATCGGACATAATTTATTTTTGGAAAATTTTAATAAAAAGGTGACCGATGCGAGAAAAAATTCCTTTATGATGCATCTTCATAAAAAGATACATCCAAGTTCCGGTGTTAAAAGCGTTATAAAATCCGCCCGCGAGCACTATCAAAACGGTAATGGTCAAAATACTCAAAATAATGGAAAAATTCAATAAAAACAAGCTGTTAAACAAAGCAGCCAAGAACCATAAAATAGTTGCAGGAACAAAAGAGAGGATAATAACGGTAGACATGAAAGATGCCAAGATCAAATCCATCATCAACATCAACAGGCTTATTTCAAAAGAAACCAAAAAGTGGTCTTTGAAAAGTAAAAATCCTTTTTTTAAACTTCCCCAAAAATTTTCATTATCAATAACCGCGTAACCGGAAGCATAGATAGTTATCGAAGAAACCGCCAAGACCAAGAAAAGCACAATTATAAAGGATAAAATGAGGAATAATGATGTCCAAAAATCATTGGTTGATGTTATAAACCAAAGTCCGGCGGTAAAAGCTATTGCTAAAGTTAAAATCAATTTGCGCATCACATCAATACCGAGTATTTTCCAAAAATATTTATAACTTTTATGCCAAGTGTCGCTCAGTTTGGAATGAGTTTTCTTTTTGTAATATTCGCAAGTATTGATAATAAGAGAAGTTTGCGAACAAACTGAAATGAAAATTACGATGGCAAAAATTGCCAATATTATTTCCAAAAACCAAACCAAAGAAACGAAATTGGCCGGATCGCTATTTGCTAACCAATTGAAAATTCCGGACCAAGGAAAATAGCTAATACTGAGAGATTCTTTGCCTACCAGCAAAAATTGCCCCCAAAATCCGCCCAGACCGAAAGGACTGACAAAAAGCGCGGCCAGAATGCCAAATACCCAAAGAGATTTATTTTTCCAAACGAGAGAAAAGGCATGTTTTAAAGCCTCGCGATAACTCGGTTCGTAAGTCATAAAAGTTTATAAAGTTTGTAAAGTTATAAAGTTTATAAAGTCCAAAAATACAAAAATCGTATTTTTTTGGAACAAAGATATTATAGCATATTTTGGCTAAAATAGGAAAATATCATTGTCTCATTGTCAATATATGAAAATACTTGACAAAAGACCGTTTTTTTATTAAGATAAGCAGTCAATTCTGCAGCTGTAGATTTGATGTTCTTTTTCAAATAAACGTTAGTTATCATCTTTTTTGGAGGAAACACCATGCCGTTAAAACAGCCCGCCAAGCCTGCGCTTCTTTCAACAATCAGTGGTTTTTTTGAACCGTTGGAAATTTTCGAAAGGTCAGATTTTGACCTGTTGCCGGACCTTTCGGTAAGGAGGTTTTTTAACAGGGGAAAAATTCTCAGTGAGTTCCTCAAAGAGGAAAAGTTGAACTTATCGGAAATTCAGGAGCTATTGAGTTTCAATCTGGAAAGGCTCCTCAGACAGAAAAAGTTTCCCAAAGCATTGCAGTTTCTCAAGGTTTTCGAAAAAGATCTGCCTGATTGTTTTATCAACCGAGCGGCGGTCGTCGTTTTGTGCAAAGGAGATTTCGAAAGCCCTGAAGAAGTTTTGGATTTTTTGAAAACATTCAGCAAGGGAAGCCTCAACATTAAACCGGGTTCCTGCGAAGCTGTGGAACTCCTCCATATGTTCCTGTGGAGTTCTTTCATTGATGACCTTATCAGGAATACCGAGAATACGGTATCAGCTCTGGAATCTTTCAGATGTATTGCGTTCGCTTTAGGGGTGGATATAAACATCTATAAGCCTACACTGAAGGAACTTGTAAGATACTATCGGGAGGATTTCAGAAAGCCTGTTGTCAGCGCTATTGAGAACTGGATGAAAGAACGTCTTTCATTCCAGAAATAAATACCGTTCTTTTTTCCAACCGCCCCTAAAAAGGCGGTTTTTTATTTGACAATTTTACTTTTAATTGATATAAATTGATTACTAGTCAAAAGAACCAGCCCAGATGGCGCAAACCATCATGGTACCACTCTTTGGAGATCTGACAATTTATTACCAAAAGCTAAACAACGGGTGGAACCGTCCTTCGCCCCTTCGGGGCTTCGGACCGGCAAGCCGTCCATCTGACAATCAATCAGAGGATGTCTTAAGTCGGATTTCGTTTAAAATTAGGACCCCGATATCTCTATTTTGAGGTGTCGGGGTATTTTAATTGTAAGATTGAAAGATTGCAAAATAAAAAATAATTAATAAATAATAATTTAATAATTTTATTATGAAAACAGATATTGAGATGATGCGTCACAGTTGCGCGCACTTGGTGGCTGCAGCTGTAGCCGAGCTTTATCCAAAAGCTAAATTTGGTGTTGGTCCGACGGTCGAAAACGGTTTTTATTATGATATAGATTTTGGTACTTCTATCAATGAAGAAGATTTGCAAAAAATTGAGGACAAGGCCAAAGAAATGCAAAAACAAAAAGTTGAGTTTTCCCGTCAAGAGGTATCCCTTGACAAGGCGATAGGCCTTTTTGAAAAAAACGATCAAGTTTATAAAGTGGAACTTCTCAAAGATTTGAAAACCAAAGGAACTACCAAAGTTAATGATGAAGAATTGGCTGAAATAGGCGAAAATATTGATAAAGTTAGTTTGTATAAAACCGGAGAGTTTATTGATTTATGTCGTGGTCCCCATGTCAAAGATTCTTCTGAAATAGGTGTTTTCAAATTAACCAAATTAGCCGGCGCTTATTGGCGCGGTAAAAGTGAAAATCCGCAATTGACTCGCGTTTACGGAGTTTGTTTTGCCAAACAAAAAGAATTGGACGACTATTTGACATTGCTTGAAGAAGCGGAAAAAAGAGACCATCGAAAACTCGGTAAAGAATTGGATCTATACCATATTGATGATATGGTTGGTTTGGGTTTACCGCTTTGGCATCCAAAGGGCGCCATAATGTGGCGAGTCATTGAAGATTTTTGGTATAAATATCATTTGCTTGGCGGATATGAATTGGTTCGCACTCCGCATATCGGCAATAAAGCTCTTTGGGAAACCAGTGGTCATTGGGGATTTTATAATGACAGTATGTATCCGCCACTAGAGGTCGGACAAACTCTCAAAGAAAGTCAGACAAATCAAGAAGTAAAAGAGCCTGAAACTTATTTGCTCAAACCGATGAACTGTCCTTTCCACGTACAGATTTTCAAAAATCGTCCTTATTCCTATCGTGAACTCCCGCTTCGTTGGGCCGAGTGCGGTACGGTTTATCGTCATGAGAAAAAAGGTCAGCTTTCGGGTTTGACTCGCGTGCGCGGTTTTACTCAAGATGATGCGCATATTATTTGCGCCAAAGAACAGGTAGAAGACGAACTCAAAAGAGTAATTGACTTCATTTTGTTTATTTATAAATCTTTTGGTTTTAATATTGATGATGTACAAGTATTTCTTTCTTTACGTGACCCCAAAGATAAAGAAAAATATGTTGGTAGTGACGAAGGTTGGGAACTGACGGAAAGTGTTTTGCGTAAAGTGGCGATAGATAAAAAATTGAATTTCAAAGAAGAAGAAGGTGAAGCTGCTTTTTACGGCCCGAAGTTGGATTTCAAAATCAAAGATTGTTTGGGTCGTTTATGGCAATGTTCCACTTTGCAATTTGATTTTAATTTACCGGAAAGATTTGATTTGAATTTCGTTAATAATAAAGGTGAACAAGAAAGACCGTATATGTTGCATCGCGCGCTGTTTGGTTCGTTTGAAAGATTTATTGGTTTGTTGATAGAACACTATGCTGGAGCTTTTCCGGTTTGGTTTGCGCCAACTCAAATCATGCTCGTGCCAGTGAGTGAAAAACATGTGGAAGGCGCGAGAAAAATAAGAGAAGAATTGTTTGAACTCGGATTGCGTGTGGATAGCGATGAAGCGGATGAAACTCTCGGCAACAAAGTTCGTAAAGCTGCAAAACAAAAAATTCCATATATCATCGTAGTGGGAGATAAAGAATTGGCAGGGGAAGATTGGATGATCAGAATCAGGGGGGTGGAAAAACAAGAAAAAATGAGTAAAGAAAAATTTATTGAGAAGATTTTGAAAGAAGTAAAAGAAAGAGTTTAAAAAAAGACCCGTCCACAAAAGTGGCGGGTTTTTATATAAAAAAATCCCAACGTAAAGTTGGGATAGATTGGGAGATTATATTTGCGTGATAGTCTCCGTATAAATTTTCATAACAATCTCCGCATAAAGTTTTTCGCCGATTTTATCCTTAATCAGTCGGCGATACTTTTTTGAATACAAAAATTGTTTCAACCCTTCCCGGTAAAACTGAGAATGGATAAATTTTTCAACGATTCCTTTTGTGCCCTTAGAAAAAATTTCTCCAAGAGTGGTGTAATTGAATGCTTTTTCCGGAAAAACATCACTGCGATTGGTTTCTACTAATTTGAATAAACACGGAATATCATCTTTGATGATTTCCCAAATTTTTTCTTTTTCTTCATCAGTCATGATTTCAAAGACTGTTCTGTGTGATGTTTGTAATTTAGAAGTAAAAACTGTTTTGTGATCAACAAGCATATCCATACCCATTACGCTCAATTTTGTTTTGTCAGTTAGTTTTTCAGCTGACAAAATCAAATCATTTTTCCATCTGTTTGTATCTTCGATATAACGAAGATCTTGTTCTTTTCTTTCATTCATTTTTTATTCCTCCTAGGAAATTGTTAGTTTTTAAAGAACGTTTGTATCTTGCCTTTTTTATTATAAAATGTCAAGGGTTTGGAAATAAAAAAGTCCTGACTAGGTCAGGATCGTAAAAAATCAAGATTCATTATTCACAAGAGGTGTGAATTTTGCAGCCTCCTCTTTTGTAATTGTTTCCTCTTCTATGTGTCCGCAATGACTACATTCTGTTTTTGTAGTAAAAGTTTTTTCAGAGCCACCCCAATAAAGAGTTTTTTTTGGACAGTTGTTTCTTTGCAATTCTTGCAATTTTTTTCCGGATAACCGCAAGAACACGAATGTTCTTCTGGTCTGGGACCGAACTTCCTATTGTTTTCGTTAGGCATGATTGCATTTTCCATGATTTTTTAATAAAAGGACCAAAAGGAATTTTACAACTATGTAAAATAACTGTCAAATAGTTTTATGTGTATAAAAAAGTCCGCTTTTGGCGGACTTAGGAAGGAAGTCTGAGAAATTAATATACTAATTTTAAAATATATTGTTTGGACTATTAAGTCAATCCATTTCTTTGTTTTTATTAGATAAAAGGCTTTTAGAGACTTTAACCCTTGCTAAACCCGCTCAAAACGTTTAAAATGGCCTTAAATATGACTAAGAAGTATCACATAGTCACTTTCGGCTGTCAGATGAATAAAAACGACTCAGAACGCGCTGGGGCGCTTTTGACGTCTTTGGGGATGAAAGAAACAACTGTTCTGGAAAAAGCGGATTTGGTGTTGGTAAATACTTGTAGTGTGCGTCAAATGGCGGAAGACAGAACCAGCGGGATAAACAGAAAAATTTTGAAATTGAAAAATCAAAAACCGGAACTGGTTTTTGCTGTGACCGGTTGTATGCCCGGACGAGACCAAGATGGACGTTTGCGAAAAAAAATTCCCAGCGCGGATTTATTTTTTCCGATTATTGATTTACCAAGATTGCCAGTTTGGTTGCGTGAACTTCGACCTGGTTGGTTCAAGATAAATTTTGAAGAAGTGGGGGAATATTGGAATATAGATCCCAAAAGAGATTTGGATTATAAAGCTTCTATCACTATTCAAATCGGTTGTAATAATTTTTGTTCATATTGCGTGGTGCCTTACGCCCGCGGTAGAGAAAAAAACAGACCGATAAAAGAAATTTTGGTAGAAATTAAAAAAGCGGTAAAAAATGGCACCAAAGAAATCACTTTGCTCGGTCAAGTGGTAAATAATTATCGCGCGCCTGATCCGGAAAATTATAATAAGAAAAATCCTTTCTATCCGCCGCTTTCAAAAACTGAAAAATTAAAGTATTCTGATTTTGGTGCTTTACTTTGGGAAATAAATAATATACCCGGAGATTTTCGTATTTTTTATACCGCTCCCGATCCGCAATATTTTGATGATTATCAAATCAAAGCTCTAAGCTTGCCTAAAATGGTTAACTACCTTCATTTACCGGTGCAAGCGGGAGACGATGAGATCCTCAAAAAAATGAATCGTAAATATACACGCGAAGAATTTATAAATTTGGTGAAAAAAATTCGCGCGGAAGTTCCGGGTATCGCCATTGGTACGGATATCATCGTTGGATTTTGTAGTGAAAATAAAAAACAATTTGAACAAACAGTGGATTTGTACAAACAATGCGATTTTGATATCGCTTATTTGGCGATGTATAGTCAGCGCAGTGGAACGGTAGCGGCGAAAATTTATAAAGATGATGTGGAAATTACTGAAAAAAAACGCCGTTGGCGCGTCTTGCAGGATTTGATGGAAGAAATAGTTTTGCGTAAAAATCAAAAGTATTTGGGACAAACAGTGGAGGTGTTGGTGGATGAATTCAAAGATGGGGTTTGTACTGGTAATAGCAATGAAATGAAAATGGTACAGTTTTTGGGAAATAAAAAAATGATCGGACAGTTTGTAAAAGTGAAAATAAACTTTGCAGAGAAATGGATATTGAAGGGCGAAAGGATTTTAGATTGATGATTTTAGAATGACAAAACCTCCAACTGTCATCCCCGCGAAGGCGGGGATCCAGGAAAATTAAGATAGCCACTGGATTCCCGCCTTCGCGGGAATGACACCAATAACCCTGTTTTGGCGGGGTTTTATTATTGACTTTTTTGTTTGACCATGTTAATTTTTAAGCAGTTCGTTACCAATTTATTTAAAAGGAGATAAAGATGAAAAAAGTTATTTTAGTTGTTTTTGGCAGTCTGTTGAACAAGGCACTTTATGAAGAAAATTATAAAAACGCCTTGGAAAAGTTGAAGGAAAAATTTTCAGTTGATAAGGCTGAAATTGTATTGTTTGAAGATTGTGATTCCGATATGGGAGTTGAAGCGGGTTTGCTTGGTTTTTTTAGGATGTTAACTGACAATTCCAAAAAGACAGATCCTGACCAGATTATAATTGTATCTACCGGAGACAGAGGGAAAGACGAATCTATTTTGGAATGGTCCAAAAATTTCCCTAAAAATGTTCTTATGGTTTATGGGACAGAAGAAGGCTTTTTCAAGGTAGAAGGATTCAAAAAAATATATTTTGAAGGAGAAGAGCTTATTTTTCCTTCAAAAAAATAGGAAGTTTATCCGCGGTTAAAACCCGCGGTTTTTTATTTATATAGTCGGGGTCACGCTTAGCGTCGGGTTGACAAAACTCGCTTTTTTTGCTATATTATGATGTAATTTAATTATAGTACATTAATAATAAAATAAATGGAGGAGGAAATGAAAAGGGTAATTCTCATTACCTTTTCCGATCCAAAAGATACCTGGAGAAATTTCCGATGGGAAAAATTCATCCGGTATTTTTTGGGAAAAGTGAAAGAAAGGTTTGGAATCAACGAGGATGTGGACTTTATAGTGAAGTACATATCCTCGGATGAATCCAATTCCCAGGCTACCGTAGTGGGAAAGTTTTTTCTTGATAAAAAAGAATTGGCGGAAGTGGCCGGAGTGGTCATTGAAGTCCATAATTCTTTGAAAGCTACCAGAAATATCAGATTTTTGGTAGAAATTTTGAGAGAGGATCTTCCCATAGAATTGTTCTTTTTCGAAAACAAAACCTTACAAATCGTAAAAGATATTGTAGGGGAAAAGTTGATAGGAGAAGATTTATAGCCCCGCACCTGCGGGGATTTTTTATTTTACAACAATATTTTTCACCACTTCTTCAAAAATTTGTTCGGATTTTTCGGGTAAAATGACATTTGGGATAGTTTGGTATTTTTCTTTTTGCATATTAAGATCGGTCAGTTCGGGAACAAAATCTTTTTTCACCACCAAAATTCCATTAGGTGCGGTCAAAAAATATTGATCGTAACCACAACCCTCAACACCTTGGGTGAGTTTATATCCCGCATAATCTCCGATTTTTGTTTTTTCCAAAAACCCTTCACTTTCTTTGATAATTCCATCGGCATCTATATATTCTTTGAGATATTCTCCGCCAAATTTCAAAATCGTTTTATCCATAGTCAGGGTGGTAAAAGAAAATTTAGCCGTAAAATCGTGAAAAGTGGTAGTTGGTAGAGAATCGCCTTTGAAATCGCAAAAATCAGTATGAGAAAAAGTTTCTACGGCATGAAAAAGCGTAATTGCACCGTTTTCATCTTTTACAAACATATTTGCCGGCAAAGGTATTTTCAGATCCGCAGTTTCATAATACTGTTGGTTTGTTATTGGTGTTGCCGGTGTAGGCGTTTTGTTGCCTGAATTAAAACAACCGGTTAGAAAAAACAAAGAAACGATTAACGAATAAAAAAAGATTTTTTGCATAAGAAAGTTATTAAATTAATAATATTTTTATTATAGCCCTTTTACACTTTCTTGACAAAAATTCGGAATAATTTCAAAATAACGAATAGCAGTCCTTTTAAACGGAGGTGGCTATGGCCAGTCGCAGAAAGAAAATTGTCGGTCTTATCAGAGAGATCAAAAGATTCGGGGAAAAATTCGATCCTACCACGCTTTCCGCGTTGGTGGAAGTCTGGTATGATTCGCCAAACATTGATTTGGTCAAAGACCTTATCAATGAGTGCGAGCTTGGCAATGTTATTGATCAGCCCGCTAAACCGGGTAAGCGACCTTTATCGGAAATCCTTCGTGAGCTTCGTGAAGAATTCACCCGGGATTATGTGTAGCCAAACTCTGTTCAAAGCTCCTTATTAAGGAGCTTTTTTTTTGACTAAAAAAACAAACTTGATATAATGAAAATAATATGAAAAACAAACTTCCAAAATTAGTGGTTATTTGCGGACCAACCGCTTCGGGGAAAACCGATTTGGCTATAGATTTAGCCAAAAAATTTAACGGAGAAATTATAAATGCCGATTCCCGACAAATTTACAAAGAAATGAGTATTGCCACGGCTAAGCCGTTACGAGTTGAAAGTCAAAAGTTGAAAGCTGAAAGTTTTAATGAATATGTAGTTGATGGTATTAATCATTATTTGTTGGATATAATAAAGCCGGATGAAAGTTTTACGCTTAGTGATTATAAAGAACAAGCTTTCAAGGCAATAAAAGAAATAATTAAAAAGGATAAAACTCCTTTTTTGGTCGGCGGAACCGGCCTCTATATCAAAGCTATTGTTGATAATTTGGATATTCCCAAAGTCGAACCGAATTTAGCTTTACGTCGCGAATTGGAAAATAAAACTCCGGAAGAAAGATTGTTACTACTCAAAGAAAATGATCCGGAAACTTACGAAAAAATAGATTTACAAAATCCGCGACGGGTTATTCGCGCTTTGGAAGTGGTGCTTTCCACAGGGGAATCTTTTTTGAGCCAACAAAAAAAAGGTAAATCATTATTTAACGCTTTACAGCTTGGAATTAAAATAGACAGAGAATCGCTTTACGATAGGATAAATAGCCGTTGCGAAAGGATGATTGAAACAGGTTTGGTTCAAGAGGCCAAAAAATTGGCACAAAAATATTCTTGGGATTTACCGTCGATGAGCGGAATAGGTTATCGTCAGATGAGAGACTATATCGAAGGAAAAATGAGTTTAGACGAAGCTTTGGATTGGTTGAAACAAGATACTCGACATTATGCCAAGCGTCAAATGACATGGTTTAAAAAAGATGAAAATATTCATTGGGTGGAAAATGAAAAACAAGCGGAAAAAATATTAACCGAATTTTTAAAATGAAATTTTTTGATAAAAAGAAAATTCAAGACATTGTTTTTTTGGGTTTTTCTTTGGCTAGAGCCAATTTTAAATTGAGAACCGAGGGTAAATTCCTCGGAGTTTTATGGTATTTACTCGATCCGTTATTGATGTTTCTGATTTTGTTTTTTGTTTTTCGTAAAAATCTCGGTTCTACTATAGAGTATTTCCCGCTGTATCTTATCTGGGGCTTGATAATATTTAACTTTTTCTCTTTTGCCACTACTCAGGCGGTAAAAGCTGTTTCCGGAAACGGTCCTTTTATCAAATCCATGAAAATAACTTCGGAATCTTTGGTTTTAGCTGTTTTATTACAGACGGCTTTTTCTCATTTTTTTGAATTATTGATTTTTGCTTTATTTCTTATTACTTTTAAAATCTTTGCTTTAAGCATGGTGTTTTATTTACCGGTTTTTTTGTTGTTTTTTATTTTTATTTTGGGTACTTCTTTTATTTTGGCGACATTGGGAGTTTATATAACAGACCTGAGCAATGTTTGGGCGATAATTTCCAGGATATTGTTTTTTGCCACGCCGATTTTTTATATTGTTCCGAATAAAATTTTATTTTTAGCCAATCCGTTAGTGGTTTTTTTGGAAATTAGTCGCAATCTTGTTATTTATCATCATTTTCCCGAACCGATTTTTATTTTTTTGGCTTTTATTTACGCAATTATCGCTTTTGTGGTCGGATTGTTTTTGTTTGAAAAATTTAAAACTAAATTTGCCGAAAATATATGATTATCCAGAATGATGATAAAAAAAGAATCGTTGTTGAAAATATCGGTAAAAAGTTTGATTTGGGAAAACAAAAAAAAGACGGCTTGCTCGGCAGTTTGTTTGGAATTTTGAACCGTAAAGTCGAAAAAAAAGAATTTTGGGCTCTCAAAAACGTAACTTTGGATTTTGAAAACGGTAAAATTTTGGGTATTGTCGGCAGGAACGGATCGGGAAAATCCACCCTTTTACGACTTTTGGCCGGGATTTATTTACCCGATGAAGGTAAATTGGAAATAAACGGACAAGTGTTATATTTGGCCGGTTTCAGTCGCGGTTTAATGCCCAAATTAACCATGCGAGAAAATATCTATCTTATTTGTTCGTTGTTGGGTTTGAACAATAAAGAAATAAAAGAAAGATTTGATGAAATCGTCGATTTTTCCGAACTGAGAGATTATTTAGATACGCAAGTTTTCAAATTTTCTTCCGGTATGACCTCACGATTGAGTTTTTCCGCCACTATCTTCAGTATTACTCATCGTCAACCGGAAATAATTCTGATTGATGAAGCTTTGGAAGCCGGAGCTGATCTGACTTTTCGCAATAAAGCGACTTCCAAAATAGAAGAACTGTTGGCCGGAGGAGCGAACATAGTGATAGTCAGTCATAATTTGGAATTTATAAAAAAATATTGCCATAAGGCGGTTTGGATGGACAAAGGAGTTGTGAAAAAGACAGGCGACCCGGAAGAAGTGATAAACGCTTATATTAAAAACGCCATATGAAAGATTTTTCCAGAATAGTGATTTTGATTTTAGGGATGCACCGTAGCGGGACCTCGGCTTTGTCGGGGGTTTTGAATATCCTGGGTCTGGATTTTGGTGACAAGTTAATGCCGCCGACAAAGGATAATTCAAAAGGTTATTTTGAAAATCAAAATCTGTATTTTATCAACGAAAAAATATTGAAAATTTTAGGTACGACTTGGGACGATATCGGAGAATTTCCGTCTGACTTTTTGAAAAATCCGGAATTGGAACAAATAAGAAAAGAGTTGAAAGAAGTCATAAAAAAGGAGTTAGCGGATAAAAAAATATTCGGCATCAAAGACCCCAGATTATGCCTGCTTCTTCCTTTGTATGAAGAGGTTTTGAAAGATTTTGGTTGCGAAATAAAAACAATAACTGTTTGGCGCAATGAAGTTGAAATAGCGGAATCTCTCCAAAAAAGAGATAGTTTTGATTTTGAAAAATCTATCAAACTTTGTCGAAAATATTGGGATATTTTGGAAAAAAATATTTCGAATAAAGAAAAAATAACTGTAAATTTCGATGAATTATTGAACGATCCGGAAACGATTATTTTCAAAATAAAGAAAAAAATCCCGGAAATTTCCGGTTCTTATGAAGATTGCAAAAATAAGGTAATTGATTTTTTGGAAAAAGACCTCAAACACTACAGAGTACGAACCGTTGATCGTTTGATTTCGTTAATTGAAAAAAATTTGGAAAAAGAACAAAAAAATATTGATTTGAATTCTTTGGTTGTTGAAAGAGAAAAGATGATTATTGAAAAAGAAGCCGCTTTAGAAGAAAAAGATAATGTTATCGCTCGAAAAAATGAAGAAATAATCAGACAAAACGAAATAATTTCAAAAAAAGACAAAGAAATAATTGTTGGGGAAAAAATGCTCGCAAGACAAAAAAAAGAATCCGACAATAAAGATAAGATTATTTTTGAAAAAGAAAAACAGATCGCCGAAATCAAAAGCGGTATTGTTTTCAGAATTTTGGAAAAATGGGATTTGTTTTTAAAAAGAATGTTTAAAAAATACCCCGGTTTTTTGGCGGGATATCGAGGTTTGATTTTGAGATTGAGAGGTCTATTTAAAAGGTGATCAATCTTGCAGTTTTTGTTTGATTTTTTTTACAAAAACAGCAGTATCAAATTTGGATGCTTGCGCCAAGCAAGCATCTTTGTATTTTGAAGGGTCTTTTTCCACCTCATTGACGGCAAAAATTATTTTTTCTTCATTGATATCATCTATGAGTTTTCCGGTAATGTCGTTGATTACCGTTTCTTTGTATCCGCCTTCGTTTGCGGCTATGACCGGTTTTCCGGCGGCCATGGCTTCCAATACGGTCATACCGAAATCTTCATCTCTGGCAGTGGCGATAAAACCTCGGCAACGAGCATAAAGTTCAATCAACTCTTCTCTGGTTGTCCAACTTTTTATCTCTACGTTGTCAGGCTTGTTTTTCAAGATAAAATTCGCATATTGTCTAAAATGTTTTGAATCTTCGTAACTGCCGACGATTATCAGACGTTTATCTGGCATTTTGGCAAAAGCGGCTAATTGCATTTCTATTCTTTTGTGGTTGATTAGTCGATTGACGCTTAACCAAAAATGTCCGTTTTCTGAATATTTGAATTTTTGCGTTTCAATCGGCGGATTGATAACTTCAGCTTCGCGATTGAGAAATTTTTTTACGCGATGGCGCGTATTTTCGGAATTGCAGACTATTTTTTCCGCATGAGCAACATATTTTTTGTTGTAATAACGATTAAAAAAGACCCATAAATCAAAAAAAGGACGCAGCAGAAAAGGAACGGTATTTTTTCTGGTGTATTCGTACAAATCCCAAATTTCTCTGATAGGGGAGTGGACATACCATAAATTAGGTTTATTTTTAACCGCTCCGGACATTGCCCAATCGCCGCAAATTAAGTAATAATCGTATTTTTGTTTTAAATTTAAAAATCGAAAACGCCAAAAAGCAAATTGTTGTCGGAATGGAGCATTAAGTGGAACTTTGCCTATGGAAATAATGTGAATGTCATCAAAACCCATTTTTTTGATTTTTTCTCTGTCAATATTTGTGGTATAAATATCAGCTTTTAATTCTTTGGCCAAAATAAGCGTAACCATTTCGGCTCCGCCTATATTATCCAAAAAATTGTGGAAGATGGCGATTTTCATTAGCGTTCTTTAATACCCAAAATACTGAGCATGAATGAAGAAAAAATTGTTTGAAAACCCAGCGAAGCCAAAGTTAAAGCGATCAAAAGATTTTTAACTTCCTGTAATTGAGTAAAACCTCCGCTCCACCATTTATAAAATATGGAAACAAACACCAATAAACCAGTTATTGCCAAAAATAAACCTATCAAACCGGCTTTTTCAATAGTAAAAATTTTATGTATTTTATCCAAAGTTTTGCTCTGTTCTCCTAAATGGGTTATGGCGTAAGTTTTGGCAAAAACGGCGAAAATAAGAAGCTGATAACCGACTATCAAAAATAAACAGGCAAAAAACATCGGGTGATAATAAAAATTTAAACCGGCAAAAGACAATTTGTTAAAATAAGAAAGCGACATTAATCCTGCGCCGAAAAAAAATAGAAATAGACCCGGAACCAAAAAGAGAAAACCGGGGCTGTATAAGAGCATAAAACGTAGATGTCTCCAGCCGTCGGCGAAAGTTTTTAATTTTGATTTTCCCAAACGAGTGTGATAATCGATAATGACTTCTTTGATATGTAAATCTTTTTTTACAGCTTTGATAATCATCTCCGAAGCGAACTCCATGCCGGCGGTTTTCAGTTTCATTTTTTGCAGAGATTCTTTGGTAAAAGCGCGCATCCCGCAATTTATATCGCCGATTTTACGTCTAAAAAAAAGTCTGAAGATAAAATTTAAAACCGGACTGCCTACATATCGATGGAGCCAGGGCATGGCTCCTTTATCTATTTTGCCTTTCAAACGATTTCCAATGACAAAATCATATCCTTCTTGTAAAAATTTTATAAAATTTGGTATTTCGGCAAAATCATAAGTACCGTCACAATCGGCGATAAAGAAAAAATCACCTTTGGCGGCTTGGAAACCTTCTAAATAAGCTCGGCCGTATCCTTCTTGATCATGTTTGACCAAAATTACGCCAAAATCCAAAGCTATTTTCGGAGAAGAATCCACGGAAGAATCGGAGACAATTATTTCAGCGTTTAATTTTTGTTCAGCTATGATTTTTTGTATCGTTTGTAGACATTTCGGCAAAGCCTCTTCTTCGTTACGACACGGTAGAATCACGCTTATAAGTTTATTGCTCATATATTTGTCTTATAAATTTTGGTTCCGCCGATTTCTTTAAGTAAGGTTCCAAAAACACAACCAAGATTGTTTTTGGTAAGAACATAGTAAACTCGATGTTTTTTAACTATTCTTCTTTTTTCCGCACAGCTTTTGGAAAGATAAAAATTTTCTGCGTCTTTTCTGTTGCCATAAAAAGCTATAGTTCCGACGGTTTCTTGTCCTGAAACAGGGAAAATAGCTGTAGAAATCAGAGGGTTAGCCATAACCGTGCCTCGAGGTAAATCTTTCAAATATTCCAAAACTTTGTAATCGGTTCGGCTAATAACTCGATATAAGTCGGTGTTTTGGGGTAGTTTGTAATAATTTCCATAGAGAAAAAACGGAGTAATCAAACTTATGATCAAAATAAAAAAATTACTCAGATTGGCCCATTGAGGATGTTCGTTAAAGTTTTTTATTTTTATTAACGTATAATAAAAACCGATTGCGCTAAGAATCGGCAAGCTTAACCCCAAATAATACCAATTTCGTTGATATGGGCTAAAAAGAGAAAAACCGGTAAAACGGTATATGAGAATAAGAAGTATGAGATATAGAGACCAAATGAGAAACAAAGAAAACTCTTTTTGTTTTTTTTGTTGAAAAATAAAGTAAATTCCCAAGAAAGCAAATAAATAAACAATGAAGTTGTAAAGTTCAAAAGGGGAGTTCTTTAGTTCCAACACTCCCCATCCATGACTAAAAATCAATTGTCCAAAAATATTTTTAAATGTTTGTAAAATAGATAAATTATGCGTTAGTTTATAAAAAACGAAGCCGACAATCGCCGGTAGAAGAAAAATTGCAAAGAATTTATATTCCTTGATTAAGAATTTATAATTGATTAAAAAATAGATTGATAAAATTGGTAGGGCAAAAAGCACGGAAAGAGGGTGAAACGGTATCAATAAAATCAAAATTAACAATCCCAGAAGCAAGTTTTTTTTGGTTTGTGTTTGTATTCCTTTGTCAAAAAAATAAAAATACCACAAAATAAAAGGTAAAGAAAAAGTCATCGGCGTGAAAAACCAGAGCCCCATTAAATTCGCATTGGTTTTTATGGAACCGAAGAAAAAAAGAGCTAACCAAGCCAACCAGTAATTATTTTCAGTTTTTTTATAAACAATATAAAAGAGAGTGGCGCCGGTAAAAGAGGCCCAGATTGCCGGTAAAAATTTATAACTTAAAACCAGATCCGTAACCAGTGAAATCAAATAAAGAAAAAAATGGAATCCGACTTCCAAACCGCTGTTGGGCCTGTTTGGTTCCAGGGTTAAATAATGATAGTAATTTGTCGGATTTGCCAAACGAATAGCTTCGGTGATGTGGTGCCATTCATCAACATGAAAAGGATACGGATAACTTTTGTGAGGTTGATAAACCAATAAAAAAATAGCCGCCAAACTGACAAAAAGCAAGATTTTTTGATAACGTGAGAACATAAAAATATTGAGAAGCAAAGAGGCCAATAACACCTTTAATTTTAAGTCATTTAGATGTTTGTGTCAAAAAAATACCGCCAAAAGGCGGTATTTTAAATGGGCTTTATTATTCTCCGTAAGGTTCTTCTTGCGTTCCGTCGTTTTCTTCAAAAAGCAGTGTTTCTCCACCCATAAAAGTGATTGGTTGGCCGGTTACGACATCTTCGGCTTTTATTTTGACTTTTGATAGTAGAACCTGCTGAGAAGGATTTTTTTTGTTGACTATTAGAGAAAAAGGTAGAGCCAGAATATCGACACTTTCCGGCATTTCGGCAATGGTCCAAACAATCACCTTATCTTTAGGGTTGTAATTTAGAATTCCCGCAGGTAAGGAAGAGGAGACAAAGGTAATATCGCCGTAAGCTTCGGCTGATAATTCGATATTTTTTAAAGGATGGAAAGTGTTATGGAGTATCCAGGTAAAATTTCTTTGATCCTTGCCGCTACCGTTTTCTCCGACTAAAACTCTTTTTTCAAAACTGAAATCTGAATTCAGGGTGATCTGTATAGGGTTTCCGGAAATAGTTTTTTGAGTTTTGTTTTCATCTGTAAAAGTTATCTCTGTTGCGACGGAAATCATATATTCTTTCAAATCCGAAAGCTCTATTTTGGATCCGTCTTTTATAGGTAATTTAATATCTACATTTATTTCCTGATTAGGTTTTATTTCAGTCAAATCTTTCAATTTATTTTTGTTCCAAGTTATGGTGCCGTTGCGTAAGTTGTCGTTTATTTGTTTGCCGACTATATCTCCGTCTAGCGGATCGGATATTTCCGGCCAATCCATTATGCTTTGTTTTTTGATCGCCGGAGAGTCAAGTTTCAAAAACAGAGAAGCGTTTTTTAAAGAAGCCTTGCCGACATTTTTAAAATTTACGGTTATATTAAGCGGATCTCCGGGTTTGGCACTAAGATCGTTTATGGATCCGTTAATGGCTAAAGTCATCAGGTAAGCGGTGCGAGAAAGAGCTATTTTGTTTTCTGTTTTTCCTATTTGATAAGTTTGTCTGGCGGCCAAAACCGGTAATTCAAGCAAACTTTGAATTTGTTCTTCGGTTTCTATCTCACCGTTAAAACGACCAATTATTTTGAAAGTTTTTGGAAAATAAGAAGTACTGGTAGGTGTTATGACAAAACGATTGTCCTTGTCCAAAGAAGGTGAAGAAGAAATAATAGAAAAATTATCCGGTATTTTCAAAGTTAAATACATTTTTTCCGGCAAATAATCGTTTTTATTTTCTAAGGTATAAGATAATTCCACGTCGGTTCCATAAGCTGCTTTTTCCGGCGCTTTGGAAGTTAAAATAAAAGGGGATAACGACAGATTGGTATTAAATGTCGTTATTTTTTGCATTTGAGAATTTAAATTTCCCGGTTGATAATTGAGAAAAATACGCCAAGAACCCTGTTGATTAAGAGAACCGAAAGTTTTTCCCGCGATGCTTAACTCTAAAACGTCAAAAGGACCGATATCCGGCAATGTCCATTCCGTATTTCCCAAATTTTGCGCTAAAATAGTACTGCTAACAAAAACAAATCCGTCCGGATAATTAGCGTTTAATATAAGATTTTTTAAGGGAACGTCCAATTCGTTTTTTACTATTATTTTATAAATCCCGGATCCGCCAAGTTCTGTTTCCGAAGGACCTTCGATAATAAGAGATATTTTTTCTTCGGAAAATTTTTCTCCCTTGGGAAAATAAAATAATCCGGTCCAAGCAAAAAAGGCCATTATTGAAGTCAAAACCAAGAGAAAAACGGAAAAACGCAAAAGAGGACTTTTGCGACGTTGTTTTATCTCTTTCATGTCTGGAATTTTTCCATCCGGATCCTCGTAAATTTTAGCGATTTTATCAGCTATTTCTTTTTGTTTAGCCTCGCCAATTTCTTTGTCAAAATAATCGGTTCGGCGTTTTTTTGGACGTCGAGCCGCCAAAATATTTTTTTCCTCCGGCATAAAATAATTTGTTAATTGTTTTTTTCCATTATTAAACTCCAAATTTCATCGGTTTTTAAAGATGTCTCCGCTACAAAATGTCCATTAAGAGCTAACCCGCTGTTTAATCCGTCGTTCCAAGTCGATTCCCATCCGGCAGGGTAGATGACTTGAGATTCGAAAGTGCTGCGACAACCTGATTGTTTTTGAACCAAAAGTTGGTATTGAGAAATGTATTTATTTTGCATTAACAAAGAGGATAAACTTTTTTTGTCATCGGTTTTTTCTTTAGAAAAAGCCTTGAAAGGTAATCGATAAATGAATTGAATCGTGTTAACTGCTCCGGGTTCGGTTATGATCCAATTACCGAAAACCGTTTTGTTAAATTCTTTGGTAATACGAGTTCCGGATATTTGATCAAAACCTATTTCTTGTTCCAAGGATAAAAGATCCGTATCTTTAACAGCTCCTTTGGCCGGTGCGCGGAAATATTTTTCATCCGGCCAGGTAAAACCTTGAGCAGAGATCAATTCCGCTCCTTCCGGAACATAAATTCTGATGTAATCAATATTTGTTTGTCCGTAAAATTTTTGACCGGATTGACCTTCATGATTTCGAGTGATAGTTACACTATCGACAATAGACCCGTCTTCTTCAACGAGAGCCTGGTGATAAATTTTTTGTTTTATTTGCGCATCGCTTTTTTGTCCTTGAATATTACTATTGACTACCATCAAATAATCGCGATCATCCGGAGTTTTGATGATTCTTCCTCCCCATCCGAGAGATTCTATGGCTTTTTGCGTGGTTGGAGCGGTAAAATAAGCCTGGATTTCTTTTTGATTCAAAGCTTCGTTAAGATTAAAAAGTAAAGGCAAAGTATTTTCAGGTTTTAAAGATAATAAAGAAGAAAGTATTTGTGGTCCGAGATCGGATAAAACTTGTTTTGGTTTATTAATTTCTTTTTCAGCTCCTTCTTCTACTACTGTTTGCAAAGAAGACAAAGCGTTATTTTTGTCCAAAATCAAATTTCTTTGTTCATCGGAAACAGGTCCGATTAGCGCAAGTAATCTGGTTAACACCGAAGAGTTTATTGCTATCGCTCCATCCAAGGTTATGTTTCTGCTATAACGGTAAAACCAAAGCATTTTTTCCGCGGAAGCTTTAAAATCCGGGAACCAATTGGCATCTTGAAATTCCCATTTTTTGTTGGATAAAAGTAAAGGAGCCGGCGGTTCTACCAAGACACTGAGTTGACCTTGTAAATCATAAGAACCTCCGGATGGTATTTCCAGGTTTTGTATTTTTCCGTCTTTTATTTCCAAGATAGCGAAACTGCCCAAAAATCCTCCGGTACCGCGAAGTTCGGCTTCATTTTGAAAAACCAATAAATAACGACGCAATCCTTGTCCGCCGAAAATTTCATCGATATTTCTTCCAAGTTCGGAAATATTTTTGAGATCGCTTAGCATTCCGCCAAAAAGGGTTTTAAAATCCTTGAAAGAAGTTTGATATTCAAAAGGTAAAACTTCCAATTTTACTTCATTTAAATCTTCAAACGCTTGTTCGTAATTGGGAATGGCAAAATTTAAATGATCGGAAATAACTTTTAGTCGTTGTAAAGGAGTTGAAGAAACATTATTGGCTTCGGATATTCCTTTGATTAGATAAGTATTACCCAAAGCGATTTTTTGTCCGGCGGTGATGAGATTTTGTCGGCTCTGTACTTCTGAACTTACCAAAGGAATACTTTTTACCACAGCTTGCAAGATTTTGTGATTTTGTATTTCTCCTATTGCTTCGTTAAATTTTTGTAAAGCCTCGGTAATTGACCCTTGCGCTGAAGGTAAATCGGCTGAAATTATAGCGGCTGTGGAATCTTGCAAGGCCATAAATCCTTCGGTACTGTTGGCGGTTATTTTTCCGGTACTGGTTTTGATGTTTTGGTAAAATGTTCGAGTTTGCAAAGGTAAAGCCAAAATAATAAGAGCCATCATGGCGCCGGCCAAAGTTTTTCTCCAGTTATTTTGTCGCAAAAATGAATATTTAATCCAATTTTTAGGGATTTTATTTATTTGTTTTTTTGGAGAATTTTGTTTTATTTTTGCATTTTCTCTTTTAATTGAGGCTACCATCTTTTCAAAATCAAGACCGTCGTCGTCTTTTTCAAAAGACGGGCAAACCTCTTCTTTTTCGGGTAAAATAAAATTAGACGTTGTTTTATAAACGGGCGTTACCGAATCTTTTTTTATTTCTTCATAAAATTTTTCCCATTCGTCTTTTTTCGGTTCCGGAGATGCGGTTTCCAAATTTTCCCAGTAATTTCCAGTGTTTTTTAAACTTAACAAGTGAGGGGAGACGGTGTCGGAGTTTTTTTGTTCGGGTTTATGATAGAAAACGCGAATTCTCTTTTCGTCATTTATCAAAGATTTTTCTTTTTGCAAATTCAAAAATTCCGGACAAGTTGCTTTGTTGTGTCCGGGTTTATTGCAAAAATTGCAACGACGAAGTTGAAGTCTTTTTTTAAACATGGAAAAAAATATAATCCGATCGTAATTTCGTATCGTTTCGTAATTCGTACGTGACTATTATACCATTTTTTGGTAAACCGATAAAGTTTTTTCCGTTGTATTTTCTTGGCTATATTTAGCCAAAACAGAAGAGATGTTGTTGATAAGTTCGTGACGTTTTTGTTCGTTTGTTAAAACAAGACAAATTGCCGTATACATATCTTGTTCGTTTTTCGGATCAAAATATAAAGCTGCATTTCCTAAAATTTCCGGTAAACAAGAATTTTTTGAAGAAATAACAGGGATATTGTATTGCATGGCTTCAAGCGGCGGTAAACCAAAACCTTCGTACAAAGATGGAAAAACGTAAGCGATAGCATTTTGATATAAGGAAGATAACTCGCTATCAGGAATAAAATCGGTAAAAATAATATTTTTACAATTTTTAAAAATGTTTGAATTTATCAAACGGTCATAAAAATAATTTTTTTTACCAACTAAAACCAATTGAAAATTTTGGTTTTTTTCTTCAAAAATTTTCCAAGCCCGGACAAGTCGTTCCAAATTTTTATGCGGATATGCTACCCCGACATAAAGTAAATAAGGTTTAGTGATATTATATTTTGCCAATGAAATTTCTTTTTCGTTGTCAGTATTTAATTTTGTCGGAGCCAAATAGGTTACAATGACTTTTTCCGCAGGAACGCTCAATGTTTTGATGATATCTTGTTTGGTAAATTCGCTCGGAGTTATGATTTGCTTGGCTTTTTTGACTGCATAGCGCAGAATAAATTTGTAAGCTATATTTTTTAAAAAATAAGAAAACGGTCCCAGAGTACTGGCTTTGCGGCTCGGATAATGAAGGAGAATTAAATCATGGATTGTAACGATAAAATTTCCACGATAAAAAAAGGGGATATTCCAGTGAGGAAAATGAATAAAATCGCATTTTTCTTTGTTTAAAATTTGCGGTAGTAAAATTTGTTCTTTCCAACCGTACCAAGGGATATCGGCTAAAACTTTTTGAAAGCGAGGATTATCGGGGTTATACTGCTCAAAATTTTCTTTACGCAAAAAAACAACGTAGTCGTTTATTTCGTCGGTTTTTTCCAATCCTGCTATAAGTTGTTGTACGTATCGTCCTAAACCGCCTTGTTTGGGGCCGTAAAGACGAGCGTCAATACCTATTTTCATAGCCTTTATTATAACTCCTAAGATTCAGAAAAGACAAGTTTTGAGTGGTTTTAAAAGATTGCTTGACAATGAAAAAAAACTGTTTTAAAATATTGTCTTCGCTCCTTATCTTTTTCTTAATAATCTTCACAGCCGGAGGAAATCCATGGCATCGGCATCTTTCACACCAACCTTTTTTGAAGGTAAAAGAGGGTGGTCTTACGGTAATCCCAACGGGGTTGTCGAGGACAAAAAAGCTGTATCTTTTTCGAAAGACCCGCCGCCGTGCGGAGAAAAGAGTTTAGACTTTAAACTTTCTTACGAAATGCAACTGGCTATTATCTATGAATGTCTGGTTTGTACCAGGCGAGGTAACCATGAAAAATGCAAGGGTTGCGGTTCGGCTTGTTTGCGCAATCCTCTGCGCACCCAAGAAGAAAAGGGCGTAGCGGAGAAATTTCAAATCCGTTGCGTGCAATAGATTTTCTTTTTTAGGAGGGATTTTCCCTCCTTTTTTATTTCAAAATTTTTAGAAATTCCTTAGCCGCGATATCCCAAGAAAAATTTTGCGATCTTTTTTGACCTGTTTCTTTCAAAGTATTTGATAAATTTTGGTCGTTTAATATTTTGATTAATCCGGCAGTTATTTGTAATGGCCGATTCGGATCTACCAAATAAGCGTTTTCGTCGGTTATTTCCGGAATAGAAGATCTATTACTGGTGATAACCGGTGTTTTGCAATGCATAGCTTCCAAAACCGGAAAACCGAAGCCTTCATAAAAAGAAGGGTAGATAAACGCGGCCGCTTTACGATATATTTCGGGTTTATCTTCGTTTTTTATATATCCTATAAAATTTATTTTTTCTCGCAAAGGAGAGTTTTTTATTTTTTCAAAAACTTTGCTATTTTTCCATCCCGGGGCTCCGACCATGACCAAATGATAGGGAAGTGGAAGTTTGGAATAAGCTTTTTCCCAAGCTTCTATCACACTCAAAATATTTTTTCTCGGCTCGATTGAGCCCAAAAATAAAACATAATTATCAGGCAAGTTATATTTTTTGACATCGTTTGATTTTGAAGTGTGGAAAACGGAAGAAAGTCCGGGGTAAATTGTTTCTATTTTGTTTTTATCAAGCGCATAGATATTTATCAAATCGCGTTTAGTGTTTTTGGACGGAGTCAAAACAACAGAAGCGAGTTGACATTGTTTTTTCGGATTTAATATTTTATGCCATAAAAAATCCTTGTAAGTGAAAAATTCCGGAAATAATTCAAAAGACAAGTCGTGAATTGTTAAAATATATTTTACATTTTTGGTTAGGGCTGTAAAGTTAAGGTTGGGTGAAAAAAAATAATCCAACTTATCCAGTCGGTTTTGTTTGGCGATCATTTTGTCTATTTTTGGCCATGCTAAAAATAACTGAGCCAAATTGAAAAGTTTGTTGGAATATTTTTTAACTACATAGTGAACGTTCGGTTGATCCCAACGAGGAATATTGTTTTCAACGTTTTTATGATTGTTATAAAACAAAAAATATTGATTTTCTTTATCAATTTGGAATATCGCGTTTAAAAGTTCATATGTATATTCGCCGACCCCGGTGCGAATAGGTGACATCAACGGACGGATATCAATACCGATGTTCATATTTAAAGAAGTTTGTCTTGAACCAATCCTTTTTTGAATTCTTCGTATTTATCTTCAATGAATTTTTTTATTTTTTCCTTGAATATTTTTTCATCAAATTTTTCCGCATGCGCGCGAATTTTTCCACTGTCCCAATTCTCAGGATGAAAATTTAAGATAGTATCAAAAAGATTTTCCCAAGTTTGATTTTTTATGAGTATTCCGGTTTCGCCGTCGATAACGGTTTCTTGCGCTCCGCCAACACCATAAGCAATAACCGGTCGTCCCGCAGCCATGCTTTCTATCGCCGTAATACCAAAATCTTCCATTTGCGGATGGATAAAAGCCAGAGATTTACTCATTAATTCCGCTTTTTGTTCTTCGTTAATACGTCCCAAGAATTCAATATTGGTTTTCGCAATTTTTTTGAGATGTTTTAATTCCGGACCGTCACCAAAAATTTTTAGCGGAGTTCCCAGGCGATTAAAAACTTTAACAATTAAATCAAATTTTTTATAGGGCACCAATCGTCCTCCGGCAAGATAATAATTTCCAAGAATAGGAGAAATTTTAAATTGCTCCGTTTCTACTGGCGGATTGATGATTTCAGCCTCGCGTCGGTAATATTTTTGGATACGTTTGGCAACGGTAAAAGAATTGGCGATAAAATCATCAACTCTGTCGGCGCTCATCTTATCCCAAATACGTAAACGGTGAATAAAATTCGGTGAAAAAAGTTTGATGAAAAAATTATAACGAAAGTCATCCAAATATTTATGCGTGTCAGACCATAAAAAACGCGGGGGAGTATGACAATAAGAAATATGCAGAGTATTTGGAGAAGTGATAACGCCTTTGGCAAACAGTGAAGTGGAAGAAATGACCACGTCAAAATTTTTCAAGTCATGTTTTTCCGTGGCAATAGGCATCAAAGGCAGATACCATTGATAACGAGAATTTACAAAAGGGAAATTTTTCAAAAAACTTTCTTTTATTTGATCTTTTTTGAATTGGTCCAATTTTTTTTCATCATGAAATAAAACAAAAATTGGCGCCTCCGGCCAAATTTGGTGGAGGGACCATAATACTTTTTCCGCCCCTCCGTCTTGCGCTAAATAATCATGGACCAATGCAATTTTCATATTTTATTTCGCTCCTTTTCTACTCAAAACCACAAATGGTGTTTTAAAGAGAATTATCAAGTCCAAAAGTAATCTCCAGTTTTCAATATAAAAAGTATCCAAACGCACTTCGTCTTCAAAACTCAAATCACTGCGTCCGGAAATTTGGGCCAAACCGGTGATACCCGGCTTGATAGCCAATACGATTTTGTGATGTTTTTTGTATTTTTCCACTTCGCGGGGTTGATGAGGTCGTGGTCCGACTAAACTCATATTGCCGATGAAAACGTTAAAAAATTGCGGAAATTCGTCCAAGCTCCAGCGGCGAATAAAACGGCCAAAAGGAGTAACACGCGGATCATTGGCTATTTTGTAAACCGGACCTTTTTTTATGCTCAATTCTTTTATCAATTCTTTTTCTTTTTCCAAAGCTTCTTGACCTTGAGCCCCAAATTGCGCGCCGGTGCAGTATTTTTGATACATGGAACGAAACTTATATGTAAAAAAGTTTTTACCATTTTGCCCGACACGTTCATTTTTGTAAACTACCGGTCTGCCGGTTTCTATCAAAATTATCAAAGAAACTAGTAAATAAACAGGTGAAGATAAAATTATCAAAATAAAACTTCCGATAATATCCATTATCCTTTTGAAAATTCTACCCCAAGCGGATAATTTTGTTCGTTTTAACTCTATTATCGGAATATCGTCTATTGTACTAACGGAAATATTGGTGGTGATGGTATCAAGTAGGTCGGCGGAATATTTGAAAGATAAGTGGTTTTCATTGGCAAAATCAATAGCGGAGAGAGCTTCGTCTTGATTGGCTTTTGGATCGGCAAAAATAATATCATCGGGTTTTAATTTTTTAATTTGCACGGCGATTTGTTCGTTGAAGGTGTCAAAATTGCCTACTATTTTATAACCAAGGGCCGGACGATTATTGATATTATCTATAATACGTGAAGCTATATTTTGTGAACCTATAACAATGGTTTTGCGCAAACCGAATCCTTTGCTATAGAGAAAAATTTTTATTCCGCGAATTATTGCTCTGATAAAAACTACATAAAAGAACGCTAAAATCCAACCCATCAACACTAAAAAGCGAGAATCAAATTTTTGCAAAGTAAAAAAAACATAAATCGTGATACCGGCAAAACCGGTGGCGCAAGCGAAAAAGATACGGTTGATATCTTTCAATATTCGACGATTAAGGTCAGTGTTGTAAAGTCCGGAAAAAGCGAAAATAACTACCCAAACCGCGGCTACAAAGAGCACTATGGGCCAATAATTTTGCCAAGATAAATTAAACATTATCGGACGGATACTTTTGACAAATTCGGTATAGCGTAAACTGTAAGCGGAAAATCCGGCCAAAACAATCATGAGATAATCTAGGGGAAGTTGAAGAAAAGTGAAAAAAAGTTCAAAACGTTTCATAAGCTAAATGAGTGAATAAAATGTTTATTTATAAATATTTTTGAGCGAATGAGCCTATATCATTGCGAAGCAAGCGATATATAGAAGTATGGAAAAGATTAATTGAAATTATTGTTATTTTATTATAGATTTGGGTTTTAGTCAAAGAGAAAAGGGGCTTATCTCAAAACTCAAGTGTCAAAGCTCAAAGCCACAGTTCAAAACCTTAAAACTTGTCCAGCCCTGACATTTAAGGCTGTAGTTTTGACTTTTGCGTTTTGAGATTTGAGTTTTTTATGCTATTTTTAGCCAAAAAATGTCGTCATACCCTTGACAAAATCCTTAAAATGTGCTACACTGGTAAGGTTCAAAGCGGATGGTCGCTCCAGTCGGAATACGACTAGAGAGGAAAGTCCGAACGCCTCTATCAAGTAAACAATTATAGACAGGCTGTAAATCAAGTTTTTCTTGGTAAACAGAGGTCTCGTTTACTTGCAAGGTAAGGGGTAGCGGGTAATACCCGCCGTTGCATTGGTAACAATGCAAAAGGGAAAGTGGCACAGAGACTATACTAACGAGCTGCGCAAGCAGCGAGTTATCCCGCCCTTCGTTGTTCTTAGTATTATGTATTTCATTTACATTCTCCAAAGTTTACAATTTTCAAATAAAATTTATATTGGCTTTACTCAGCACAGTCCTGATAAAAGACTTGATGAGCATAACTCAGGAAGTACTGATTATACAAAGCAATATAAACCTTGGAAATTGATCTATTATGAAGCTTTTGCTGATAAACAAGATGCTCTTGATAGAGAAAAAGCTCTAAAACAATATGGTGGAGCTTGGAGAAAGGTTAAAGATAGATTAGGGAATACATTAGGAACAAAGAAGGGCGGGATTGACTCGGAAAATTAAATTTTCCTCGCCAAAGGTGAAAAGTGTGTGAAAGTCTTATATATGGGCTATCATACTCGATTGGCAGTAATGCCAAAGACGTGCCAAACCCTGCCTGGCGCAAGAGCAATGTTTTCCGACTTGTCGGAATTCAGAAAGTTAGCTCGCAAAGATCGGCACAGCGATGTGTCCGACCAGATAAATGACCATCTCTCCAGTGTCTTTTACTAGACAACGGACAGACGAAATTCGGCTTATAGCTTTGGATGAAAATATAACAAAAACACCCGACAATGGGTGTTTTTGTTGTTTTAGAGCGTGCCCACGTGTCATTCTGAGCGCAGCGAAGAATCCCTTATAGTTAAACTTATTTTCCAAAGCACTGTTTAAGAGATCCTTCGTTTCACTCAGGATGACCATAATTAAATGCTCGATTTCGTTTGACAAAAAGTAAATGGGGGGGGGTAGAATATAGGATATTATTAAATAACTAATTTAACTTTAAATATATGGTAGAGAGAAAACCAGGTTTTGAGCCAGGGAAAGCTACGGAAAAAGAAATTGATTCTAAAAGAGAAGAGGAAAGAAAAAAAGAATTATTAAAACAGCTTGCAGAAGAAATGCAAAGTTTTTTTGAAGAGGAAGAACCTTTGGCAGACGAATTTTATCAAGGAGAAAATGATCTTGTTAAAAATGATGGTAAATTAGATAAAAATGCCAAAGATAAATTAATTAAAATTGCAAAATTAGCGGAAAAGTTAGGATTGCCATGTTTTCGTACTGGAATCAGAGATAGACGAGATGAAGATTTAAGTAAAAATTCTATTGAAGTAATTAATGATAAAATTAAATTTAAAAATGAATTTACAAACAGACAAGATTCAGAAGGATTTCCTATTTCATTGAAAGAACAGGAAGTCATTGTTAATGAAGAAGAAAGATCTTTTATTCCTTTTATTGAATGGAACAAAGAAGACGTAGATGCTCTCGGTGGATATATGGAAGAGTCAGGTAGTTTAAAAGTGTATTTTTCTCCCAAAGATATTATCCAAGTTGGTGATTATTACATATCCGAAAGTCATCAGGAAACTATAAATATAGCAGAGATGTTGAATCAAGATGTAGAATTTTCTAAGTTTATAAATAATTTACGAGCAACTAAAGTAAATTATTTTGGCAGAATTTTAACAGATAAAGAATTTAAAGAACAAGAAGAAAAAGTAAAAAATTAAAAAGATTTGTGTATTAAAAAACTTCGTCCGCCAGTTGGTGGACGAAGTTTTTTATTTGTTTTAGGTGTTTTTGTCATCCTGAGTCGTAGACGAAGGATCTGCAAGTAAAATAATTGCTTATTGCAGACCTGCCTGCCGGCAGGCAGGTTTTTCTCCGCCTGAGGCGGATCAGAATGACAGTAACTTGAAGACCGATTTCGTTTGACAAAAAGTTACAGGGAGCTGTAAAATATAAACAGTTTTTAAATTATTTTAATCATTAAAAATATGGAGGAAAATAGAAGTTTTATCCTTTCAGTCGTGGCAATATTATGTTTTGTTATAATTGCCGGAGTTTTATTTATACAAAATAACAGCTTATCAAAGCAAATTAGTTTAGGATTGCAAACTTTGGCGGTAAATCAACAAAATGATATTACTGCGGTTAATAATAAAATAAATAGTTTGGAAGAAAAAATAAATTTACCTGCAGAAAAAGTGATTGCTACAACAACAAAAGAAAATTCTCAAGTGTTGTATGAAAATACAAAGTATGGATTTAGAGTTGTAGTAACAGATAAATGTTCGAAAGGGTACTTTTCTGTTAAAGAGACAAAAAATCATGATGAACTTGACCTTGAACTTTCTGTATCTGTTCCTGGAGACAAAGATTGGGGTGGACCCTGGTTTAGCTGGGGTATTATTTCTGTAGATGGTTATAATAAAATGGAAGCCGATGAAATTAGAGATAAACCTAGCATTGAGCTAACATTAAAAAACGATTATTTAGTAGTTTGGTATTCACCACAAGATGGACCGACTAGACCGGAGGGATGTTTCTTGGATATAGAAAAAATATAATTGAATTTATGAATTAAAAAACTTCGCTTAATCGGCGAAGTTTTTTGTTAGTGTAATTTATTGGTTACGGAATTCCTTCCGTCAACCGGCGGATTTGCGGGAATGGCAGTAACCTGTAGTCCGAAGACCGATTTCGTTTGACAAAAAGTTATAGGGGGGGGGTAGAATATAGGGTGTTATTAATTAATTTAACTTTAAATATATGGGAGAAAAAGGACATAATCCAGAATTACAAAACCAAGTAGAAGAAAAAGTTACAAAAGAACTATTAAAACAGTTTACAAAAGAAATGCAAAATTTATTTGAAAAAGACGAACCTTTGGAAGACGAATTCTATAAAGGAAAAGATAATTTTGTTAAAAATAGTGGTGAATTAGATAAAAATACCAAAGATAAATTAATTAAAATTGCAAAATTAGCAGAAAAGTTGGAATTGCCATGTTTTCGTACTGGAATTAGAGATGTACAGGATGAAGATTTAAGTAAAAAGTCTATTGAAATAATCAGTAATATAATTAAATTTAAAGATGAATTTACAAGTAGACAAGATTTGAATACTGGGTTACCTCTTTTAGCTGAAGAGCAGAAAGTTATTACTAAGGAAGAAGAAAAAACTTTCACTCCTTTTATTGAATGGCACGAGGAAAAGAAAGATATTTTTGATGGTATGGAAAATTCCGGTAGTTTAAAAGTGTATCTTTCTCCTAAAGAGTTTGTTCAGGTTGGTAATTATTACACAGCTGAAAGTGAACGAAATATTATAAATATAGCAGAAGCTTTTGATAAGGGCGTAGAATTTTCTAAATTCATAAATAATTTACGAGAAAATAAAGTAAATTATCTTGGCAGAATCTTAACAGAAAAAGAATTTAAAGAACAAGAAGAAAATGTGGAAAATTAAATAGAATTGTTTATTTAAAAAATTTCGCTTAATCAGCGAAATTTTTTTGTTTGTTTTATTTTAGCTTTACAGCTTTATTGCTTACAAGCTTATTAGCTAATTTTATACTTCAATCACCACCGGCAACACCATTGGTCGTTTCTCTGTTTTTGAATACAGAAACTGCCCTACATAATCGCGAATCTTATTGCGAATAGTATTAGTGTCAGCCCAAGAAAGAGGATCGGAATCAATAACCATCTTTTTTACGCGATGGCGTAGATCCTCAATCATTTCTTTGTTTTCTTTGAGAAAGACAAAACCGCGAGAAATAATATCCGGATTTTGAATGAGTTTTCCGGTTTTACTATCAACTGTCGCAATGACTACTATCATACCGTCCTCGGCCAATACTTGGCGATCGCGAAGAACGATATTGGTTTCATCAGATACTCCGAGTCCGTCTACGAATACATAATCGGCATTGATTTTTTCTTTAGTTAGTTTTCCAGTACCCGCAGAGAATTCCATCACTTGTCCGTTATCGGCAATAAAGCAGTTCTCTTTGGGAAAACCCATAGACATGGCTACGCGAGCGTTGTAATGAAGCAAGAAATGATTGCCTTCAATCGGTACAAAGTATTTGGGATTAAGTAAACGAATCATCAATTTTACATCATCAGCTTTAGCGTGGCCACCGGCGTGAACGTCCATCATTTGATAATGGATAACTTCCGCGCCCTTGCGGAAAAGTGTATCTTTGAGACGTTGGACAGTGCGTTCATTACCTGGAATAACCGAAGAAGAAAATACTACCGTATCTCCGGGAACAAGTTTTACCGACATGTGTTCGCCGTTGGCAATACGCATGAGAGATGCATTTTTTTCTCCTTGCGCTCCGGTACAGATAATCACCACTTTTTCATTTGGATAATTATTTACATGACGCAAATCGATGAGAGTTTTTGGAGAAAATTTCATGTAGCCGAGTTGTTTGGCGATTTCCACATTACTTTTCATAGAAAAACCGTCAAGCGCTATTACCTTGCCGTGACGTTCGCAAGTTTCCACGATTTGTTTGATACGAGAAAGTAAAGAAGCAAAAGTTCCGATAATGATACGGCCTGGTGCTTTAGAAATTATTTCATCCAGATTGGTACTGATTTCAGATTCGGACATTTGATGACCCGGTTGTGAAGCATTGGTAGAATCGGAAAGTAAGGCCAATACTCCTTCACTACCGATGCGAGCGATACGTTGCAAATCGGCCGGTTTTTCTCCTGTTGGTTGATAATCAAATTTCCAATCGCCAGTATGAACGATATTTCCTTCCGGAGTTTTAATCACAATACCCATAGTATCGGGAATGTTATGATTCAAATGAAAAAATTCCAATTCAAATTTTCCCAAACGTAATTTATCGTCAATATTGATATTGTGAATATTAAGAGGTTTGAGATTTTTATAATCATCTTGACGTTTTTTGATAATGGCATTGGTAAGCGGTAAACCGAAAATAGGCGGATAACCGAGTAACGGGATAAGATGAGGGATACCCCCGATATGATCGTAGTGAGCATGTGTAATAATCACGCCTTTGATTTTTTTCTCTTTGCCTTTAAGGTAAGACATGTTGGGAATTATATAATCAATACCTGGCATGTCTTCTTCCGGAAATTGTAGCCCCATATCTATGATGATAATATCATCGCCGTATTCAAGCAAAGTGCAGTTACGACCGACTTCTTCAAGTCCGCCAAGTACGGCAATACGAAGTTTTGGATTTTCTGCGCGAAAACGCGCAAAAGAAGGACGAGCCGTTTGATTGTAATGCGGATTTCGTCCGGCTGAGTTGCGACGAAAATACCTTTGGCCGCCATTTTGCGGAGTTCCGGGCTTTGTCGCTGATTGTGGATTTTTGTTAAAAATCATAAAATAAAAAGTTTTTTAATTAATTAAATAAAACATTCAAAACAGTTTAGTGAAGTCTGTTTTGAGTAATAATTTTTGATAAAGAAGTTTGGACGTACGCGCCCGCCTGCCTAATGCCTAGTGCCGATGGCGGGATTCGAACCCGCAAGTCTTTCAACACATGCTTCTGAAGCATGCGTGTCTACCAATTTCACCACATCGGCATTAGGCACTAGGCGGGCAGGTATACCTTTTTCCGCCACTCGTCCAAAGTTTAATTGGTTATTTCCACTGTTTTGCCGTCTTTATATACCATTTATTCAAAGAAGAAAATCGATCCGAAGGTATCGCTATAGAACCTACGGAAACACCTTTGATGTTAGCATCGATAGCATAAGCATAAACCGGAGTATACAAGAAAATTGCAGGAATTTTTTTTGCTAAAACATCTTGAAATTTTTTATAGTTTTCCGTTCTTTTTGTTATATCATCGCTGGCGCGGGCGTCTTCAAGCAGTTTGTCGGCATCTTTATCTACGAAAAGAGATAAATTTAAACCTGGAAATTGGGTTTGACTGGAGTGCCAAAAAGCGTAAGGATCAGGATCATTACCTAGTACTTCTCCAAACAGTAAAACGGAATAATTTCTATCGCGAATATTTTCTTTGACTAACTGTTTGCCATCAATCAACTCAACGAAAGTTTGAATTCCTATATTTTTCCAAAAATCGGCTATAGCATTGGCGACAGCTGTATATTCTGGCGTGTCTGCGGTGGTAATGGTTAAAGAAAGAATATTATCGTTTTTATCTTTACGATAAAAAGATTGTTTTAAATCTGTTTCTTTGGTTAGGCGTTCTTGTGTTTCTTTTTCCAAGTCAATATCCGGAGAAGTGCTGGCAGTGGAGCTGTTTATTTGGTATTTATCTTTTAATTCTTTGATAATTTGTTCTTTTCGTATTTCCAAAAATCTTGTTTGATCTATTCTGCTCCAACTTTTATCCAAAAGATTGTTGGCTTCCTCTGTGTTAAAAACAGTTTTTTTGATATCCGGATAATAGCCGATTTCATTTTTTAAAATCGGACCGTGAACAATCTGACCGTTGTTTTTCAAAATATTTTCCAAAATGAATTTTTTATCTATACTCATAGCCAAACAAGAACGCAAAACCTCATCCTTGAGCACCTTATCTTTGTTTTGATTGAAAAATAAAGCCGTATATTGTGGTAATTGTAAATCGTAAAGGTTGATATTTTTACTAACGGTTTTTTCTCTTGAAGTGTTTGGTATAAAACCAAGACCGTTAATGGTTTGGTTTCGCAAGTCTGTCAAAGCTTGTTCAAAATCATCGTAAAATTTGAAAGTTATGGTTTGCAGATAAGGCTTTTCTCCAAAATATTTTTCATTTTTCTCTATGATGTATGTCTGGATATTATTGGTATTTCCGTCTTTTATTAATTTAAAAAATTTATAAGGTCCGGATGCAACTATCGGTTGCAGATTATCTTTAGCTAAACGAATATTGGCCGGATTCATCTGTCCGAAAACATGTTCGGGAATCAACCCTAAAACCAAACTGTTCAAAAAAGGAGCAAAAGGTTCTTTTAAGGTTAGGGAAACACTGGTTTCGTTTAGTTTATCAACAACAACTCCTTGAAAAGAATTATAAAAAGGGCTGCCGACTTCAGGATTTTGTATGGTGTCAAAAGTAAAAGCCAAATCATCGGCGGTTATTTTTTCGCCATCGCTCCAGTAAATATCTTCTCTCAGTTTAAGAGTATAAGTTTTTTTATCTTCACTTATTTGATAACTTTCGACTAAGTCGGGTTTTATCTGACGATTTTCATCGTGTTTAAAAAGTTTGGCATAGAGCAAGGAAGAGATGTCTCCATCCACATCATTAACGCTTTCAAAAATAGGATTTATTAATTTCGGCGAGCCTATCAAGCCTTCAGTGTATTCTCCGCCGTCAGTCGGCAAAACCGCCAAATGTGAAAAAACGAAAAAAGATAACCATATTAAACCGGTTATTAAAGCCAAAAGAAGAGAAGACCAAAAAACAGTCCTTTCTTTACGGTTAAAAAATCGGAAAAGATATCTTAATTGGGACCAAGAAGGTAAACTTTTTTTATTGAGTTTTTTGACCAGCTGTTGATCAAAATTTTTTACCAAAACCTTAGCCTCCTTTTTGGTGAATTTAAAAAAGTCCGGTAAAGACATTTTCGGTGTTGTTAAAAAAGAGAAACGGGTTTAATAAAAATTATTAAGCCCAAAATAATCTGGCAAAAGAAATGCCGAAGAAGAGTATGGAAATAACGATAGTAGCGTAAAAAAGAATTTTATCAATTCCGCGTTTGGTACTGTAAACATTAGAAGATCCGCCAAAAACTCCGGATAGACCGGTGCCTTTTTGTTGCAAAAGGATGATAACAATCAAAATTATGGCTAAAACAAGCTGAATTATGTTCAAAATTAGAGTTTTCATAGAAGAATAAGAAAATTAGTATCTTTACAGATTTTAGCATGTTTTTATTTTTTTGTCAATCAGTAAGTAATTCTTCGGTCTGTATATTTTATTGGTTATGGCTTGCCTCTTGATCAACTTGGGATTTTGTGGTAGGATAAAACCATAATATTTTTTATGGAAAATTTCCAATTTTTAGCCAAAAAAAGCTGGTATAAACAATGGTGGGGAGTTGCTTTAATAGCAGTTTCTTGCATTTTATTGTCTTTTGTTATCGCTCTTAGCTTGTTAACTTGGCGATATCATAATTTGATAAAACAAGGATATGGTGAAGAATTGCGAAAAAATATTTATGGCGAAACCCAGGTTGATCAGAAGGTTTTAGCGGCCCGAGCCGAACTGGAAGGTGTTGATAGGCCTTTTTTGGGAAATAAAGACGCTTCGTTGGTAATAGTGGAGTTTATAGATTTTAAATGTCCGATTTGCAAGGAACAAGACACTATTATTCGCCAAGCTATCGGCAAAAATGGTCAAAACATCAAATTGATAATAAGAAATTTTCCTATAGAAACTTCTCATCCCGGCGCTTCCAAACTTTCAGAAATGGCTTATTGCGCTTTTGAGCAAGGACTTTATTGGCCGGCTCATGACTATCTTTTTGCGCAACAAGATAATCTAACTCAAAATTTAACCGCAGAAAACATTAACGCTTTTGCTTCCGAAATAGGACTTGATAGTAAAAAATTTAATTCTTGTTTGGTTGGTGATAAAACTAAAACGGAAGTAAATCGCGATTATGCCACCGGTTATAAATACGGTATTAACGGAACGCCAACTTTTTTTATAAATAGTTATAAAATTCCGGGTAATATACCTTTGTCGACTTGGGAAGAAATAATTTCCAAAGCTTTAAACCCTTAATTTCGGGTAATTATGTTTAAAAAAATATTTTTGTTTTCGTTTCTAACTCTTTTTTTGGCGGGAGTTTTTTTGTTTACAGATACGGCTGTTTCAATTACTGATGCAAAGAATAATCCCGTTTGTTGGACTAAAACAAACTGTATAAAAGAAAGACAAAAAAATAATTGGCCGGGAGAAGGTTTTATTATTGATGAAGAAAATTGTCCGGGTTATGCAAAAGATGGTGATGAAAATTCTAAATTTGGTAAATGTTTAGCCGGAAGTATTACAACCACTCAAGTTTCTTTTGGCGGAAATATTAAATTTTCCAATATTGGAGATTATATCAAAACTATTTATAATTATGCTCTGGTAATTTTAGGAATTTTGGCCGCGGTAATGATTATCGTTGCTGGCATTCAATATGTAGGTTCAGCCGGAAGTCAAGAAATGATAGGAAGCGCCAAAAAGAAAATAGTAGGAGCTGTTATAGGTTTGGCTTTGGCTTATATGTCATATACGGTTTTAGGCATGATTAATCCCAATACTATAAATTTGCGATTGCCACAGGTTTATATGATAAGACCTTCTGTAATAGTCGTTGAACCGGGAGAATTTTGCGATGCCTCTTCAGGTTCGGAGAGTTCCGTAGCTTGTGAAAATAATAGCCAAGGTGATGTTAAATTTTTCTGTACTGCTATGGGTGTTGCAAGTTGCGGTATTGGAGACGAGAGAAGTTGTCCTTGCGCTAAAGCTGCCGAGTTAATAGGCGAAACAGTGGCTTTTTTGGCAACCGGAGGAAGTGGTGTGATTGAGGGTGCGGCCGGAGTGGTAGCAAGAAAATCTTTGTCTCAAGCTTTAAAAATATCTTCGCAGCAGATTTCTGTAAAAGGCGTGTTAGAAAACAAATCAGTTCAGACGACGTTGTTTGATTTGGTCAATCAATCTATTGCCGAACAAACCGGAAGACAAATTGCTAAAGAGGTGGTGGAAACATCGGTTTCTGAAGCTGTAAAAAGCAATGCTTTGGTTGAAGCTTTTAAAACAGGAGGTAAATGGTTTTGGACAGGAGGGAAAATGACTTGGGATGGTGTGAAATGGGTTGCGACAAATAAAGCAAAGTCTGCAGCCGTGATTGCAGCCGGTGGCACCAGTGTTTATGCTGGAGATTTGGTTGTTGATGCTGTGGATGCAGCCATATCTAGTAAAAAAATTATTCCCGGCAAATGCACAGCGATGTCTTTGAAGGAAGGAGAACTTTGTGATATGGATAAAAATCCTTGTGCCGAAGGTAAATGTATAGCTTTTCCCGGATTGGGAGGAATTCAATGCTGGAGCGGTAATAGTCAAATAGGAGTTTGTAGTTCCGGTAAAGTTAATTCTTTTTGTAATGGCGATTCTGATTGTAGTGAAAAAGCTCCAAAATGTGTTAATTTTACAAGTATCGGAGGAAATGAAATCAAAGCTTGTACAGATGGTTCTTTTACAGCGCCTTGTTCGGAAAATTCTGATTGTAAATCGGGACAATGTGGTAATTATGGTTACTGTGTTAATGCCGGAGGTGTTGAAAAAAAAGAAGGTGAAATTTGCAATTTAAATGATGAATGTAATACTGGTTTAGCTTGTTTTACCTCCGCTCTCACTTCCGTTTCTTTTAATACGGTTAGTGGAAAATTGGATTTTGACTGTGATTATAAGATGATAGATCAGGTGTTTTTAAAATCAAGTATTGCCACCCAAAATACGGGAGAGTGGTCTTTGACAGATAACAATTATTCCATTCAAGGTGTTTGTATAAAACAAAATAAAGAAAAAATAAACGATTATAAAAATGATTTTAAAACGGTTTGGAAATCTAACGATGTCAATATGGAGGATATATTCATAACCTGTCCTAAAACAGAATAAATTTTTATGCAAGAAATGATAAAAATAAGGGGAGCGAGAGTACACAATCTCAAAAATATTTCGGTAAATATTCCGAAAAATAAAATGGTGGTAATAACCGGCTTGTCAGGTTCGGGAAAATCCAGTTTGGCTTTTGATACCATTTATGCCGAAGGACAACGTCGTTATGCGGAAAGTTTGTCTTCTTATGCGCGTCAATTTATGGAAGTGCGCGATAAACCCGATATTGACGGTGTAGAAGGTCTTTCACCGACTATCGCCATAGATCAACGTATCAATACCCAAAATCCGCGCTCTACCGTCGGGACTGTTACTGAGGTTTATGATTTTATGAGGTTATTGTTTGCTCGCGCAGGTAAACAATATTGTCCGGATTGTGAAGAAGAAGTTATCTCTTATTCATATGGAGAAATCGTAGAAATGGTACGCGAGTTGGGTAGAAAAAATAAAGAAATTTTAATTCTTTCTCCTTTGATTCGCAATGATATTGTGGAGCAGCCGCGAGTTTTATTGGAAAAAGTTGAACAATCGGGTTTTGATCATGTGAGAGTTAACGGTAAAGTAATGAAAATAAATGAATTGGCGACATTGGCTTTTGATCCGAAAAAAAATTTCCAAATAGAATTACTTATCGGAAGGATAACAGATATTAAAAGACAAGATCCTACAAAATGGGTTGAAACGGCTTTAGATTTAAGCAATGGCTTGATTTATATAGGTACGGATCAAGGGGATAAAATGTTTTCAACAGTCGGACTTTGTATGAAATGCGGAAGAATCATGCCTGATCTTGATATACGTAATTTCAGTTTCAACAGTCCTTTTGGGGCTTGTCCTCGTTGTACCGGTCTTGGTATAACCATGGAAGTAGATCCCGCTTTGGTGATACCTAACCCGCGACTTTCTTTGCTTGAAGGAGCTATTCAACCTTGGACACGTATAACCGGAAATCAAACATATTACCAAAAGATACTCAAGGCCTTGGCTGATAGGCATGGTTTTTCGTTGGAAGTTCCGGTTTCCGGTTTTTCCGACAAAATAATGAATTTGATTTTGAAAGGTACAGGTAAAGAACTTTATGAAGTTGAAGGTAAAAAAATCGTTTTCCCCGGAGTCATGGAAGATCTCAGACAAAGACATCTTCAGACGGATTCCGATTATATTCGTAAAGAAATAGAACAATACATGAAAGAGCAGGTTTGCTCAATGTGTGAAGGTAAAAAATTAAAAAAAGAATCCTTATCGGTAAAATTTGAAGATCGCAATATCGCTGATTTATCGGAAATGAATATTGAAGACAGTGTGATTTTTTTCAAAAATCTTTTGAAGAAAGCCGGATTGCCGAAAAAAAATATAGTAGAGCCGATAGTTAAAGAAATTTTGACGCGTTTGGAAAACTTGTCTCGCGTAGGTTTGAATTATTTGAATCTTACCAGATCGATGAACACTCTTTCCGGTGGAGAAGCGACACGTGTTCGTTTGGCTACGCAGTTGTCTTCCGGTTTAACCGGTGTGGTTTATGTGCTGGATGAACCTTCTGTCGGTTTACACGCCAGAGATAACCAAAAATTGATAGACACTTTGAAATATTTACGAGATCTTGGTAATACGGTTATAGTGGTGGAACATGATGCAGCTATCATGAAAGAAGCTGATTATTTGATAGATGTCGGTCCGGGAGCCGGAGTTTATGGCGGACAAATAATTGCAGCCGGAACTTTACCGGAGATCAAAAAAGCAAAGAATTCATTAACTGCAGATTATTTATTTGGAAGAGCTAGTGTTTCTGACGATTTTGAGAATGATTTGCGTGAGAAAAAAGACACCAAAAAAACAGCGGAGAAAAAGATTAGTATTATCGGTGCTGAAGGTTTTAATTTGAAAAAAATAAACGTGGACATCCCGCTTTCTAAATTGGTTTGCGTCACCGGTGTGTCCGGTTCCGGTAAATCAACGTTAGTCGTGGATATTTTGGGAAAATATTTATCCAAATATTTTTACCGCGCCAAAGACGAGCCCGGAAAACATAAAGAAATCAAAGGAGTCGACAATATAGATAAAGTTATAGCTATTGATCAAAGTCCGATAGGTAGAACCCCGCGCAGTAATCCGGCCACCTATACCGGGATATTTACATTGATTAGAGATTTATATTCTTCTTTGCCGGAAAGCCGTATGCGACGTTATGATGCTGGAAAATTTAGTTTTAATGTCAAAGGCGGAGGACGTTGTGAAACTTGCGCCGGAGAAGGATATATCCGAATTCCAATGCAATTTTTAGCCGATGTTTTTGTGACTTGCAATGACTGTAACGGTTCTCGATATAATCAGGAAGCGCTTGAAATTCATTATAAAGGAAAAAATATTGCCGAAGTTTTGAAAATGACCGTGGAAGAAGCTTACAAGTTTTTTGTGGATCAAAGACAAATAGCCGATAAATTAAACGTTTTACGTCAAGTTGGATTGGGTTATTTGGAGCTTGGTCAGCCGGCCACCACACTCTCGGGCGGTGAAGCGCAAAGAATAAAATTGGCAACCGAATTGGCGCGCGCTTCCACAGGGAAAACTCTTTATATTTTAGATGAACCGACTACAGGCTTGCATTTTGAAGATATAAAAAGATTATTATTAGTCTTGAAACAATTGGTGGAAAAAGGTAATACTATTTTGATAATTGAACATAATTTGGATGTTATTAAAAACTCCGATTGGGTAATAGAATTGGGCCCGGAAGGCGGAAAACGAGGCGGGGAATTGGTAGCTGCCGGAACGGTTAAGGATATATTAAAGTCCAAAAAGAGTTGGACGGGAAAGTATTTGAAATAGTCTGTAAAGTCCATAAAGTCAAAAGTCCTTAATGTCTTTTTATAGCGTATTAAAAAACTTTCCTGTTAGGGAAAGTTTTTTAATTTTTAACTTTACGGACTTTATGGACATTATAGACTTTAGACTTACTTAACCTCTTTCATTTTTCTTTTGAATTTCGGATCACGTAAGAAATTTAATTTGGCGCGACGAGTTGCCAATTGTTTGACCACCTCTATTTTGGCAACTACCGGAGCTTTGATAGGAAATATTTTTTCCACACCAACCCCTTCGGAAATTTTACGTACCGTGATAGTAGCACCGATTTCTTTGCCGTGTTTGGCGGAGATAATAGTGCCTTCAAAAATTTGAATACGTTCTTTTTCTTCGCCTTTAGTGTTAGTTTCTTTGATTTTTTGGTGTACTTTGACAACCATACCCGGTTTGTATTCTACCGGAGCGGCCGTTTTGTTGATTTCTTCGGTCATATGTTTAACGTTGAATATTAATAAAGTGCTATTATCTTAGCCTAATTTTCTTTTTTTGTCAATATTTTAGGATTTGTTTATGGCCAAATTGATTATTTTGGCTAATTTATCAATAGTTTCTTCTATTTTACCATCATAATTGATTATCCTATGATCATAATCGATAGAGTCTTCCATTTCTTTTTGAGCGATCTTCATTCTTTCTTCTATCAAATCATCACTGACTCCGCCACGAAGTTTTATTCTGTTTTTTAATATTTCTAAACTTTCAGGTAATAAAAATATAGAAAGATTTTTTATTCTTCTTTTATCCAAATTATGTTTCCCGTTAACATCCATATTGAGAAAAACAACTTTATTTTCCGCAAGGTTCTTTTCTAAAACTGATTTTTCAGTTCCGTAATAATTTTCGGCATAAAAATTATATTCCAAAAATTCATTATTTTCTATTTTATTTTTAAATTCTTCTTTAGAAATAAAATAATAATCAACCCCTTCGATATTTCCCGGTCGCGGTGGGCGAGAGGTGGTGGTGATAAGCCGGACGGAATCAGGAATGATTTTCAGTAAAGCGTTGATAACAGTGTCTTTGCCGTTGCCTGATGGCGCTGAAATTACTACTAATAAGCCTTGTTTATTCATATTATTGTTTATTAAGTATTGTTTTTGTTAACGAACAAACAATAATTAACAACTTTTTTATTTTAATTTTTTCAAAAAATCCGTCAACTCTTTGGGTAATGGAATTTCATATTTTTGTCTATTACCTTGCAAATCTGTGAACTCCAATTTAAAGCAGTGTAAAAATAGACGGCCGAGTTCGTCATCCCATTTCCTTTTTTGTTTTTTTTGAAAATAAAGAGGGTCGCCGACTACCGGGTGATCGTAAGCCAAAAAGTGAGCGCGGATTTGGTGCATGCGACCGGTATGAATCTTTACCGTTAGAAGTGAAAAATTTACAAATTTTTTTTCAACCCAAAATTCAGTTAAAGATTTTTTACCTTCATCGTTTTCCATTCCGCGAACGGTTTTGGGAATAGCCGCCATACGTTCGTTATTTTTGGATCTTTCCAATGGAAAATCTATAAATCCGGTATCGGCCGAAACTTTTCCATGAACCAATACACAATATTCTTTATCTACGGTTCTTTCCTGAAATTGTTTTTTGAGGAAATTAAACATTTTTTGATTGCGTGCCACTACCAATAATCCTGAAGCTTCTTTGTCCAAACGATGAATTATTCCGGGACGTGAAGAATCTTCTCCGACTTTTTTGATTTCCGGATATTTTTTTGTCAAAAATTCGGCTAGAGAATAGTTTTCTTTTTCAGTGTTATGGGTCAATAAACCGGATGGTTTATCAACTATCAAAAAATCTTTTTCCACAGCCAATATGTTCGGAGAAATTTTTTTCTCAACGAGTGTCGTATTTTTTGAAGTTTTCGGTTCGACTAAGTTTTTAATTTCATTTATCTCTATTTTATTGCCGTAAATCACGTTTTCTCCGGATTTTTTAGCGACTATTCCATTGATACTGATTTGTTTGTTTTCTATCAGTTTTTGCACTTGGGAACGGCTGGTTTTCAATTTTTCCGCCAACAAAACGTCTAGTCTTACGGGGCTGTCTTTTTTGAAAATGAATTGTTTTAGTTTAGGCATACTTCTTTTATTTTAACACAAACCGGAAACAAAAGGAATTAAAAAGCTAAAAAATGCCACCAAGGTTGTTTCTGATTTTGAATTATAAATTTATTTCCGGATAAAAAATAGTTTTGTTTAACGGGCATATTCACATGAAAAATTCCCAGAAAATGAGTTTTTTTCTTCAAAGTACCTTGTAATAAAGGGGATTCTTCTTCGTCAAGAAAGATTTGAAAATCACCTTTGTTTTCTTTGTTTTGTTGAAAAAAATCTTGTAAGGCTGCGGTGATGTTTTTTTCTTTTATCGTTATACTTTGTTTGTCTATTTTAAACCCCGTTTGAATGTCTATTCTGTTTTCTCCCGATATTATTTTTGTAATGTTTCCTTGCCTATTGATTTTAAAATTAAATTCCGGCCAAGAAATATTAAAATTTTTTTCTTCATTGCTTATAAAGCGTTCGTTTTGAAAATAAATTCCCGATTCGTCAAAATAAATATTTTCAACCAATGGCGAAAATTGTTCCCAAGTTATTTCTTCATGGTTTATTATAAATTCTTTAATCGGAAGAGATATATCAGCTTGTATTTTTTTGAAAAGATCGATAAAAATCAAAGTATTACCGGTTTTATTTGCGATTGTTGCAACTTGATTTTTGAAATAATTTGTTAGAGAAGAAAGATTTTCAGAATTAGCCGGAAAAGTCGGTTCGGATAAGGTTTGTTTGGTTTTACACAAAAAAGACACTTTTTTAATTTCCGTATTTACGGCATTTATCAGAGATTTTATTTCAACTTCGTTTTTATAGCCTTTGTTTTTCATTTCTTCTTCTGTAAAGAGCAGAATATTCAAATAATGACTGTTGTTTTCTTGCAACGTGTCGAGCATGAAACAAGCATCTGTTTCGTTTGTATTTAAAATCGGATAAGACAGGTCAATATTGTCTGTTTTAGAAATTTTTTCTCGACAGATTTGTTTAGCTCTTTTTATTTTGGTTATTATTTGTTGCAGTTGTTCTTTTTCCGTAAAAAGCAACTTGTCTTGGTTTGATAAAATCTGAATGGAACGCAAGTCGTCATTTTCTACGGCGCATATTGAAGATTTGTAATTTATTTTATTGTAATCAGAAACAGCTCCTACAAATACGGGATTAAATAAATAAAAAGAAAATATAAGGAGTATTGATAATTTTTTCATAAAAATAAAAAAGGGATATCCCTCTTTGGTTGATGTGCGCCCAGATGGATTCGAACCATCGACCCCTGCCTTATAAGGGCAGTGCTCTAACCGCTGAGCTATGGGCGCAAAATAATTTTAAATATCGATATAATAAGGGCAGTGCTCCCTGCCCGACACGCCTTTGGCGTAGCCGAGGCGGGCGGGCCCGCCCGAACGACTGACATCGTTCAGTCGGGCGGGTAACCGCTGAGCTATGGGCGCGTAAATGTGAATAAATATTAGCGTATTTTTTTGTTTTTGGCAAGTGGGGCCCGGGTTTGCCAAAACCGCAAATTGTTGATAAAATAACAAAAAATATATGAATGATTTAAATAATAAAATTTTTCTTAAAATCAACAGTTTGGTCGGTAAAAACAAGTGGCTGGACGGTTTTGGTCGTGCCGGTGCTGAATTTGTGATTGTGGCCATGGCTGGCTGGTATTTGGTCGCTGTTTTAGTAGGATCTCCCACTGTTGAAATTTTATATACCAATTTATTGATTTTACCCGCCAGTTGGATTTTTGCTTGGCTTTTAGATTTAGGTATAGCGATTTTGGTAAAAGAAAATCGTCCTCAAATTGAAAATCCCGAAGTTAAACAATTGTTTAAGCCGATGATGAGTTGGAAATCTTTTCCTTCCGACCACTCCATGACCGCTTTTCTCTTTTTCTTTTTAGCGGTTCTTTTTGGTTTGCCTTTTTCTCCGGGACTTTTTTTGTTGGCTTTGTGGGTTGTGTGGGGAAGAGTTTATTGTGGTGTTCATTATCCACTCGACGCTTTGGCGGGCTTTTTAACAGCTTTAGTTACCGGATTGTTTGTCTATTATTTACGTTTGATTTTTCTGTTTTAAGTTATGAATGCTATTATACTTTGTGGCGGGTTATCTACTCGTTTAAAAGATATAACAAAAAGTATCCCCAAGGTTTTGCTTGAAATCAAAGGCAAAACGGTTTTAGATTGGCAATTGGAAAAAATAAAAGAATTAGGAATCGAAGAAGTGATTTTAGCAGCCGGACATTTATCTGAAGTTTTGAAAAATACCGTTGGTGAAGAACGAAACGGTGTTAAATTAATTTATGCCATAGAAAAAGAACGTTTAGGTACGGGAGGTGCTATTAAATATGCATTTAGCCATTTGAAAAATCCACATTTACCGACTTTTGTTTTGAATGGAGATATTTTGACCGGTGTAAATTTGCGAGAAATGCTTACAAAATTAAATCCCGACAAAGAAGGAATTTTAATGGGTGCCAGAGTGGAGAATGCCAGTAGTTATGGTACTTTGATTTTTAACGAACAAAATAATTTATTGGAATTTAGAGAAAAAGAAGGTAGGGAAATTCCGGGATATATAAACGGAGGAATATATCTTTTTACCCGCAAAGCCCATCTTCATTTCCCTGAAGATTTATCTAACTTTAGCGTTGAATATGATGTTTTCCCTAAAATGAAAGAACTGGATGTCTATACTTTTGATGGTGATTGGATTGATATCGGCGTGCCAGAGAGGTTGGAATGGGCACGCCAGAATTGGAATGACCAGATAAATCCTAAGCTCTAAATTCTAAACAATATCTAATATCAAATATTTTAATATTTAATTTTTTTAAATTGTTTAGGAATTAGAAATTAGAGTTTAGAATTTTTTAATGTTATGTCTTTTAACAACAAAATTTTAGTTTTATCCATCATTGTTTTAATAGGTATTCCGTTTGCAGTAGGTATTGTGGGTTATCAAAAATATCAAGAAAAAGAAGAAGCGAAAAAAAACGCTTTAAAGCCCAGAGAAGAAATAAATGTCACCATTATTCCAGGTTGGACACTGCGTCAAGTGGCCTCCGATTGGGTAAAGAAAGGATTTTTAAAAAAAGAAAGTGAAGTTTATGAAATTTTGGGAGAACCGGCTCGTAAATACGGTGGTTTAGGCAATAACGCCCCGGATTTAACTGTAAAATTTCCCGAAATTTCCATTCTAAAAGAAAAAGAAGAAAATTCTTCATATGAAGGATTTATTTTTCCAGATACATATCGTGTTTACAAAGACGCCAAACCGGAAGAATTGCTTAAGAAAATTTTTGATAATCTGGAACAAAAAATTACCGCTGAAATGCGCGCGGAAATGAAAAAACAAGGCAAAAGTTTTTTTGAAATTTTAACCATGGCTTCAATTGTAGAAAAAGAAGCCCCGGATGCTACTAGTATGGCCAAAGTGGCGGATATTTTTTGGCGTCGTTTAAATATGAATTGGGCGCTACAGTCTTGTGCCACGGTAAATTATATTACCGGCAAAACCACTCCGGCTGTTTCTTTGGAAGAAACCAAAATAGATTCTCCTTATAATACCTACAAATATCGCGGATTGCCTCCCGGGCCGATTTCCAATCCGAGTTTAACAGCCATAAAAGCCGTGATATATCCGGAAAAAAACGATTATTGGTATTTTTTGAGCGATAATGAAGGAAATATTTATTATTCCAAGACATTGGAACAACATAATGCATATAAGGCGAGATACTTAAAATAGTTCATAAAGTTTGTAAAGCTTGCCTACCGGCAGGCAGGTTAATAAAGTTATAAAGTCGGGGCGACTTTCTTTATTAAGAACTTTATAAACTTTTAACTTTATAAACTTTATAACTTTCGTTTATGTTCACTTCTGATTTTGACTACAATTTACCTGTTAAAAATATCGCCCAAAGTCCGGCTGAACCCAGGGATTCTTCGCGTTTGATGGTGATTGATAAAGATAAAAAGATTTTAGAACACAAGCGTTTCGGAGATATTTTGGAATATTTAAAACCGGGAGATTTGCTTGTTTGGAATAATTCCAAAGTTTTTAAAGCTCGATTAAAAGGGGAAATAAAACTTGATCAAAAATCCGATAATCTAAAAGATAGAAAATCAACCAACAATATAATAAATTTGAAGCCGGTAGAAGTTTTTTTGTTGCGTCCGTCGGAAAACGAAGGTGTTTGGAAAGTGTTGGCCAAACCCGGCAAACGTTTGCGCTTAGGAATGAAAATAGTTTTTGGTCCGGATTTTTCCGCTGAAGTTTTGTTTAAAGATAGCGATGGTACTGTTTTAGTTGATTTTAACGATAGCGATGTTAATATTCGAGCCAAAGCCAATAAATATGGAGAAGTGCCGACACCGCCGTATATTAAAAATATGAACACGACTCAAGATGAATTGGTGGAAAAATATCAAACTGTTTATGCTAAAAATGAAGGTTCGGTAGCAGCTCCTACCGCAGGTTTTCATTTTACTCCTGAATTGATTGAAAAAATAAAACAAAAAGGAGTTGAATTTGCTGAAGTTACTTTGCATGTCGGTTTGGGCACTTTTCAACCTGTAAAAACTGAAAAATTGGAATCTCACAAAATGCATCATGAATGGGTTGAAATTACGGATAAAAACGCTTCTTTGATAAATAACGCCAAAGCCGAAGGTAGAAGAATAATAGCGGTCGGTACAACCACAGTACGAACTTTGGAAGGTGTTGCCGGCACGATTAAAGATGATCAAAACGAAAAAAGAGTTATCAAGCCTTTTCAGGGGGATATAAATTTATTTATTATTCCCGGCTTTAAATTTAAAGTCGTAGATGTTTTGATAACTAATTTTCATTTACCAAAAAGCACTTTGTTGATGCTTGTGTGCGCCTTTGCGAGAGATAGGGAATTTATTTTGAAATGTTATGAAGAGGCGGTAAAAGAAGATTACAGGTTTTTTAGTTTTGGCGATGCGATGATGATATATTAGTCTGTAAAGTCGTAAAGTCCTTAAAGTCTGTAAAGTCTTTTTAAAAAGTATTAAAAAACTTTCCCAAATGGGAAAGTTTTTTAATTTTCTTTTTGACTTTACGGACTTTATGGACTTTCGGCTTATTCAATCGTTACTCCCATTTGTCTGGCGGTGCCTTCTACCAATTTCATTGCGCCTTCGATATCATTGGCATTAAGATCGGGCATTTTTTTCTCAGCAATTTCGCGAACTTGAGCTTTGGTCAATTTACCGACTTTTTCTTGCAAAGGTTTGGAAGAACCTTTGGAAAGTTTGGCGGTTTTTTTGATTAATTCGGCCATAGGCGCGATTTTGGTGATGAAAGAAAAACTTCTATCATCATAAACGGTAATAACTACCGGGACGACCTCACCTTTTTTATCTTGAGTTTTGTCATTGAATTCTTTGCAAAAACCGGCGATGTTTACACCATGTTGACCGAGAGCCGGACCGACTGGCGGGGCTGGGTTGGCCGCACCACCAATGATTTGCAATTTGATTTGGGTTAATACTTTTTTTGCCATATTAGTTTATTTATATCTACCGAGAAGCCCCCGCTTAGCGGGGCGGTAATTTGAAAATTTTTTTATTAAATCTTTTTTGCTTGTAAGGCATCCAATTCCACCGGAGTTTCACGACCAAACATGGTAACCATAACTTTTATTTTGCCACGTTCCTCGTCAACATGACTGACTTTACCTTCAAAATTTTTGAAAGGCCCGTCTACTATGCGAACGATGTCATTGACTTCCATATCTATTTTTTGTTGTGCATGTTCGGCCATAACTCTTTTCATCAGACCTTCTATTTCTTTTTGATCTATCGGAGTCGGGGTTGTACCTGAACCGACAAAGCCGGTAACATTAGGAGTGTTGCGAACTACATACCAAGAATCATCGGTAACAATCATCTCGCAAAGTACATAACCTGGAAAGATTTTTTCTTCCACAGTAGTGCGTTTGCCGTTTTTGATTTTTATTTTCTTTTCTTTTGGTACCAAAATATTGAAAATTTTATCCTGCATGTCAAAAGAAGCGATTCTTTGTTCCAAATTGTGTTTTACATTTTCTTCATAACCGCTATAAGTATGCAGTACATACCAGCGGCGACCAAGATTCATTGTTTGTTTGGCCATATTATTATCTCCTTAAAATAGATTACTGATAAAAATTACTGAGTGATGAGTTTGGTTAAACCCAGGTTGAACACATAGTCCAAAACGGAAAAAAACACTGCCATTCCAACGCTCAAAGCGATAACCAGGGCGCTGTAATTGATGGTTTGTTTTTTGGTCGGCCAAGTGACTTTTTTCATCTCGGCGTAAGAATCCTTGAAATATTGGATTAGTTTGTCCATAGATTTTTAATTATTAACCGGGTGAATTTAAAAACGGCCTGTTAGCCGATTTACGCTAAGTATATTAGCATAAAGTTAGAGATTAGTCAAGGTAAATATACACTTGTTTTTATAGCTAAATAAAGCCAAAAAACTTGTTTGATGATTGACATTATTTTATTTTGTGATATTATGCGCTATCGTAGTTCCTTAAAAACATTCTTTAATGGGGATAGCCATGGACGACAACAAATGTTTTGAAAATCTTCAACAAGGTTATGGGTGTATTGACAAAAAGGAATTTATCACCGCAGAACGGTTCTTTGGTAAAATTATCGAAGCTTTTTCCAAAGAAGAAGCTAGTGTTGGTATGGCTGTTCAAGCTTTTCTTGGTAGAAGTTTGGCATTCAGATTTCAGAAAAAAATCGACCAAACCCTTTCAGATCTGGAGCAGTGTCTTTTGTTAGTGAGGATACCGGAAATGTTTGTTCGACACAATATCCATTTTGATATCGGGAATTTATTGTATCAACGCAATGAGCCAGAAAAGGCTCTGAAGCATTTTGATGCGGCTTTGAGACATCAGTTTTCCGACAATCAGACGAAAGTCGAGATTGCAAAATTGGCTGTTGGGTGTTGCGTTCTTCTTGAAAAAGAAGAACAAGTGGTCAAATATAGTAAACAAGGACTCTTGTTTGCTGAAGATCCTTTTTTCCATGCCGCGATTGTTGTTCGGATGAAAAGTTTAACAGAGGCTCGCGCTTATGCTGAAAATATCTTGGTTCGTTTTCCTCACTATTTGATGCTGCGTTATTATTACGCTGTTATTCTTCACCAGATGGGGGATAGTGAATCTTGTTTGAAACAATTGGATCTCTGTTTGAATAAAGATCCGAACTTTGAACCGGCGAGCGTGTTCAAAACCGGACTTTATCTTGAAAAAGTTGAAATATCAGGCGGAAAAACCGCCAGTGCTTAGTTCTATAATATTTTTAAGACGGTTAAAACCCGTCTTTTTTATTTAAAAAACTTCGCCGTAATAGCGAAGTTTTTTTGTTTTATTTTTTATTATCTCTATATATCCAAATTTTTCACATCTTTCGCATAGGTTTGGATAAACTTCTTTCTCGGTTCCACTTCGTCTCCCATGAGAATTTCAAAAGTTTCATTGGCTTTTTCCGCATCTTCCACAGTCACGCGCAACATCAAACGTTTTTCCGGGTTCATGGTGGTTTCCCAAAGTTGTTCCGGGTTCATTTCACCGAGACCTTTGTAACGTTGAATGTTTACTTTGACTCCGCCGATAACCATAGATTGATTTTCGCTGTCTTCTTCAACCGGAGCTTCTGTCGATTCTTCAACTTTATCTTTTGTCTTTTTTTCTTTAGCCTTTTCTAGTTTTCTTTCAGATAATTCTTTGATAATTCTTTCTTTTTCTTCTTCATTGTAGGCATAATGCATTTCTTTGCCGAGTTTCACGGAGAAAAGAGGGGGTTGGGCGATATAAATATGACCTTGATTGATAAGTTCCGGAAAATATCGGTAAAAGAAAGTCAAAAGCAGAGTGCGGATATGCGCTCCGTCTACATCGGCATCGGTCATGATAACAATGCGGTGGTATCGAAGTTTGGAAATATCAAATTGTTCGCCGATATTGGTACCAAGAGCGATGATGAGAGATTTCAATTCGTTGTTGGTTAATATTTTGTCCAAGCGAGCGCGTTCTACATTGAGCACTTTACCACGCAAGGGGAGTATGGCTTGATTATCGCGATTGCGTCCTTGTTTGGCTGAACCGCCGGCGGAGTCTCCCTCTACTATATAAAGTTCGGAATCCTCAGCATTACGAGAAGAACAATCGGCCAGCTTACCCGGTAATGTAAAACCTTCCAAAACACCTTTGCGTAAGATAGTATCGCGAGCGATTTTGGCGGCATTGCGGGCTTTGGCGGCTAAAACGCATTTACCGACAATAGCTTCGGCATCTTTCGGGTGTTCTTCAAGAAAGATTAAGAAAGCATCGTTCATGACAGTCTCCACTGCGGTTTTAGCTTCAGTGTTGCCAAGTTTACCTTTGGTCTGGCCTTCAAATTGAGGTTCTTTGATTTTTATGGAAATTACGGCATTAAGACCTTCTTTAACATCATCACCGGTCAAATTGGGATCTTTTTCTTTGAGAATATTTTTATTACGAGCGTAAGTGTTTAAACTGCGAGTAAGAGCGGTTCTAAAACCGGAAACATGTGTACCTCCGTCCGGGTTATGAATGTTGTTGGTAAAAGCAAAAAGGGATTCGGTGTATTCTCCGGTATATTGCAGGGCTATTTCCACACCTACACCCTCAGCTTCTTTTTCAATGTAAAATACGTTTTCATTTTTGATTTCTTTGTTTTGGTTCAAGTGACGAACATAAGAACAAACTCCGCCTTCAAAATAAAATTGATAAGTCGGATTGGGAAAATCAATAGCGGTTTTGTCTGCGGATTTTTCTTCGGGTGTTCGTAAATCTTTGACAATAAAATGCAGACCTTTGGAAAGGTAAGCATATTGACGAATATGATCTACGATAGTTTTCCATTCAAAATTATTGGTTTCAAAAATTTCAGTATCTGGGTGAAAAGTGATAATTGTGCCAGTATCCTTACAACTGCCGACAGACACTACTTTTTTTACAGGTTTACCGGTTTTGTATTCCTGAACCCATACTTTACCGTCGCGATGCACTTCGGCTTTGAGATAATCTGACAAGGCATTCACTACAGAAACACCTACCCCGTGTAAACCGCCGGAAATCTTATAGCCACCGTCGCCGAATTTACCTCCGGCGTGGAGAACTGTCAAAACAACTTCCAAAGCACTGACTTTTTTGGTCGGATGTTCATCTACCGGGATACCGCGACCGTTGTCGCGAACCTCTATTTTATGGTCCGGTAAAAGTGAAATCATGATTTTATTGCAAAAACCGGCCATGGCTTCATCCACAGAGTTATCTACGACTTCCCAAATAAGGTGGTGCAAACCGACGGCTCCGGTAGAACCGATATACATACCCGGACGACGACGCACCGCTTCCAATCCCTCCAAGACTGTAATATTCTTCGCGCTATAATTGCTGTTTGTTTTTGCTGGCATAAAAGCTATTTGTTTATTCAATAAAACTGTCATCATTATAGCATTTTAAAAAGAGACAAGCAAGTGTATAAAAAATAAAAAACCCCGCATTGGCGGGGTTGGAATCCTACTGATTTATCTCCATTGATCGGAGAAAAATTTCTCTTCTGGCAGTAGTAAAAAGCCGAAAAAAGAAATTAAGATGTTCTTCAATTCTGTAGGGTTGGAATTTATACTCCATAGGCTTATTTTATGGAATAATTTATCTTTCATCCCATAAATTTTTTCTTTTTTTCCAGGTATCATTTTTTGACTGACGGTTAATATACCATCGGTCAGTTCAGATACCTCAAGAGTTGTTTTGAGGAGTATAACGGGTTTAAAACCGCTAACCATTACTTGTTCCGGATTGATTTTGACTCTCGGATTTTTGAATTTTCCGAAGTCGTCTTTTTTTTCAGTGAACACAAATAAATATTTTTCTCTGTGTTCGGCAAGGAGACTGATAAGATTTTCTCGATCAAGCTCTTTTTTTTCGTAAATAAAAAGAGCGGGCAAGTTGTTTTCAAAGTGAATCGGTAAACGAAAAGGAAAAAAGACGGTCAAATAAGGGGCCATGTTTTTCTCCGTTGAGAGATTATAAAGTACTGCGTGTCGGAGTTTACAATGAAAAGTTTCAAAAGTCAAACTCACCCTGTCTTTTGTTGTAAAAAAAGTCAAAGAATGATAAAATACTTTTAAGTTTATAAAATTTTTATATATGGATTTCTATACTCAAAAAAATAATTTAACTCAAAGGAAGACCGGTACTATCGCATCAAGTTTGCCTACTGCCAAAAAAGTCGTGAAAAACGGATTATCCAAATACGAAGATCCTACCGGCACGATGACTGCGGGACAGTTTAAATTTGCCGCTTGGTATGTAAATAACAGGATTTTACTTTACCGTCTTTTAGTCGGTTTTTTGATTTTATTTTCAGCCTACACAGTGATATATACCGTGATTAAAGCAGCATGGATTTTGATAGTAGAAGTGCCTCGCGATGAAAAATTATTTGTCCAAATGACAGAGGTGGATGATTACGAAAGAATCAACAGAGCCCTATCTCCTCAGAATTTAGCGGTAGATGAAACTGTGGTAATTCCGGCCGGAGTAGATAAATACGATGCTTTTACCAAAGTAACCAATCCAAATCAAAAACATATAGCGTATTTTGATTATTATTTTGATCAAGGAGGTCTGAAAACCGAAAAAAGATCGGGTTTTATTTTACCGCAAGAAACCAAGCCCGTGGTTGAATTTGGCTTAAAAGACGGTATTGGCGGGGTCTTGGTTTTGGAAAATATCGTTTACAAACGTATCAACGCTCATCTTTATGCAGATCCGATCTCTTATATGGCGGAAAGAAATATGTTTGAAGTTGAAAATTTCGAATATAAAAGCGTTTTACATCCGGAAGGGGCCAACGCCAATATTATAAAATTTGATTTGAAGAACGGCAGTCCGTTTCATTTTTATGAACCGCATTTTATAGTAGAATTCAGAAACGGTGGAATTGAAGTTGGTATGGCTGAAATTAAAATAGAAAAATTCGAATCATTACAAACAAAAAACGTGGACTTGCGAAGTTTTGCCGACAATCTTTTTGTTGATGAAGTTGTTGTGTATCCTTCTATAAATTATTTTGAACGAGGAGAATATTTTGAACCGGTGAGATAATATGTTTAATTTGGCCAAATTCTCAGGGAGGAGTTTTGACTGGCTTCTTTTTTCGGCTGTGTTTTTTCTGATTGCTTTTGGATTGATGGCTATTTATAGTGTGGATTTATCTCGCGGTAGTGAGCTTATTTATTTCAAAAAACAGGTTATAGCATTGGCTATAGGTCTCGGAATTTTGTTTGCCGGGAGTTTGACCCAATATACTTTTTTCAGAACTTACGCCCGTTGGTTTTACTATGCTTCACTTTTTGCTCTTTTGGCTGTTTTGATTTTGGGACATAATATTCGCGGTACTACGGGGTGGTTTTCTTTCGGAGGTTTTTCTTTTCAACCGGTGGAGTTGGCTAAGGTCGGAGTGATTTTAATGCTTGCTTATACTATTTCCAATTTCGGACGACAGTTTGAAAAACCGAAATTTTTCTTTTGGACTTTATTTTTGACTTTATTGCCGATTTTTCTTATCATGATCCAACCTGATTTAGGTTCGGCTGTTTTAGTGGGGACTATCTGGTTTTCTTTGATGCTTTTAACCGGCGCCAAAAAATCTTTAATTTTCGGTTTTATAATGCTTTTTGTCACTGGTGCGATTTTTAGTTGGTTTTTCTTATTGCAAGATTATCAAAAAGATCGCCTGATGACATTTATTGATCCGAGTCATGATCCTTTGGGTTCGGGATATAATGTAATGCAAGCGACTATTGCCGTTGGTTCGGGAAATATTTTTGGTCGAGGCTTGGGATTTGGTTCGCAAAGCCAATTGCGCTTTTTACCGGAAACACAAACTGATTTTATTTTTTCCGTTATTGCCGAAGAAATGGGTTTTTTGGGAGTCGGAGTGATTTTGATATTATTTTTAATAGTTTTTTGGCGTTTGCTTTCTTTGGCCTCCAAAACAAGCAATGATTTTATCGCTTTGACGGTTTCCGGAACCGCAGCTTTATTTTTTACCCAGTTTTTTATAAATATAGGAGCAAATATAGGTATTTTACCTGTTACCGGTGTTACTCTTCCTTTTGTAAGTTACGGTGGATCTTCTTTAATAATGAATTTATTACTTATCGGAATAGTGCAGAGTATGGTGGAGAAGAAGTATTGAGTTATAAAGTTTGTAAAGTTATAAAGTTCATAAAGTTTATTCAGATGAAATTTAAATTAGTTTCAAAATATAAACCCGCCGGGGATCAGCCAGAGGCCATTGCTAAATTAGTAGATGGTATCTCTTGTGATATGCGTCGTCAGACTTTACTCGGTGTGACCGGTTCGGGTAAAACTTTTACCGTTGCCAATGTGATAGAAAAAACCCAGAAGCCAACTTTGGTAATAGCACACAACAAAACTTTGGCTGCTCAACTTTGCAATGAATTTCGGGAATTTTTTCCCAATAACGCGGTGGAATATTTTGTTTCTTTTTATGATTATTATCAACCGGAAGCCTACATGCCCCATACCGACACCTATATTGAAAAAGAAGCGCAAATCAATGAAGAAATAGACAGATTACGCCATGCTTGCACCCAAGCACTACTCACTCGCAAAGATGTGATAATCGTGGCGTCTGTTTCTGCGATTTATAACCTTGGTTCACCAAAAGAATATGAACGCACGATTTTACATTTGGAAGTCGGGCAAAAATTGGATCGTCGCGGTTTGATGGAAAAACTCGTGGAAATGAAATTTGAACGCACCAATGGTGAACTCAAACGTGGGACATTTTTGTTACGCGGACAAGTTTTGGAATTGGTTCCGGTAAATGAAGAAAAAATTTATCGTTTCGGACTTAGCGATAAAATAGATTCTATTGAAATTTTTGATGCGCTGACCCGTAAACGAATCGGAGAAAGTCCCGATATGTGGCTTTTTCCGGCTAAACACTATGTGGTGTCGCAAGAAACAAAAAACAATGCTTTGCAAGCAATTCGCGACGAACTCAAAGTTCGTTATGATGAATTGATGCGACACGGAAAATTATTGGAAGCGGAAAGATTGAAACGCAAAACAAATTATGATTTGGAATTGATAGAACACATCGGTTATTGCAACGGGATAGAAAATTATTCCAGATTTTTTGAAGAACGCAAAGCTGGCGAACCGGCGTTTACACTGCTGGATTATTTCCATTATGGAGCAGGGGATTTTTTGACTGTGATTGACGAATCGCACGTGACTATTCCGCAATTACGCGGGATGTTTGCCGGCGATAGATCAAGAAAAGACACTTTGATTGAACATGGTTTCCGACTTCCCTCAGCGCGTGACAACCGTCCGCTCACTTACGAAGAATTTGATGAAAGAACCAAACAAGTGATTTATGTTTCCGCTACGCCGGATGATTATGAGATGAAATTGAGCGACCAGGTCGTGGAACAAATCGTGCGTCCGACCGGTCTTATTGATCCGGAAGTTATTATCGCGCCAGTTACAGGCAAAGTCGGAGTTAAAAGCCAGATTGAGGATTTGCTGGTTCGTATTGAAGAAAGAATCAAAAATAACGAAAGAACTTTGGTGACAACTTTGACCAAAAAAATGGCCGAAGATTTGTCCGAGTATTTGAAAGAGAAAAAAATAAAAGTTACTTATTTACATAGTGATATAGAAACTTTGGAACGTATCCAAATTATTACAGATTTGCGCAAAGGCAAAACTGATGTTTTGGTTGGTGTGAATTTATTGCGTGAAGGTTTGGATATGCCGGAAGTATCACTTGTCGCAATTCTTGATGCTGACAAAGAAGGATTTTTGCGCAGTAGCACTTCGCTCATCCAAACTATCGGACGCGCGGCGCGCAATGCGAACGGTCAAGTGGTTTTGTATGCGGATAATATCACCGGTTCTATCCAAAAGGCGATAGATGAAACCGCTCGTCGCCGAGAAATTCAACTTGCTTACAATAAAAAACACGGCATTACGCCAAAGACTATTGAAAAAACTATCAAAAATATTTTGGCGGATTTCGGATTGACACTCAACGAAGAAAAACAAAAAGGCAAATTAAGAAACAAAGCGAAAAAATTATCAGTCACGGATTTGGATTTGATAGGGGATGGCAGACCGCTTGAAGTTATTATCAAAGAAAAAGAAAAATTAATGCGCGAGGCTGCGGAACATTTGGAGTTTGAATTAGCGGCGATTTTGCGAGATGAGGTGAGAGAGTTGAAAGGACGCAAAGCGGATAAGTAGTAAAAAATATTAAATATTGGATATTGGATACTTGTCCGTCCGTAGCCCTTTTTGGGCGAAGGCGGATTGAATAATAAGACCGGTTGTCATCCTGAACGTAGTGAAGGATCTGCAAGTAAGATAGTTGCTTTTACAGATTCTTCGTCGCTAAGCTCCTCAGAATGACAAAAATAGTAAAATCGCCAAAAACGGCGGTTTTTTGTTTAGAAAAATGGCTTAAATTAGCCACATTTAAATCTTGACAAAAAGGCTAAAATGTGCTATAATGTGCAGTTAGTTTATGTTCCTTACAATTTATTGAAATAGTGCCGGAGTCGGGCCAAATACGACCGGAGATTAAAATGAAAAGATTAACAAAGGTTTTTTTTAAATTCTTTTTGGCATTTTCAGTTCCGATTGGGATTTATTGGGGGATATATTTCTTTACCAAAGGCAGTGTACCAACTACAAATCGTATTTATTTTTTTTCTGATGCTTATTATGATTTGTCATTCAGCATAACCAGATGGTGGGATTTATTTGCAGGACCATTGTTATACTGTACTATCATTGTATCTACTAAGACTCTCGACCGATTACAAGATTTCAGAAAAATAGAAACGGATATAGGCTTTATTTTTGGCTTGTTATTTTTGATAAGTTTTTCGTTTTCGATATTTTTTGGCTTTCAGATGAGTATTTCTATTGCCACTTACTCTAGTGTTACCGTTGCCCTTTTTGTTTTTTTAAGCATTGAGTCACTGTTTCTAATTCTGTTAACCATTTTTAGAAAAGAATTTTTTAAAGATTGCTTGGTTTTTCTGAGCAAAATCTTTAAAGGATTTTCAGGATGGTTGCTTGAATAATAAGTTTTGTTCCTTTTATAACCTCGGCTTCGGCCGAGGTTTTATGATATTTAAAACAATATCTCCAACCTGCCTGCCGGCAGGCAGGTATTCAGTATTTAATATTAAAACAAAAAAAAGACACACCAAGTTTGATGTGTCTTTTATTTTTTTAGATAGATTTACTTTACTTCAAGTTCCACCTCATTTGAATAATTCACACATTTTTTATCCAATAATTCGCAAACGCGGAAAAATCTTGTGCCAGTCGGGACTTGATAAAATATCCCTTCATCATTATTTGTTCCTACAAATTGCCAAAAAGGATTTTCAGCGTTTTTGCGCGCGCTGTGAAGCATACGATAACCTTCCGGGTTATTGGAAGTATTCCAAATAAATTTTACTTGACCACTTCCCAAATCTTCCACGGACAAAATAAGTTCATTATCATTTTCTTCAGTCAAATCTTCTTCTTCCAAAACAGATAAATCATCAATTTCACTGTTGTTTTCTTCAACAGTCGTTTTTTGACATCCGGCTCCCATGAGAATAACCAAGGCGAAAATTGCGAAAAGCGAAAGTAGCTTTTTTGACATATTTTTATATAAATTAATTGTTATTTAGTATAAGTTTAATTTATTATAATTGATGTTTTTTGTCAATAAAAAAAGCGATTCTGTGTAGAACCGCTTGAAGTGTGGATTAACAAGGAAAAAGTTCTTTGTTAATTTCTGCAATCAGTTTATCCAAGGTTTTTTTGTAGTTTTCCGCTGCTGAAATTATTAGTCCTGGAGAATTCAGTCCCAGAACAGGACCGTTTTGCCACTCTTTCAAACAATAATCCGCATCAGAAAAAAGATTACAAACCTTTTCCTTTTCCGATTTTGTGCAGATTTCTCGGAGTTCTTCCACTTTTTCGCTGTAGTCATATCTCTCCTGGATGATCTGTTGGATTTTTTCCAGATTTTTTTTGGCTTCATCTTTGGCTTTTTCTAACCAATCCATATTTTCCTCCAATATAGGAAATTAATAATATAAAGGACTTATAAAGTTATTTAATAGGAGATTGGGGAGTTTGTCAATAATCTGTCATTCTGATCCGCCTCAGGCGGAGAAGAACCTGCCTACCGGCAGGTAGGTCTGTAAAAAAGATTATTGCCTTTTGCAGATCCTTCACTTCGTTCAGGATGACAATTGGACATTAGGATTTGGTTATTAAAACACGGTTGACTTTTCGTTAATTTTATAGTAAACTTTTCACTATACCCCCCTAGTAAACCAACTGGAGGGCATTTTCCTATATTACAATTATTATGCAAGAAAAAATTGTTATCAAAGGCGCGCGAGAACATAATTTGAAAAATATTTCTTTGGAAATTCCGCGCAATAAAATGATAGTTTTCACGGGACTGTCCGGTTCGGGCAAATCGTCTCTGGCTTTTGATACCATTTTTGCCGAAGGCCAACGCCGATACATTGAAAGTTTGTCCGCTTACGCGCGACAATTTTTGGGCGGGATGCAAAAACCTGATGTTGATGAAATAGAAGGTTTGTCACCGGCTATTTCTATTGATCAAAAAGCTCATACTGCCAACCCGAGATCCACAGTCGCAACTATCACGGAAATTTATGATTATTTACGTGTGCTTTACGCGCGCGTAGGCAAACCATATTGTCCGCAATGTGGAACCAAAATTGACCGGATGAGCACAGATGAAATCAAAAGTCATATCTTGGACAAACTCATTGAAAATTTCAAAGATAATAAAAAAAGTATAAAAGAATTGGTGATTTTGTCTCCCGTAGTGCGTGGAAGAAAAGGGGAGTATTATCAGATGCTTTATGATTTTTATAATTCCGGATTTGCGCAAGTTCGCGTGGACGGAGTTTATAAAGAACTCAAAGAAACTTTGATTTTGTCAAAAAACAAAAAACACGATATTGAAGTGGTGACGGATAGATTGTTTTTGAACAGCGCGGAAAAAATGACGGAAAAAGAAGAGCTACAAAGATTGTCCGAAGCGCTGGAGAGCGCGATTGATCTGAGTAACGGTTTGGTAACGATAATTTATCCGGATAAAACCGAACAAATTTATTCTACGCTTTATTCTTGTCCTCACGACGGTTTTTCTTTTCCCGAAATTGAACCGCGATTATTCAGTTTCAACAGTCCTTATGGTTATTGTGAAAAATGTACGGGTTTGGGCACAGAAAGTTTGTTCTCCGAAGAAGTTTGTCCGAAATGTCACGGTAAAAGATTAAACGAAACCGCGTTGAGTGTGAAAATTGGTGGAAAAAATATTTATGAAGTCACCAAACAAACAATTTCACAATCGCGAGAATTTTTCAACGATTTAACAAAAAAATTAACACCCAAAGAATTGGAAATCAGCGCTGTAGTTTTGCGTGAAATCAGCAATCGTTTGGATTTTATGTTTAATGTCGGGCTTCATTATCTCACACTAGAGCGTCGCGCCGGCACATTATCCGGCGGGGAAGCACAACGTATCCGTCTAGCGTCGCAAGTCGGCACTAAATTGGTCGGCGCTCTTTATGTATTGGATGAACCGACTATCGGATTGCACCAAAAAGATAATGATCAATTGATAAAAACTTTACGCAATCTTTGCAATGTTGGAAATACTATTATCGTAGTAGAACATGATGAAGATACTATTTTGGAAAGCGATTGGTTGGTAGATATCGGACCTATGGCCGGTAAACACGGGGGAGAAGTGATTTATTCCGGACCTTTGCAAGACATGCTGAATAATAAAATAGGGAAATCCAAAGAATTTGATTGTAAAGTGTTGGGTTCCACGCAAAAATCTCTGACTGGAAAATATTTGCGCGGGGAGGAAAAAATAGAAATTCCCGAAAAATATCGCAGTGTGGATTCTTCTACACCAAAAATCAAAATCAAAGGCGCAGTGGAACATAATTTGAAAAATGTTGATGTGGAAATTCCGCTTCGTCGTTTTGTTTGTTTGACCGGCGTATCAGGTTCGGGCAAATCCACCTTGATGCACGATGTGCTTTATCGCGCGTTGTTTGAAAGATTAAACAGAATAAAAAAACACGAACCGAATTATAAAAATTTGACTGGCACCGAATATATAGAAAGAGTTATCTCTATCGATCAGAGCGCTATCGGTCGCACTTCACGCAGTAATCCCGCCACTTACACCAAAGCTTTTGATCATATTCGAGAAATTTTTGCTACTACTCCGGAAGCGCGCATGCGCGGTTATAAAAACAGTCGATTCAGTTTTAATGTGCCGGGCGGACGTTGCGAACATTGCGAAGGTAAAGGAGTGCTGGAAATTGAAATGCATTTTTTACCAAGTGTAGAAGTGGTTTGTGATGTTTGCAAAGGCAAGCGTTTTACTTCCGAAACTTTGCAAGTGCATTACAAAGGAAAAAATATTGCCGATGTGCTAGACATGACTGTGGCGGAAGCGGAACAATTTTTCAAAGATATTCCGTTTATTCACGATAAATTGAAAATACTCAACGAAGTCGGTTTGGATTACTTGACTCTCGGACAATCTGCCACCACACTTTCCGGCGGAGAGGCACAACGTATCAAACTGTCGCGTGAATTGGCGCGTCCGGGAAATACCAAAACACTTTATTTGTTGGATGAACCGACTACTGGTTTGCATTATGAAGATGTAAAAAAATTATTGATAGTTTTACAACGTCTGGTATCTGTTGGAAATACGGTGATGGTGATTGAACATAACCTGGATGTTATCAAATGCGCGGATTGGATAATAGATCTCGGACCTGAAGGCGGGGATAAAGGCGGAAAAATAGTTGCCAGCGGTACACCGGAGGAAGTCGCGCGAAAAGCAGGGAGTTATACGGGGGCTTACTTAAAAAGAGTTTTGAAATAAAAAAAGCCCCTGAGCGGGGCTAATAAGTTTTTCTTTTGGGAGGATTCGGCATTTTAGCCTCCCTTCAATATTCGGTTGATTTTGACCACAGTCCACTCCTCGACGATTTTTTGAACTTCATCCTGCGTAATATCGTCGATTTTTTTCCGTTTGAATAAATTGACCAAAGCCTCAACTACTTTGGCAACATCTTTTGGAGATATTTTCTCCGTTAAGATTTTCAAGACGAGAAGTTTGATAGTTTGTTCAATTCTTGGCTCAGTAGCGATAGCTAGAGCTATTGCATTTCTCATGATATCCTCCAAAAAGCAGTTAAAATTTTAAGGAACAACAAAGAATTGTAGCATATTTTAACGATTTTGTCAATAGTCGCTACATTACGAAATACTTGAAAAAAAGCCGAAAATGTGGTAAATTAAAAGAGTAAATTTTAATTTTTTTATAGTATGTCTTTTCTAAGAGAGTTTCGAAGTCAATTTGGAGAAGAAGGTGAAATCACCAGTCATGCACAAGAATGTATGAATAAGGAAAAATATGAAAATATAGATCAATCTCCGGAAACTAAACATTTGGTGAGTGTTAAAAAAATGATTATGGATGCGGAATTAAAAAGTGGTGATGAACAGGAATTGGCTGAATTTGAAAAAAGAAAAGAAGAAGTCAACAGACTTCTGGCTGAAATTATCAAAAAAACTTCGGACTATAAAAAAACTATAATGTATTTAAAGAAACAACATGAAGCTGTGGGTATGACCAAGAGCAATTCAAAAGATGATATTAAGGAATATCAGGAAGAACATGAAAGATTGGGAAAATCTCGCACTGCAAGCCATAATGTTTTGCTGGATGCTATCAAAAAAACTATCAGGTACATAAATTTTAATTTTGGCGACATCAATCGTAATCTTTTGGATAAATGGGAAGAAGAACAAGAAGAAAGAGGAAATATGGTTTTGGATGTCAAAAGAATTAAATTTCCTAAAAATATTATTTGTCCGGATGATGTAAATTTGGATGATAGAAAATCTCTCGGCGCTTGGGCTATCAAATTGACTGATGTTTTGAAATAAAAAAACCGGGCCGCATAGGGCCCGGGTGGAGGTTATTTGAGAAAGTTGAAGTTCTCTCTGCCGAATTCTTTGGCAAATTTAATCACTTCCTCTTCGGCAATATTGATGTTTCTCCATGCCAGATTCTTTATTATCTCGGTAATCTGGTCTTTCACCGGAATCGGAATAATGCTCTTTTTATTTTCCTCGGTGATCTGGAGATCATTGCAGGCTTTTTCAGCCCCCATATCGACATAAAGTTCGGCAAAGAGCTTTTTCATCTCCGTATCTTCGGAGACAATTTTTTTCAAAACCTCATCCATAACTTCCTCCTCCCTTATTCAGGGAAACAAATTTATAAAGATCTATAACAGAATATAATAGCATATTTTAGCTAAAATGTCAAGAGTCGAGTCAAAAATATCTCTAAAATTAGCCAATTTACCCGATAACCCCGGAGTTTATTTGTTTTATGGCGCAAACAACGCTTTGCTTTATGTTGGCAAGGCCACCTCGTTAAAACAACGAGTAAAAAGTTATTGGCAAAAACAAAGAAATCCTCGTCCGATAGAAGAAATGATTTATCAAGTAGAGGATATCGCTTGGGTGGAAACCGAGTCGGTTTTGGAAGCGATTATTTTGGAGGCCGATTATATCAAAAAGTTTAATCCCAAATATAATGTTTTGGGTAAGGACGACAAAAGTTGGAACTATCTATATTTGACCAAAGACAGATTTCCAAAGTTGCAATCTTTACGTCAGCATGAATTAAGTAAAATTGATAAAGGTAAAATAAAAGCGATTTTCGGTCCGTATCCGGGACTCAATACCAAAGAAGCAATGACAGTATTGCGAAAAATGTTTTTTTGGTCGGACTGCGAACCAAACAGCGACAAGCCTTGTTTTTATTATCAATTGGATCAATGTTTGGGCGTATGTACGGGTGAAATCAGCGCAGAGGAATATGAAAGCAGAGTTATCAAACCTCTAACTTTGTTTTTGCTCGGTCAGAAAAAACAAGTGATGCGAGATTTTGAAAAAAAGATGAAACAAGCATCGGAAAAAGAAAATTTTGAACAAGCGACGCTTTTGCGAAATCAACTTTATCAATTGAAAAAAATTCAAGACATCACGCTCATCAATCGTAGTTTTTTTGAAGACGAATTATTTTTGGAAAAAGACGCGGGTAAAAAACTCAAAGAAAAATATTCGCGAATTGAGGGTTATGATATTTCCAATTTGGGCAGTAGCGACAAAGTGGGGAGTTTGGTATTATTCCAAAACGGGATCCCCAAAAAAAGCGGATATAAAAAATTTAATATCAAAGGCGTTGTCGGTCAGAGCGATGTAGACTGTCTCAAAGAAATTATTTCTCGTCGTTTTACGCACAGTGAATGGGGGAGACCGGATTTATTATTGATTGACGGGGGCAGAGGACAAGTGAATGCGGTAAAAACTATTTTGGAAGAAAAAAACATTTCTCTTCCGGTTGTGGGTATTGCCAAAGGACCGGCGCGAAAGAAAAACGAATTTATCTTAGGTGAAAAAAATCCGGAATTTGTGGCTTGGGTTTTCGGTCATCAAGAATTACTCATCCGCGTGCGCGATGAAGCGCATCGGTTTGCGATAAAATTTAATAGAAGTAAAAGAAAAATATGAAAATTCATCGTTTTTTCTTATCCAATTTGGTTTTGGATGAAAAAGAAAAATCAATCAAATTGTCCGATAAAGAGATTGTCCATCAAATTGTAAAAGTTTTGAAATTGAAAATAGGCGAACAATTGGCGCTTTGTGACGGAAAAGGCAAGGAGATTATTTGTGTATTGGAAGGTATTGATAAAAAAGAATTGATTTTGAAAGTTGTGGAATACAAAGAATTTTCAACCGAAGGTAGAAATATTATATTGTATTTAGCTGTTTTGAAACGCGAGAATTTTGAACTCGCTGTGCAAAAAGCGGCGGAAATCGGGGTGAATAAATTGGTGCCGATAATTACCGACAGAACTATCAAAACCGGAATTAATTTGGAAAGACTGAATAAAATAAGTAAAGAAGCTTGTGAACTTTCCGGGCGAGGGACTTTGATGGAAGTCGTAAAGATGATAAAATTTAAAGAAGCGATTTTGGAAGTAAAAAATAATGATGTAAATTTATTTTTTGCTCCGGGTGGCACGGAATTTTCTCCGGGAAAAACAATTGACAGAAATTCTAAAAATGTCGGTTTATTTATCGGTCCGGAAGGCGGTTGGAGTACGGAAGAATTGGTTTTAGCCAAAGAAAATAATATGAAAATAACCGGAATCGGAAAAAATATTTTACGTGGAGAAACCGCAGGAATCGTCGCTTCATTTCTAGCGGTTAATTATTAAAGTTGTCATCCCCGCGAAGGCGGGGATCCAGGAAAAGTAAGATAGCCACTGGACCTGCCTGCCGGCAGGCAGGTTTCCGTCTTTCCCAAAGGGAGGCCGTTGGCCCGCGGGAATGACATAAATAACTTATCAATCTAAAATCATAAATCATAAATCTAAAATTATGGCGAACGACACTTCTTGGAACAAAAGCGCGGATTGGTATAATGAACTTTTAAACACTGACGGTACTTATCAAAAAGATTTGATTTTACCGAATTTGTTGCGTTTGATAACTTCTAAACCCGGAGAAAAGATTTTGGATTTGGGTTGCGGACAAGGATTTTTCAGTCGGGAGTTGGAAAAAGGCGGAGCAAAACTATATGGCGTGGATAATAGTGTAAAGTTGATAACTTTGGCGAAAGAAAACTCTCCCAAAAGCATTTCTTATCAAGTCGGTTCGGCTGACAATCTTTCTTTTCTCAAAGAAACTTTTGACAAAATAATCATGGTCTTGTCTTTGCAAAATATGGAAAAGGCGGATTTGGTTATCAAAGAGTGCGCCAAGAAAATCAAGAAAGGCGGAAATCTATACATAGTTATGAACCACCCATGTTTCAGAATTCCGGGAAAAAGCAGTTGGGATTGGGATGAAAAAAATAAAATTCAATATCGTCGCATGGATGCGTATTTATCCGAAAGTAAAAATAAAATTGTGATGCATCCGGGAGAAAAAAACAGCGAAACAACATCTTCTTTTCATCGTCCGCTTCAATATTATTTCAAACATTTACAAAAATCCGGTTTTGCGGTAGAAAGAATAGAGGAGTGGGTATCGGAAAAGAAGACCACACCAGGACCGAGGGCAGTAGCGATTGATAGAGCTAGAGCGGAATTCCCGTTGTTTCTGTTTATACAAGCAAAGGCAAACTAAAAATGTCATCCTGAACGCAGTGAAGGATCTGTAAAAAGCAATAATTTTGCTTGCAGATTCTTCGCTACGCTCAGAATGACAGATAAATCTTTTAAATTTTTTAAATCATTTAAATAAATAATTCGTATGCCTATATTTTGGATCATTTTGGCGGTATTGATTATCGCCAGCATTCGTCAGGTGGATCAATATGAAAGAGGGGTAAAGTTTTTACTTGGAAAATATGTCAAAACCGTGGAACCGGGTTGGCGTTTGGTTATCCCGATAATCCAAGGAATGAAAAAAGTGGATATTCGCGTCAAAGCCGTGGATGTGCCTTTTCAAGAAGCTATCACTCGCGACAATGTTTCCGCAAAAATCAATGCGGTAATTTATTACAAAATCGTTGATGCGGCCAAAGCTGTGTTGGAAGTGGAAAATTTTTGGAATGCGACTTCTCAATTGGCACAAACCACAATGAGAAATGTAGTTGGTCAAATGGAATTGGATGAACTCTTGGCAAATCGTGAAGAAGCTGCGCAAAAAATAAAAAATATCGTGGATAAAGCCACTGATCCGTGGGGAATCAAAGTGGAAAGCGTGGAACTCAAAGATATTATTTTACCGGATAATATGCAACGTGTGATTGCTCAACAAGCGGAAGCTGAACGTGAAAAACGCGCGGTGATCATCAAATCCACCGGTGAAGTAATCGCTTCGGAAAACTTGGCCAAAGCTGCTACAGTTTTGAATAGCGCTCCAGGCGCCCTGCATCTTCGTACTTTGAGCACAATTTCGGATGTTTCCACAGATCAATCAAATACGATTTTATTCGCTGTACCGCTCGAAGTTTTACGAGCGTTTGAAAAAGTAAGTGGTAATAATAAACCGACAGTGTAAAAAATATGATTACCGACAATGAACAATATATTAGTAAAATGAGTGAAGAGGAACGTGAGGAAATTAAAAGAATAAATAAAAAAATAGGCAAATATTGTTTTTGGGTTCCGTTTTTTATTTTAATTTTTGTTTTGTTTATTTTTACAATAACAATTTATTCTATTAATCCAATGGTAGAAGCTGGTTCTGTGCCCGGTGAAAGTAGAAGTTATAATTTAGAATTAATTGCGATAATATTAAGAAGACTATTAGGTATTTTAGGGTTAAGTTCTTTTTTGGGAATTATCACAGGTATTTTGATATTAATTGTAACTTTTAAAAATAAAAATATTTTTCCCGATTTAACTTTTGATAATCGTTCCGGTAAAGGAAAAGATTCAACAATTCCGGAAGAAATAAAAGGGTGGAATTGGGGAGCGGCTGGTTTGTTTTGGATTTGGGGAGCGTCTAATAGAGTTTGGATTTCTCTTTTATCTTTCGTTCCGATTATAAATTTTGTTTTCTGGATATATTTGGGAATGAAAGGTAGTGAATTGGCATGGAGAGCTAAAAAATGGGAGAGCGTAGCTAAATTTAATGAAATACAAAATGAATGGAAACCTTGGGGTGTGCTGTTTTTTATGTCTATTATTTTTATCTTGGTGGTTAAGTTTTTAGATTAATTTAAATTGAATAAAAAAATCCCGATACGAAATCGGGGTTTTTTATTTGCTTTTTTTACAGTAAAAGTTTAAAATAGTAGAACTAAAATTAAAAATTTATTTCTTATGAAGAAAATATTTTTAGGTCTTATTTCTATTTTAATCATCGCCGGTTTAATTTGGTTTTTCTTTTGGCAAAAACAAATTCCGGTTACGGCTCCGGAAGGAAAAAATTCTGAAACTGCGGAAAAGGGCTGGATAGAAGTTTTAAACAGGGGAGTATATTTGGTAAATTCCGACGGCACGCTTGGCAGTGAGTTAAAAACCGGAGATGAGATAACCGGCGGACAAACTGTGATGACGGATAATACCGGTTTGGCAAATCTTTATTTTTCCGACGGTTCAGTGGCGCGTTTGGAAACGCAAACCAAAATTGATTTGAAAGATTTTGAATATTTTCCCGGTAATAAAACATTGAAAGTAAAAATATTTTTACAAACCGGCCGTGTTTGGTCGCGAATAAAAGCGCTCATGACAACGCAGTCTTATTGGGAAGTGGAAACAGCCAACGCGGTCGCGGCAGTACGCGGAACTTCTTTTGGTGTCGTATATGTTCCCGGTCAAACTACGATTATCGGCTCCATACATCTGATAAATGTAAATGCCAAAGATCCACAAACCGGTAAAATTGTTGAAAATAACACAGCTTATGTCGGCAATGATCAATATGTCAAGATTAACGATCAGGATATCAAAGGTTTGTTAAACGGAATTAAATTAACTTCCAAAGTCAAACCTTATTCCAAAGCCGTAGAAAATGATCCTTGGATTATAAACGCCAAAACGCAGGATGAAAAATTGGACGGACAAACTGCGACTACAACTATTACTAAACCGGAAGTTGATGAAGAATTAACTACTAAACCGATAGAAAAACCCGGAGTTGGTTCGGTTGTTTCTTCAACCGCGCCAGTATCTGACGGAGGAAATTCCGCTGTGATTTCTCCAAGTCAAAACTCCGAGACAGTATCGGATAATCCGACGACAAGCGATACGACAAATGATTTTTACAGCAGTGTTGAAAGCGATGAAACAAATATTGAACCGGACACAAGTCAAAGCGTCGATCCTACCGGCGCGGTTACTCCTTCAGACACTTCGGTTAGCAATCAAAACGAAACCGATGTTACCGCTACCGCTCCTTCAGAGGTTATAAATAATCCGACTATTACCAACAGATCAAGTCTGACTCCGGTTACAGCCCCGACTTCTTCCACGACCTCCACTACAACCACCAAATTACGAACTACCAATCTTATTCGTTAATATGAAAAAAATAACCAACGGAATTTATTTCTTTTTGAGTCTTATTATCGGTTTGATTTTTTCCGCTGGAGTTTATTTTGGATTTTTTTCCGGTTTGGATAATTTTATCAATGATTCTTTTTTTACCGTAAAACCAAAGAGCGCGGATATTTTGATTATAGGTATTGATAATGTTGATTTGCAAAAATACGGACAATGGCCGTGGAATAGAGAGGCTTTGGCTTCGGCGTTATCAAAAATGAATGAAGAAAAACCCAAAGCAGTGGCTCTGGATTTGATGTTGGCGGAAAATTCTCGTGTCGGCGCGGAAGATGACGCTAAATTGGCGGAAGTTTTAAATAAAATAAATTATCCGATTATTTTGGCGGTTGAAGGAAATAAAGTTTTTTTACAAAAAGAAAATATTGCGGATTTTTTGATCAAACCTCTTTCTGTTTTTCAAACAGCTTCTCAAGTAAGTTTGGGACACGCTAATATTGTTTTGGATTCCGATAAAGTGGCGCGTTCATATCCGACAAAAATATTTATTGATGAAATTTTTGGTAAGATCGAAATTCGTTCTCTGGCTTACGAGACGATTTCAAGAAGCGGATTGAAAATAAAAAATGAAGATAACCTCGATTTAACGGAAAAAATCGTTTATTCCGGTCCGGCGCAAAGCATACGCACGATTTCTTTTTATAGAATTTTTGAAGAGAAAGCGAATTTTTGGAAGGATAAAATAGTTTTTATGGGTGTGACAGCTCCGGATTTGCATGATTATCAGATAACTCCGTTTAGTAAAGAAAAACCGATGGCCGGAGTGGAAATTCAAGCCAATATTGCTAACGCTCTTCTAAGCGGCGATAAACTTACAGTTTTGCCGAAAAATTTAAACATCATTTTGATTTTTTTCTGCGTATTATTGACGGCTTTTTTCTTTCAACGTTTCAAAAAAATAGTTTGGTCGGTTTTTTGCGCCACTATTTTGACCGTGATTTTTTATTTTCTGGCCATGGCGCTTTTTGACCTCGGTTATATTTTGCCGTTAAGCAATATTATTTTTTCCATCATTTTTTCCGCGATTATATTGTTTGTTTATCGTTATTTGATTGTAGAAAAAGAAAAAAGACAACTTCGTAATATTTTTTCTCGATATGTCAGCAAGGAAGTGGTGGGGGAAATCATGAAAAATCCGGACGCGATAACGCTTGGCGGAGAAGAAAGAGAAATCACCGTGTTTTTTTCCGATATTCGCGGTTTTACCACAATTTCCGAAAGTATGAGTTCGGTAAAATTGGTTTCTATGTTGAATCGTTATTTTACTCTGATGACCGAAGAAATTATCAAAAATCGCGGAACTCTGGATAAATATATCGGCGATGCTATCATGGCTTTTTGGGGCGCTCCGCTGGCAGATGAAAATCAAGTGGAAAACGCTTTAAAAACATCAATGAGCATGTTGAATAATTTGAAAGAATTGAATAAAGAATTATTGAAAGAAGGCTTGCCGGAAATCAAAATCGGTATTGGTTTATTTCATGGCAAAGCGGTGGTTGGTAATATCGGTTCATTTGAAAGATTGAATTATACAGCTATGGGCGATACGGTAAACACTGCTTCGCGTTTGGAAGGACTCAATAAAGAATACGGCACGCAAATAATTGTTGGTGAAAGTGTGATGAAAAAAGCGCAAGGAAAATACATTTTTAAATTTTTGGGCGCGGTGAAAGTGAAAGGGAAAAATGAAGAGGTGAATGTATATACGATTGAAGTCTGAAAGCTGATAAACGAATAAGCAATAAAACAGATATTTAAATTTTATTTGTATAACAATAAGTTGTGTGTAATATTACTCGGGCAAGAGCTTTATAATAAATTTATATACAATCTAATTTTATGGACTTAATTTCAATTTTTGAATCCATCAGAGATATGCCTTATAGAATTCCCTTGAAGTGGGGAGAGGAAGATAATTGTTGTAGCGGCAAACATGAAAAGTTATTCAATTTATTAAAGAATAATGGTTATAAGGTTAGATATCGTGTTTGTGTTTTTTTGTGGAGTGATTTAAAACTTCCTCTAGAATTGGAAAAAATTCCTCATGACGAAGATTGTACCCATACTTATTTGGAAATAAAGATTAACAATGAATGGAAAATTTTAGATGCTACATGGGATGGTGGTTTGAAAGAGATTTTCCATATTAACAAATGGGATGGAAAATCAGATACAGAAATTGCTGTAAAACCAACCAAAATTTTCAATCCACAAAAAAGTTTAGAAATTGTAAACAATCAAAATGAAGAAATAATCAATAAAGACCTAAAAATTAATGGAGAATTCTATAAGGGTTTTAATGATTGGTTAGATAAGATTAGAAAATAAGCTCTTTTATTGCGTCATGTGTTATATGACGGCACAATATACGGTTCAAGAAAAAGCATTTTATATATAATGAATACAGTTTACAATTGTAGGATTGGTTTTGTAGTAATATAATAATATTTATAACAACAAAAAAAACGACCCGTATAAACGGATCGTTTTTTGTTTGAAATTTTTTAGAAATTGAATTTTGAAGAATATTTACCGATAATAGGTAATTCTTTTGATTCTCCGTTAAAGGCGTTTAATATGCCCAACAACATCCAGATTAAACTGAAAAGTCCGGATAAAGGCAAAATCAAGAACCAACCGATGATTGGTAGAATTGTTCCGACGATTTGTAAAATCAAAGAAACAACCAAAAGCACTAAACTTTGTTTAACATGAAATTTTGCAAAAGCATTTTTCTTCATGTTTTCATCGATAAAAAACCAGACGATACCGATAAACAAGTATGATAAAATAGCGCATACTTTACCGCTATCGACATCGGAGTTGTTGTTTGTTACTTGTGGCTGTGGAGCTTCGTTTTGTATCGGAGCGCCGTTGTTTTGTTCGTCCATAAAATATTGGTTAGTATTAAATTATAACCGATTTTATTTTACCCTGTTTATCGGTGTTTAGTCAAGATTTAGCGGATTTGAATTCAGATTATTTGTGTGCTAAAATCAAAGTGTATTATTTCTTAATTTTGCAAAAATATGAACAATGAAATAAACCAAAAATTGGATAATCTCAAAAATGAAACTGTGGCACTGAAAAAAGAAGTGCGGGAAAAAACATTAGGCTACATCATGGGCGCTTTCAGTCTAATAGCCGGTTTGTCTTGGAATGAAGCCATAAAAGGTCTTATTGATCATATTTATCCGGCCACAGCTTCGGGGGTATGGGCGAAATTTGTTTATGCTTTGATAATTACCGTCGGTTTGACAATATTTACCGTATTTTTAGCCAAATTTTTGAGTAAAAACGACAAGGAATAAGTTAATCTTGACAAAAAGCGGTTTTTTCGTTAGTATAACGCTACTTTATGATGGGTCCCAAAAAAGATCATTCGCATTCTTGGAAAGATGTTTTAAATGTTATCAGCCGTTGTCCGGTATGCGGGTCTGTTTACAATACGCAAAAAGCCAGATTGTTCGCGCAAAAAGAAAAAGCGCAAATGATTCATTTTGCTTGCGAAAATTGTCAAGGAAATTTCATCGCCATGGTTATGTCTATGAATCATGGTTTGAGCACTATCGGTTTGGTTTCGGATTTGGATTTTGAAGATGCGAAAAACAAAATTACGTTGCCGGAAATAACTTTAGATGAAGTGATTGGATATCATAATGACATTCAAAATAATAAAATAATAATTTAAATTTTAAATAACGAAGTTATGTTTAAACTTAACGCTGAAAAGAGAGAACAAAAAAGCACCAAAGTAAGAGCGGAAGGAAAAATCCCGGCCGTTGTTTATGGCGCAGGTTCTCCGACCGAATCTATTTCTCTTTCTTTGAAAGAATTTGAAAAAATTTATAATGAAGCCGGCGAAGCCAGCTTGATTGATTTGGTTTTGGACAATAAAGATTTTGGTAAAGTTTTGATTTATCAAGTGGATGTCGAACCTGTCAAAGGTAAAATTATTCATGCTGATTTGAAAAAAGTAGACATGAATAAGGCTATTACAGCCACTGTAAAATTAGTGTTTGTTGGAGAAGCCCCGGCTGTTAAAGAATTGGGTGGCACTTTAGTTCGTAATGTTGAAGAAATTGAAATCGAATGTTTACCGAAAGATTTGATTTCTCATTTGGATATCGATTTAGCTTCTTTGAAAACTTTTGATGATGCCGTTAAAGTTTCCGATTTGAAATTGCCGCAGGGTGTAAAAATTACGGAATCTCATGGTGATCAGATTTTGGCCAAAGTGTTGGCTCCGTTAACTGAAGAACAAATCAAAGCTATGGAATCTACTTCCGAGCCTGTAGATTTGAGTAAAATTGAAACAGCCGGCAAGAAGAAAGAAGAAGCTGAAGAAGGAGAAGCCGGAGAAGAGAAAAAATAATTTGCTTATTTTCAAAACCCGTTCCGCGCAAGTGGACGGGTTTTGTGATATAATAGGGTGGTATGCAAAAAAGAACTTACAAAATTTTGGATTTAGTCTTTATCTTTACCAGTTTATGTTTGGTCGGTTTTTTGTTTTGGCAATTCGGTTCCGATAGTACCACTTGGTTTTCGTCAGAAAAAACCGAGGAAAAATCGGCTGAAAAAAAACCGGCTTATATAGATAAGTTAACAGGAATAGGTACGGACAATTTTGAAGATTCCAATCCCGTCCCTTTGGCTATTATGATAGATAACCACCCTGAAGCTTTTCCCATAAGCGGTCTTAATGAAGCTAAAGTGATTTATGAAGCGCCTGTTGAAGGAAATATGACCAGGTTCATGGCTATATTTGCTCAAAATCAAACTGCGAATAAAGTCGGACCTGTCAGAAGCGCACGGCCTGATTATTTAGACTGGGCGCAAGAATACGGTATTCCTTTGTATATGCATTGCGGCGGTTCTCCGGATGCTTTGTCCCGTCTCAAAACCGAACGCGGACTTATCGATTTTAATGAATTTTATAACGGTTCTTATTTTTGGCGCGATTCTACTCGTCTGGCTCCGCATAATTTATATACATCGAGTTCTTTATGGCAATCGGCTTGGGAAAAATATGGAAAAGAATCTTTTTGGCAATCTTTTACTTTCGGGCAAAACAATTCAACTACACCGGCTGTTGAAATCGAAGTGGCTTATTCGGGTAATTTTAAAGTCGGCTGGAAATATAATTATTTGAAAAAAAATTACGAAAGATATTTTCGCGGAGAAAAATTTTTGGATGATAAAAATGATCCTATTTTTGCGCAAACTATTATTATTGTAAAAAATAAGACAAAAGTTTTGGATGAAGTTGGCCGTTTGTCTATTTATAACATCGGCTCCGGCGATGCTTATATTTTATCCGGCGGAAGGATGATAAAGGGTCAATGGCGAAAAAGTAAAGCCGAATTTCGTACTCGTTTTTATGATGATTTCGGCGCGGAATTATCCGTGCCACCGGGTAAAATTTGGTTTATGTCCGTACCTACGGAAAAAGAAATTACAATAAATTGATTTTAACAACTCGATCAAAACCCGATAAATCTTTGATGATTTCAATACTTGCCGACGGCAGGTATTTTTGTATTAAAGGAAAAATTTGCGTGCTTTGGCGAGGATCGATTTCGAGTAAGATTAACAATTTTTGATTTTTGACCTGCCTGCCGGTAGGCAAGGTTTTAGATTTTAGAATGACGATTTGTATTAAGAGTTGTTCGTAAATATTTAAACCTGTTTCATTATCAGATACTAAAGCCAATTTTGGTTCTTTTTGAATTGAAGGTTCTTTTTTCCACCATTCTTCTTTCAAATACGGCAAATTGGCGGTGATTACAATGAATTGAAGAGATTTCAAAGATTGCAGAAATTGCAGAGATTTAACAACGGGTGTTAAAAGGTTACCTTGAATAAATTTAATATCAACATTATATTTTTTGGCATTCTTTTTTGCAATTTTTAAAGCTCCTTTAGAAATATCTATGGCACTTGTGTTCATTTTACAATCTTGTAATTTTTGTAATATTGTAATAGGTATACACCCTGTTCCTGTACCAATGTCTATTAGTAATGAATTGGAAATTGGTCCGCCTAGGCGGAGGAAATTGTAAATTTCGTTGATGGTCATATCAACGAGTATTTCCGTGTCTGGGCGGGGGATGAGGGTATGTTTATTGACCAAAAAATCCAAATTAAAAAATTCTTTATGTCCCAAGATATAAGCGACAGGAGTTCCTTTTTTTAATTTGTTCAGATAATGTTTATATTTCAAAAGCGCCCAAAAATTTTTATATTCAGGATGTGCCAAAAGCCATTCTTTGGTCTTGCCGGTGGCCTGGCAAAGTAGCAGGAGCTCTTCGTTATTATTTATTTTAAACATTTTATTCTTCATCTTCATCGTTAAAATCCGAAGCGGTTACACCTTCATAATCCGCTTTACGTAAAGCTTCGATAATGGTTGATAAATCACCGTTCAAAATGGTCCCGATATTGTTCCAGCTTTGATGAATTCGATGATCGGTTATTCTGTCTTGCGGGAAATTGTAAGTGCGAATTTTCTCACTGCGATCGCCGGAACCGATTTGATTTTTTCTTTTATCAGACATTTCTTTTTGTTGTTTTTCGCGTTCTATTTCATAAAGACGAGAACGTAAAACCGCCATGGCTTTTTCACGGTTGGCGGCTTGCGATCTTTCGTCTTGACACTGAACTATAGTATTGGTCGGAACATGAACGATACGCACGGCGCTATAAGTGGTATTCACACTTTGACCCCCGTGTCCGCCGGCGCAGAAAGTATCAATACGTAAATCTTTGGCTTCTATTTTGAATTCTGTTTCCTCGATTTCCGGCATTACCGCAACCGTGACGGTAGAAGTATGAACGCGTCCGGCTTTTTCCGTTTCCGGAACCCGTTGTACTCTATGAACACCCATTTCGTATTTCAAATCCTTGTATACGTTTTGTCCTTTTACCGAAAAAATAACCTCTTTGAATCCGCCTATTCCGATAATATTAGAATCTATAAGCGAAGTTTTCCACCCTTTGCTTTCTGAATATTTGTTGTACATACGGTAAAGCTCGGCGGCAAAAAGCGCTGATTCGTCTCCGCCGGCAGCTGCTCTAATTTCCACGATAACATCTTTTTTATCCATCGGATCTTTCGGCCTGGTTAATTCTTCCAATTCTTTAGTTAGTTTTTCGGTTTTTTCCGCAAGTTCTTGGATTTCGTTTTTGGCCATTTGTTTTACCTCTTCGTCGGTTTCTTTTTCCAACACTTCTTTGGTTGATTGTAAATTTTTTTCGTATTTATTCAATTCTTCTATTTTTTCAGCTACCGGTTTCAATTCATTATACTCTTGAGAAACCTCCTTTAGTTTTTTTGTATCGTTAAGAATAACGGGGTCGGACAGATCGTTTTCTAATTTTAAAAACTTATCTTTAATCTCAATAAAATTTTTCAGCATAAAAGTTTGGTATTATTTATAAAATTAAAATAAAAAACAGACTCGGTTAAAATACCTGGTCTGTTTTTAATTTATTTTATCTAAGCTTCTTTTTTGGTTTTGGTTGCTTTCTTTTTGGCTACAGTCGCGGCTTTTTTGGCTTTTTTGCCTTTGCGAACAGTCGCGGCGGCCGCTTTCTTTTCAAAGCGTTCTTGAAATTTTTCTACGCGACGAGCGGTGTCAACGAATTTTTGTTTTCCGGTATAAAAAGGATGGCATTGATTGCACAATTCCACACGGATTTCTTTCATTGTACCTCCGGTAACAAAGGTATTGCCGCAAGCACAAGTGACTTTGCAGTCATTGTAAAATTCAGGATGAATTTCTTTTTTCATAAAATATTATTTTTCAACTGTTAGTGCGTTTATTCTAACCGAATTGTATTTTTTTGTCAAGAGTAGGGTATTGACCGTAAAATTGAAGAACGTTTATTGATTTGATTGTTTTTTTACTTGACAGTAGCCAAAAAATCGGTTATAGTATTTCCACAAATAAAATTTGTTTTTTATCACTCACTCGTTTTGGCTAAAATTAGCCATTTTTCCTCCCTTTGACCATTCAAGGGGTATAGACGAGGAGGTAGTAATAAGGAAAATATATGTCAAAAATGCCAACATTGTTGGAAATGCTTAAGGCCGGGGCACATTTCGGCCATCAAAAATCACGCTGGCATCCGAAAATGGCTACATACCTTTTCGGTAGCAGAAATGGCGTGCATATCATTGATTTGGAAAAATCTTTGGTAGAATTGGAAAAAGCTTACGAATATGTAAAAAGTTTGGCGGCCAACGGCAAGCTTATTTTGTTTGTAGCTACCAAAAGACAATCTCGCGATCTCGTAAAAGCCGCCGCGGAAAGTTGCGGTATGCCTTTTACCGTAGAACGTTGGATTGGCGGTTTGCTTACTAATTTTGATGAAGTGAAAAAACGCATCAAAAAATATTTGCAAATGCAAGAAGAAGTTAAAACCGGCGAAGTTGAAAAATATACCAAAAAAGAACAGATAGAATTTAAAAAAGAATTGGAAAAAATGGGTTCTTATTTGAGCGGTTTGGTAAAATTGGATAAAATGCCGGAAGCTATTTATGTCGCTGATATGCGTGTAGAAAAAACAGCTATTGCCGAAGCTCAAAGAACAGGTGTGAAGATTGTGGGAGTATGCGATAGTAATGTAAACCCGGAAAAAGCCGATTATGTGATACCGGCTAATGATGATGCTATAAACGCCATCAAAATAATCGCCGAATTAATGGCTGAAGCTGTTAATGAAGGTAAAAAAGAATGGGAAAAGAAAAAAGCGGAAGTAAAAGAAGAAAAACCTGTTTCCGCGATTGTTAAAAAAACACCTCGTCGCATAATTAAAAAAGAAGAATCTTTATAAAAAGTTAATTTGTTAATATTATGAGTATAACCGCAAATGATATAGCCAAATTACGCGAACAAACCGGCGCAGGTATGATGGATTGCAAAAAAGCTTTGGAAGAAGCCAATGGAGATATGGATGCTGCCGCGGAAATATTGCGTAAAAAAGGTATTGTGAAAGCTGCTAAACGCGGAGATAAAATCGCCGCAGAAGGTTTGGTTGCCGTTAAAACTCAAGGTAATATCGGAGTAGTCTTGGAAGTTAATTCTGAAACCGATTTTGTCGCCAAAAACGATGATTTCAAAAAGATGGTTGACGAGATTGCCGATTTTCTATTGGTAAAAAAACCGTCTTCTTTGGAAGATGCTTTAAATGGAACCATCGGTAATATTACTTTGAATGAATTTATCAGTAATGCTGTGGCAAAAATCGGAGAAAAAATTTCTTTTCGCAGATTTGCTATTTTAGAAAAAGGCGATAAAGATGTTTTTGGTCCGTATTTGCATATGGGTGGAAAAATTGCCGTCTTGTCCATGCTTAAAAATACCGATGATGAAGCTTTGGCTCGTGATATTTCCATGCAGGCTGCCGCCGCTAATCCGAAATTTTTGAATCGTGAAATGGTAGATGTTGAAACTCTCAATAAAGAAAAAGAAATTTACGCTGAGCAATTACGTGCCCAAGGTAAACCGGAAAATATCATTGAAAACATTCTCAAAGGTAAAATGGATAAATTTTACAGCGAAGTTTGTTTGCTTGAACAACCTTTTATCAAAGACGAAGAAAAAAGTATTACCGCTTATTTGGCTGGCAAAGGGACTGATATTAAAGTGGAAACTTTTGTCCGATATGAACTTGGTGAAGGTTTAGCTAAGAAAACCAATGATTTTGCCGCTGAAGTGGCTGAACAGATGGGTCAATAAAATCAAAAAAGTTAAAAAACAACCTCGTTTTTCTACGGGGTTGTTTTTATTTTGTTTTTGCTTTAGAATAAAGGGACCTAAACTATAATTTTTTATGATTAAATTGATTATTAATACCAAACGTTTGGGGCCGGTTTTGGCTCGTCATCCATGGGTTTTTTCCGGAGCAATAAAGCAAATTCCCGAAGGTTTGGATTGTGGTATGCCGGTAGCTTTGGTTGATGAACAGGGTAAATTTTTGGGACAGGGATATTTCAATTCTTATTCTCAAATCGCGGTGCGTTTATGGAGTTTTGATGAAAAAGAAGAAGTGAATCAAGATTTTTTCAATAAGCGAGTAAAAAATGCGTTAGGATTGCGCGATAAGTTTGTTTTAGACAAAAATACGGATTCATGTCGTCTTATTTACGGTGAAAACGATTTTCTTCCCGGTTTGATAGTGGATAAATACGCCGATTATTTGTCCGTGCAATTTCATAATCGAGGGATTGAATTTTGGAAAGATCAAATTTTAACCGCTTTGATAAAAACATTAAAACCAAAAGGAGTTTATGAAAGATCTGATGTTAAAGTCCGTGGTATAGAAGGTGCGGAAAAGAAAAGCGGTTTGCTTTTTGGTAAAGTTCCCAATAAAGTGGAGATTAAAGAAAACGGTTATAAATTTTGGGTTGATATAATAAACGGGCAGAAGACCGGATTTTTCTTGGATCAACGCGACAAAAGATTGGCATTGCAAAAGTATGTCAAAAATAAAAAAGTTTTAAATTGTTTTTCGTATACCGGAGGATTTAGCGTATATGCGGCTGCTGCGGGGGCAACAAAAACCGTGAGTGTAGACGCCAGCGTTCCGGCAATAGAATTGGCAAAAGAAAATTTTAAATTAAATAAGTTGGATTTTAAAAAAGCGGAGTTTATTGCTGATGATGTTAAAAATTATTTGAACGGTTCGGAAATAAAAGATGAAAATTTCGATGTCATAATTCTTGATCCGCCGGCTTTTATCAAAGACCGTCACAAAATTCAAGAAGGGTTAAACGGTTATCGTAAAATCAATGAAGCGGCAATGCGTTTACTGCCACCTGGAGGAATATTGGTTAGCGCTTCGTGTTCGGCTCATTTGAACTTATCAGATTTTCGGCGAATGTTAGCCAATGCAGCTGGTCGGGCGGGGAGAAAATTACAAATTTTAGAAACTTTTACCCATGGTATAGATCATCCGGAAATAGCCGCTTATACCGAAGGAGAATACCTCAAAGTTATATTTGCGTTAGTGACATAAAAAATGTATAATAATCACAAAACATATGAATAAAAAATTGATTAAACAATCGCTTTTGCATGTTGTTTTGGCAATCGCGTATATTTTTTGCGTAGCCGCTTTTTTCCAAAATGCCGAATTTCTTTTGGGGAGAGAAGATAATTTTTTCTCGCCCGTTATTGCATTGATGTTGCTCGTATTGTCGGCGGCGATTATGGCGATTTTATTTTTTGGTCGTCCGGTGCAACTGTATTTGGACAACCAAAAGAAAGAAGCCTTTTCTTTTTTGGGTTATATGATCGGTTGGTTTGCGATGTTTTTTATTTTCTTTTTATTAATCATGGTAATATTACATCTTAAATAATTATTATTTATAAATTTTGTATGAATATAGCAATCAACGGCTTTGGCCGTATCGGCCGTCATTCTTTCAAGGCCGGTTTTGGGAGGAAAAATTTTAATATCGTAGCTATAAATGATTTGACTGATACCAAGACTTTGGCGCATTTACTCAAATACGACACTGCTTATCCTACCTATAACAAAGAAATTGGTTATGATGAAAAAAATATTATCGTTGACGGAGTAAAAATTCCGGTATTTGCGGAAAAAGATCCGGCTTTATTACCTTGGAAAGATATGGAAATAGATGTGGTTTTGGAATGTACCGGACATTTTACCAAAAAAGAAGGGGCTGAACTTCATATAAAAGCGGGGGCTAAGAAAGTTGTGCTTTCCGCGCCGGCTAAAGGTGAAGGTGTACCAACTTATGTTCGCGGAGTTAATTGTGGTGAAGTAAAAAATGAGGAAGCAAAAGTTATCAGTAATGCTTCTTGTACTACCAATTGTATTGCTCCGGTAATGGCGGTTTTGGAAGAAGAATTTGGTATTGAAAAAGCTATGATGAGTACGGTTCATGCATATACTGCAGATCAAAATATTCAAGACGGTCCGCACAAAGATCTTCGTCGCGCTCGCGCAGCCGCGGAAAGTATAGTGCCGACTACAACCGGCGCGGCCAAAGCCGTAGCAGAGACGATTCCGGCAATGAAAGGTATTTTTGACGGAGTAGCTTTGCGCGTACCTGTAGTTACTGTCTCTCTTTCCGATATTACCGCTGTTCTCAAAAAGAAAGTTACCAAAGAAGAAATTAATACCGCTTTTGTTAAAGCCGCCAAGAGTAAAAGATTTGCCGGAGTACTTGATGCAACCGAAGAAGAATTGGTTTCGGCCGATTTTATAGGTAATCCATATTCTTCTATTGTGGATTTGAAATTAACCAACGTAGTCGGCGGTGATTTGGTAAAAATCGTTGCTTGGTATGATAATGAATACGGTTATGCCGGAAGATTGGTGGAAATGGCGGAATTGTTTGGAATGGGAAAATAGAAAACACAAATTTTGACACGAATCTACATTAATAAAATAATTATGAATAGAATTTTTTCTATCGAAACGGTAAATAAAATAGGGGAGGAAGTGGTGTTAAAAGGATGGGTTAATGCTCGACGCAATATGGGTAAGATTGCTTTCTTGGATTTGCGCGATAAAGACGGTATTTTACAAGTTGTCGGAGTGCCTTCTGAATTGGATGAACAATCCAATGAAGAGTTGAAGAAAGTTCGTCTTGAGGATCTGGTTGAATTGCGCGGTGTGGTTCAAACTCGCGGAGCCAAACAAATCAATCCGGATATGCCGACCGGAACAGTGGAAATTTTGGCCAAAGAAATCAAAGTTATCAACGAAACTGTCGCTTTGCCGTTTGAAATTAGTGGAGATACGCGTGAATTTTCCGAACCGCTTCGCATGAAGTATCGCTATCTTGATCTACGTAGTGAAAGAATGAAAAAAAATATTTTTAATCGTCACAAAATAAATTTATTTTTACGAAATTATTTTTCAGCCAAAGGTTTTACTGAAATTGAAACTCCTTATTTGACCAAAGGAACACCTGAAGGAGCCCGCGAATTTTTGGTGCCATCTCGTATTTACAAAGGCGAATTTTACGTTTTACCTCAATCTCCGCAACAATTTAAACAGCTTTTGATGGTAGCCGGATTGGAACGTTATTTTCAAATTGCCAGATGTTTCAGAGATGAGGATCAGCGCGGAGACAGACAACCGGAATTTACGCAATTTGATATGGAAATGTCTTTTACAAATCAGGAAGAAATTCTGAATTTATTGGAAGAAGCCATGATAAAATTGGTAGAAGAATATTATCCGGAAAAAAAGATAATGCAAAAACCTTTTCCGCGTTTGACTTGGCAAGAAGCCAAAGATAAATATGATTCCGACAAACCGGATTTACGTCAAGATAAAACCGATAAAAATGAATTGGCTTTTGCTTGGGTAGTGGACTTTCCAATGTTTGAATATAGTGAAGAAGAAAAAAAATTGGTAGCCGTGCACCATCCTTTTACTCGTCCTCAAGAAGAAGATTTGTCTTTGCTTGAAAAAGAACCTCTCAAAGCCAGAGCCGTCGCGTACGATTTAGTGCTTAACGGTTTTGAAGTCGGTGGTGGTAGTATGAGAATACATGAACGTGATTTACAAAATAAAATTTTTGAATTATTGGGTTTGACCAAAGAAGAAATAGAATCTCGTTTCGGTCATATTTTGGAAGCTTTTACTTTTTCTCCGCCTCCGCACGGAGGTTTGGCTTTGGGTTTGGACAGATTGGTGATGTTGTTACAAGGTGAAGAAAATATTCGCGAGGTGATGGCTTTTCCGAAGACCAGCGATGCTCGGGATTTAATGATGGGCGCCCCTTCGTCGGTTTCTCCCAAAGCGCTGGACGATGCCCATATAAAATTAAAATAAAATGAAAGAGGTAAAACTTGAAAAATTTACCGGTCCGTTGGATTTGCTTTTGGGTTTGATAGAAGAAGAGAAAATGGAAATCTCCGAAGTATCCATCTCTCAAGTGACGGAACAGTTTTTTGTTTATCTCAATGCTTTGGAAGAAAAATGCCCCGAAGAATTATCGGATTTTTTGGTGGTGGCTACGCGTTTGGTTTATCTCAAATCCAAAAATTTATTGCCATATCTCTTGCCTGAAGAAGATGAGGGTCCGGATTTGGCCGACCAACTTCGTTTGTATAAAATGTTTGTAAAAGCCAGTGTTAAAATAGATGAAATGTGGAACGGTGATAAATTGGCCTATGGTCGTTTTGAACCGCCGATTCGTCCCTTAGAATTTGTTTTACCTCAAAATGCTGATTTGGAAAATCTTAGAATTTTTTATCTGAATTTATTGAAAAGATTGAAACCCGCGGATCCGTTGCCTCAAGTAAAAATAGACAGATCAATTTCTGTAAAAAAACAAATTGAGAGTATCTATAATTTATTAAAGACAACCAAAAAAGTCAGTTTTTCGGAAATAATCAAAGGTTCCGGTTCGCGTACCGAAGTGATTGTAAATTTTTTAGCTTTGTTGGAATTAATAAAAGCGGAAAAAATTTTTATTACTCAAAATAATTCCTTCGAAGATATTGAAATAAATAAAATATAATCTTATGTCCTTGATTTCTCAAATCGAATCTATTTTGTTTGTAGCTGGAAAGCCGTTAAATACGAAAAAAATTTCCAAAGTTTTATCTTGTGATGAACAAGAAGTACAAACCGCTTTGGAAAATTTGATTAATAAATATAATGTTCCCGAATCGGGAGTGGTGATTATTTCCAATAACGGAGATTATCAAATGGCAAGTTCCAGTGAAAATAAGGAAGCTGCTGAAAAATTTGTTAAAGCGGAAATAGGTGGAGAATTAACACGACCGCAATTGGAAACTTTAACGGTTATTTCTTATCGCGGTCCTTTGACCAAACCGGAAATAGAACAAATACGCGGAGTAAACTGCAGTTTGATTTTGCGAAATTTATTGATGCGCGGTTTAGTGAAAGAACATGAAGACCCTACGGGGTTATTGCCTAAATATGAAGTTACTATAGAATATTTGCGTCATCTGGGCTTGAATGATATCAGGGAGCTTCCTGATTATGAATCCTTGCATAATCATGAATATATTCTGAAAGCTTTGGGAGAAACGACGGAAAAATAAAATGTTTGTGTTAAAATTTTCTCAAAAATTTCAAGATTTTTTCTTTTCTTTCGGCTTGATGTTTATCGGGTTATTTTTGCTTTTTATTTTTTCTGTGACGATTGAAAACAAAAAAACCGAACAGAATTTTTTTCCGAAAGCGGCGGAAAGAAAAGAATATTTTCTTACCGCTTCGACATCTGAAAAGTTTCCTGACAGCCGACCGGTTTGGCCTTTGAAAAAAGAAGAAAATAATTTTAGCGGCACCAGTACTGCCGCGGCTCTTTTGGCAATCGATGTTCAAACCGACAGAGTTCTTTTTGAGAAAAAAAGCGAAGAATTAAGGCCTTTGGCCAGTATTACCAAACTTATGACCGCTATGACATTGTTGGATTTGCCTATCGATTGGAATACCTCCACCATAATCATAGAAGAAGATTGCGATTCTTCCTCGCACCAATTGAAAGCCGGAGATAATCTGAAATTAAGCGATCTTTGGAATGTTGCTTTGGTCGGTTCTTCCAATAGCGCTATAAAGACGTTGGTTCGTAATAGTGGTTTTAGTGAGGAAAACTTCGCGGCCTTAATGAATAAAAAAGCCAAAGAATTAAAATTAGCTTCACTGTCGTTTTCCGAACCGACAGGTTTGAGTTCTAAAAATATAGGCAACGCCAAAGATATCGCCGGTTTATTGAAAGAATCTTTAAAATCGGAAAAGATATTGAAGAGTTTACAAATAGGGGAATATTTTACCAAACCTTTGAATAATGAAAAGCCTCGAAAAATTTATAGCACCAACTGGTTGTTAACTGATTGGATACCAAATCAATATGCTGCCAACTGTATAGCCGGCAAAACGGGTTTTATCAATGATTCCGGTTATAATTTTGTTGTTCGTTTGACTGATGAAAAAAAACACCAAATCATAGTGGTAGTTTTGGGTGCGGCGAGCAATGAGGCTAGATTTTTGGAAGCAAGGGATTTGGGGAATTGGATTTTTCATCAATATGTTTGGCCGGACGAAATTGGTTATAACGAACTTGATAAGTAGTCTTTTGGAGGCCTGTCTTTAGTGTGGTATAATGACTATATATTTGAAATTAAAATTATTATGCAACTCAAAACTTTAAAATCAATCAAAAATTGGAAAGGTAAGCATGTTTTGCTTCGCGCCGATTTTAACGTGCCTTTGAAAAAAGGAGAAATCAAAGAATTGTATAAAATTGAAAAAAGTTTACCGACAATAAAATTTTTATTAGCAAAAGGAGCGAAAGTTATTTTGTTGAGTCATTTGGGTCGTCCGGAAAAAATAGAAAAAGAATTAAGTTTGAAACCGGTAGCCGCGGCTTTGGAAAATAAATTGGAAAAAGAAGTAAAAATAATTAATTTTGAAAAAATCAAAAAAAATCCGGAAAGTTATTGGGTAGAAGCGAAAAATTTGACAGACAATATGAAAAACGGAGAAGTGGTTGTTTTGGAAAACGTTCGTTTTATCAAAGGTGAAGAAAAAAATGACAAAGTTGTGGCAAAAAAATTCGCCGCTCTGGGAGATATTTTTGTTTTGGACGGTTTTGCTGTGGCTCATCGTGATGCGGTAACCGTTACCGGTATAGCCAAACATTTACCAACGGTAGCCGGTTTGTTGATGGAAGAAGAAATTAACGGTTTGAATAAAATAATGCAAAAACCGAAAAAACCTTTTGTGGTAGTTCTTGGCGGTTCAAAGATGGAAACCAAAATACCTCTTTTGAAACAATTTGCCTCCAAAGCGCATTATATATTGGTAGGGGGAGGAATAGCGAATACGTATTACTTTGCCAAGGGCGCCCGAATTGGCAAATCGTTGATAGATAAAGATCATAAAAAAGAAGCTCTTTTTTACGGTAAAAAGAAAAATGTCATTATGCCGCTTGATTTTATTGTTGGTACGGAAAAAGGTCAAAAATGTCATATAGTTGATGTTGATGAAAAAATAAATTTAAAAAATAATGAAGCTATTTTTGATATCGGGCCGAAGACGATTACTTATTTTGCCAAAATTATCAAAAATGCTAAGACTTTGGTTTGGAACGGGGCTTTGGGATATTTTGAACAACACCCTTATGAATACGGTACTTATGCGGTTGCCAGATTGTTTGCCACTCGAGCCAAAGGCAGAGCTTTCGGAGTTTGCGGCGGAGGAGAAACAGTGGAAGTTTTGAAAAAACTCGATTTAATGGAAGATATTGATTTGGTCAGTACCGGCGGAGGAGCCATGTTGGAATTTTTGAGCGGGAAAAAATTACCCGGAGTAAAAATTGTGACAAAATAACGAAAAAGTGATATAATTCAAAATACAAAATTTATTTATTAATTTTTCTTTGCGTCGGACGACGTAAGGATAATCGGAGGGTTTTATGCCTATCAATCCAAAAATCGCGACACCTTCTTCCGAGCTTGATAAAAAAGCTTGCGGAACAGGTTGCGTCTGCTGCCGTTGCGGGTATACTTACGGCAAAAAAATAATTATGGTAATATTGGCGGTTTTATTGCTTTATGGTATTTTTTATATCGGAGCTATCTCCCGCAATACCATCAAAGGGTATAATTTTATTGGGAAAGCGCCACAAAATGAACGCAGTATTTCCATTAACGGTTATGGAAAAATTACCGGTCGTAATGATATTGCCGTAACCACTATCGGTTTTAGTAATACGGATAAAGAGGTTTCAACCGCTCAATTGGCCAATAAAAAAGTTATGGATCAGGTCATGGTTGATTTACAAAAAATGGGTATTGAAGACAAAGATCTTCAAAGTAATTATATGATTTATCCGGAGTATAATTATACTCAAAATAAAGGTACTGAACTTAAAGGGTATAAAGTTACTAACAATATTACCGTCAAGGTTCGTGATTTGAGTAAAGTTAACGATGTCTTGAATTTAGCGGGAAAATACGGAGCCAATGAAGTAAGCGGACTGAATTTTACCATTGATGATCCGGAAAATTTGAAAAAACAAGCCAGAGAAAAAGCTTTGGCTGATGCCAAAGAAAAAGCTCAAATTTTGGCCGATAAACTTGGAGTAAAATTGGGCGGCGTCATGTATTATAGTGAATACGAAGCCAGTAACGACTATTACGCTCCGAAATATTTTACCGGAGCTGAAGGTGGTGGAATCGGCGGAGGTTATTCGCCGGAATCTACAGCTGGTGGTAGTAAAGATGTGGTTATGAATGTCAGTGTTACTTACGAAATACTGAGATAAAAGAAAAATAATAAAGACCCTTAGAATATTCTAAGGGTCTTTTGTTTTATTAAAATTTATGTTATGATAACGGCGATTATTAGTTATTGTTTGTTGATTATTTTTGATGATTTTTGTGTTTAATTTTAAATAATTAATAAACAATAAACAATAATTTAATAGAATTTTTATTTATGAAGATAAAAAAAATAATTGCCAGGGAAATTCTTGATTCTCGCGGTAATCCGACGGTTGAAACCAAAGTTGTTTTGCAAAACGGCGTTATTGGTGTTGCCAAAGTTCCATCCGGAGCTTCGACAGGCAGTCGAGAAGCTTTGGAATTGCGCGATGGCGGAAAAAGATACGGAGGTAAAGGAGTGCTTAAAGCGGTAAAAAATGTTAATGAAAAAATAGCTAAAACTATCATCGGAATGGACGTGGATAAAATCCAAGAAATAGATGCAAAAATGATAAAAATGGATGGAACAAAAAATAAAGAGAAATTGGGAGCTAATGCTATTTTGTCCGTATCTATGGCGGTTGCTCGTGCCGGAGCGGAAAATGCAAAAATGCCTCTTTATAAATATTTACGTAAAGTTTTTTCTATTAAAGAAAATAAATTTCTTTTACCGGTACCGACAATGAATATTATCAATGGTGGAGCTCATGCTGACAGTGGTTTGTCTATTCAGGAGTTTATGATTATTCCGCAACATAAATTAATGAGCGAAAGAGTCAGAATGGGAGCTGAAGTATTCCATAGTTTGAAGAAAATTTTGAAAACGGAGAAATTGGCAACTTCGGTGGGGGATGAAGGTGGTTTTGCTCCGCATCTTAAAAATAATGAAGAAGCGCTAAAAACTATTGTAAAAGCCATTATTTCCGCTGGATATAAACCCGGTAAAGATGTGTTTTTGGGTTTAGATGTGGCCGCTTCTGAATTTTTTGAAAATGGTAAATATCAATTTGAAAAAGGAAAGAATATTACGGCTGATGCGATGATTAAAATCTATGAAGAATGGATAAAAAAATATCCTCTTATTTTGGTAGAAGACGGTTTGGCGGAACAAGACTGGCAGGGTTGGAAGATTTTAACTGCTAAAACCGATGAAAAATTAATTTTAGTCGGAGACGATATTTTTGTAACTAATCCTGAAATTTTTGCCGAAGGCATTAAACAAGGAATAGGTAATGCCGTGTTGATCAAGGTTAATCAAATAGGCACTTTGAGTGAAACGATAGAAACTATTAAAATGGCTAAAGCAGCCAATTATAAAATTAATGTTTCACATCGTAGTGGAGAAACTTCCGATACTTTTATAGCCGATTTGGCGGTGGCGGTAAATGCGGACATGATAAAAACCGGCTCATTATCTCGTTCTGAGAGAGTTGAAAAATACAATAGATTGATGGAGATAGAGGGTGAACTAAAGAATTTTTAATTTTTAATTTTCAATCAATTATCAATTTTCAATTATCAATGGCTATTTTGTAAATTACGTCATTGAAAATTCAATGAAAATTGTAAATTGAAAATTTGTTTTTTCTGTATGCCGACTAATAAAAAGAACCCAGTCATGCTCGTCATTATGGATGGCTGGGGAATAGCTAGTCCAAAAAATAAAGGCAATCCGATAACTCCGGAGAATGCGCCGAATTATTTTCGTTGGCTCAAAGATTTTCCCAATACTAAACTTGAAGCTAGTGGAGAAGCAGTAGGTCTTTTTAAAGATGAAGAAGGTAATAGTGAAGCCGGGCATATGAATTTGGGAGCGGGACGTGTGGTAAAACAAGATGCGGTATATATTTCCGATGCTATCAAAGATGGGACTTTTTTCAAAAATCCGGCTTTTGATCAAGCTGTTCATCATATAAAAAAATATAATACCGCCGTTCATTTGATAGGATTATTATCAAACCATAACAGCGCCCATTCTTGTCCGGAGCATTTATACGCGTTATTGGATTACTTTTATCAAGAAAAAATTCAAAAAGTTTATCTGCATCTTTTTACCGACGGTCGTGATTCCGGGCAACATGACGCTCCAAAACATTTGAAATTATTAAAAGAAAAATTTCATGGTAATGAAAAAATCGCTACTGTTTTGGGAAGGTTTTACGGTATGGATAGGGGTAAAAATTGGGAAAGGATAAAAAAGGCCTACGATGCTTTGGTTGAATGTAAAAGTTGCCGAACCGCTGAATCGGCGGAAGATGCTTTGACTCTGGCTTACAATTCGGGAGAGACAGATGAATTTATAGTACCGACAGTGATTGTTGAAAAAAATAAAGCTATTGCCAAGATAAACGATAATGATGCGATTTTTTTCTTTAACTTAAGATCTGACAGAGCCAGGCAATTAACCAAAGCTTTTGTACAACCTGATTTTGAAAAAGTTAATCCCGATTCTTTTCGTCGTTCTCGCGTTCCCAAAAACACCCGTTTTGTAGCCATGACCGATTTTGGACCCGATCTCCCCGGTGTATTGACGGCTTTTCCTTCTCGCGATGTTGTTAATAGTTTGACCCAAGTACTTTGTCCGATGAAACAACTTTATATATCCGAAACCGAAAAATTCGCCCATGTAACTTACTTTTTTAACGGAGGTTACGCCAAACATTTTTGTGATGATCGTTGGATAAAAGTGGAATCAAAAGTTGTGGACAGTTATGTCGCGTGTCCGCAAATGAGTTCAAAACAAATGACTGATATTTTGATAAAAAATTTGGAAAAAAAAGAATATGATTTTATTTGCGTCAATTATCCAAACCCGGACATGGTAGGTCATACCGGAGATTTGATTGCCGGAGTTATGGCCGTCAAAACCGTGGATACGGAAGTTGATAGATTGATAAAAACGGCTTTGAAAAAAGATTGTACCGTGTTGGTGACAGCTGACCATGGAAATGTGGAAGCGATGATAAATCTCAAAACAGGTGAAGTCGATACCGAACATTCTACCAACCCAGTACCTCTGATATTGATGAACAATGATTTTTATAAAAAGAAAAAACAGTTAAAAAAAGGAAGATTAGCCGATGTTGCGCCGACAATTTTAAAATTATTTAATTTGAAAAAACCCAAAGAAATGACAGGGAAAAGCCTGATTTAAAAATTTTAATTTTTAACTTTTTATGTATAAATACAGACCAGTTGTATTGATTATATTGGATGGTTGGGGGGTGGCGCCAAAAGGCCCGGGAAACGCCATTACTTTGGCAAAGACTCCGGTTCTGGATCGTTTGGGTAAAAATTATCCTGTTGCGACTTTGCATGCTTCCGGTACGGAAGTCGGTTTGAGTTTTGGAGAAATGGGGAATAGCGAAGTTGGACATTTGAATATCGGAGCCGGGCGGGTATATTATCAAACTCTACCTCGCATAGATAACGAAATAGAAACGGGGAAATTTTTGAATAACCCTGTTTTTTTGCAAGCGATGGAACATGTGAAAAAAAATAAATCAAAATTACATATCATGGGATTGATAGGTGGAAAAGTTCATAGTAATGAAGAACATCTGTTTGCTTTGTTAAAAATAGCTAAACAAAACGGGTTAAAAAACGATGTGTTTATCCATGCTTTTTTGGATGGTAGAGATTCTATTTATAATTCCGGGAAATATTTTACGGAAAAATTACAAGCGCAGATCAAAGAATTAAAAATAGGAAAAATAGCCAGTTTGACCGGGCGTTATTGGGCTATGGACAGAGATAATCAATGGGATCGAACGGAAAAAACTTATAAAATGTTGACCGAAGGGATATCTGAAAGAAAAAACGAAGACCCTCTCAAAGCTATTGATTCTTCGTATGCGGAAAAAAATTATGATGAGGAGTTTTTCCCGACATTGATCACAGAAAAAGATAAACCTGTCGGCTTGATAGAGGAAAATGACGCTGTTATATTTTTTAATTTTCGTCCGGACAGAGCCAGACAATTGACCAAGGCTTTTGTTTTGCCGGCATTTGAAAAATTTCCGCGAAAAAAAATAAATAATTTATTTTTTGTTACCATGACCGAATATGAAAAGGAATTGCCGGTTGAAGTCGCTTATAAACCCGTGGTTTTGCGAAATGTTTTGGCTGAAGTGGTTAGTAAAGCCGGGTTAAAACAATTGCATGTCGCGGAAACCCAAAAATATGCGCATATAACATTTTTTTTGAACGGAACTGTTGAAGAACCGTTTCCCGGAGAAGATAGGTTTATAGCTGTTTCTCCCAAAGTTTCTTCTTTTGACGAAGTTCCGGAGATGGCGGCAAAAGAAATAACCAAAAAAGTTCTTGAAGCGGTGGAGGAAGAAAAGTATGGCTTCATCGCTGTTAATTTTGCCAACGGCGATATGGTTGGACACACTGGAAACTTAGAAGCCACGGTAAAATCAGCGGAAAACATTGACGAGTGTTTAGGTGAAATAGTTGATAAAGTTTTATTGAAAAATGGCGCTTTGGTTATAACTTCCGACCATGGAAATGCTGAAGAAATTTTCAATTTACAAACCGGCGGCATGGATAAAGAACATTCCACCAATCCGGTTCCGATTTATATTGTGAGTAAAGATTTGATGGGACAGGCTGGACCCGGCGGAGATGCTCCTGAAGGAGATTTGAGTTTACTTTCTCCGGTCGGGATGTTGGCCGACGTTGCGCCGACTGTTTTGAGACTGTTGGGCTTACCCCAACCCGAAGAGATGAATGGAAGAAGTCTAGTGTGAGTCTATAAAGTCCGTAAAGTCTTTAAAGTCCGTAAAGTTAAATTTATGAAAATCGAAAAGTTTGAAGATATTATTGCTTGGCAAAAAGCCAAACAAATAACAATAATAATATTTAAGATTTTTGAACCATCACGAGATTATTCGTTTAAAGACCAAATTCAACGAGCAAGCGTTTCTATAATGAATAATATTGCTGAAGGTTTTGAAAGAAGAGGGGATAAGGAGTTTAAAAAATTTCTGTTTATTGCCAAGGGTTCTTGTGGTGAAGTGAGGTCAATGCTTGATTTAGCTTTCAGTTTAAAGATTATCCAGCAGTGTGATTACGATAATTGTTATCAGTTATCGATAGAAATTTCGAGGTTGCTTTCAGGATTAATAAAAGCATTAAAAGACTAAAAAAATCCGCAATATGCGGATTTTTTGACTTTATAGACATTACAGACATTAAGGACTTTATAGACTCGCTATTTCATTTTCTTTTTTAATTCTTCAATAACTTCATTTTCGGCCTGTTTGATATTTTTACCGGAGATTTTGAAATTAGCTTGTTTGCGATTACCAGTGGGTGTAAATTTTTGTAGCAGATTCATCGCGTCAAATTCTTTTTCCGTATTTAATATTCCGCTTATTTCATTATCTTTATTTTCGTAGAGCAACAAAACGGCTTTTGCTTCTGGAGAATTACTGATGAGTTCTCCGATAATATCTTTGAGATCGTCTTCGCGAGCTCCCGCTTTGTTGAAATCTTCAATCGTAATAGCGGTCCAAAACAATCCGATATCATGGATGTTTTGTAATTTGGTGAGAGCCTGACCCCAAAGTTTTAAAATTGATAAAGTTTTGGTGCGATAAAGATTTTGCACGATAAGTTCGCGATCAGCTCCCAAATTCATCAGTTTACTTGCCAAGTTCAACGTATAAGGAGTGACATTCGGCGTTTTGAAACTTTTGGTTTGAGCTATCATGCCCGTAAGTAGGGAAGTAGCAATATCTTTATCTATCAAAGTTTCGTTGATTTTGGTTAAAGTATTGAAAATAACTTCGCAATTGGAAGTAGCGGTTATTTCATTGAAGTTTATCTGTCCGAAATTTTCGTTGCCGGCATGATTGTCAAAATTTACTATAGGTGTGCGATAAAAAAGATCGGTGTTGTTGAAAAAAGTTTGTCCCAATGCTTCTAAATCAGAAACACCGATAGTGATTATCAAATCGTATTTGTAAGTTGATTGCGCGGTACGTAAATCGTTTTTGGTTATGAAGCCTTCTTTGGGTGTTAGAAAAATAGATAGAGTGCTATCTTTGACATCATAACTTATGGTTTCCAATTTTGTTCTGGAAATATCCACTTTGATGATCATCTTTTGCAGATTGGTGATGGCTGGTTTTATTTTTTCTATTTCAGACAAAAAGGAAAGTTGCTTCGGAGTTTTGAAATCCTCAGCCACTATTTCGGAAAACTTATTCATTTTCTTGATGTATTTTTTCAAAGCATTAGCTCCGGCGGCGCAATCTTCGCTATTTTTGTTAGCAAAAACAATCAGTACACTACGACTGCTATCTATTAGTTTTTTAAATTGTTCAACGGTGTTTAGCATATCTTTCTTTTCGTCCCTTCTCTCTCCGGTTATTCAGGAACCAATCATTATATTATATGAGAAAGAAGATGTCAAGAGGGGAAAATAGGGTTTAAAAACAGCTTAAATTAAATAAAAAAGCGAGCTTAATTAGCCCGCTTAATAACAAAACTTTTTAGTCAAATGAGATTAATCGTCGTAATAATTATTTTTGGCTGAATGATATTGTATGTATTTTCGATAACCCCAGCCATAATTTGCATTACAATAAATTTCCGCTATCATGAATATGATAATTACCACTCCCAAAACAACAGGAATTATGATTATTGCTAAGACTAACAGAATAATGATAAGGGCGATTCCGGCAACAACGATGGCTGGAGGAAATACAATAGCCACCAGGCCCCCGACTATCAAAAGTCCAAACATTTCTTTCATTGAGTTACTTTCATCCATACCCGCAACAGAAAGAGCGATAATCGTACCAATAATACTTAAAACAACGGCAGCAATGTTCCTGGTTTTATGAATATCGATGATTTCATGATAAATTCTTTTTCTTTCTTCTTCTTCTATCTTTTCTTTTCTCTCTTTTTCTTCTGCTAGTTTTTTGTATTCTTCAGATAGTTGTCTTCGTTTTTTTCTTTCCTCTTCTTCTTTTTTTCTTTCTTCCTCCTCTTTTCTTTTTCTTTCCTCTTCTTCTTTTTTTCTCTTAGCCTCAGCTTCATCCTTTGCTCTCTCTGATTCCGATAATTTTTTTAAATTTTCTAAGCGTTCTGAAAGCGGAGTCTCTCTGCCTTTACCATTCATTTTAATCTCCATTATATAAAATTGTTAAAGAACTAATCGTGCTAATATAGCTTAATTTTGAAGTTCAGTCAAGAGTCGTAAATTATTAAATAAAAAAGCGAGTCATATAAGACTCGCTCATTAACGCTTCACAACATGTTTAGTTTTTTATATGTTTTTTCCGCATATTTCTTGGATTATTCTGAAATCAAGATAACTTTGGCGGTTTTTGAACATTTCTTCCACTAAACGCAGGTCTTCTTTCATTTTATCTATCTCGGTTATTGTGCTGGCGTTATAATGCCATTTGGTCGATTCAAAAATATGCTTGAGTTTAGAGATTTTTTGCCAAGCTTTTTCCCGTTCTTCTCTAAAAAGCGATTCTTTGAGTGCTTTCATTTCATTTCTGATTTTATAAAGGTCTCTTTCAAAAAGATTATGATCCATGTCTATTTTGAGAAAATAAACAGGATCTTCGCGGATGGCTTGCTCGAAAGCACTGAGAATATTTTTTAATCTCTCATCCTTTTGTTTGGTCAAAGACATATAGTGTCCTATCTGATACATAGCTTCCGGACTAGGGTTTTTGGTGGCGGCACGATAAGCGGCTTGAGCTGCTTCTTCGAAATCATTTTTTTTGTAGAAGACAAGACCGATGTGCAGTTCTGCCCAGCTACTGATTTTTTTGTGTTCTACCGAAGCGTTTTTTACCATTGAATATTTCGCCGCGCGGCGAAAATGTTCAAGCGCTCTATTCAGATCTTTCTTGTAGTAAAGATAAAGATCTCCCAAGTACTGATGAGTGATGAAATCGTATTCGTAGTAAGAGTTAGCCTGGATAAATTCTTTCAGGGCTTCGTCAAACCAACCGTTTTGATAAGCATTAATGCCACGCATACGATAGTTTAGCGCTTTATTGTCAATCGGCATTTGAATGGTTTTTTTGATGTCGCTCAGATGCCAAACCAATCTGTCTACACCCCAGTTAAAAGAAGCTCCTAAATTACCAATTGCGTCACTGATGTCTTCAAGTTTATCACTGATATTGGAAAATCCGTTGTTAATATCCTCCTGCAGAAAAGATAAACTAGATAAAACTTGACTGGTGCCGCGAATAAAAGTTTCTGACAATTGGCTGTTACTGTTTGCAATGATAGCTGACGGGTTTTGTTTGTTGCTGATTTTTTCTACGATTCCGTCAATGATTTCATAAACAGTTTCTTGGCTGGCAATGAGTCGATCGGTATTTTTTAAATATTCCCGACAAACCAGCTCACGATGTTTACTCAACGATTCATCAAGGGCATTAGCCTGAAATTTGAAAGCCTCCCCGACAAACATGTATTGCCAGGCGTCCCATTTCACCATGCCGTTTCTTTGCCAGTCTTCCATGATAACCTCCTTTATGTTGTAAAAATTGTTAAAGAACCAATCGTGTTAGTTTATCTTAATTTTTAAATTTGGTCAAGATTTTTTTAAATAAAAAGAGACCCTCTGAAAGGGTCTCTGTGAAAAGAACGACTATGCTTTTTTGAATATCTTCTTATTGTAAGAAGATAGGATCAATAAAAGCGCCAGCATTGTGATGACAAAAACTATCAACGAGTTTCCACCAACCTTGCTGAAAAGAGAAAGGTATAATGTCCAAAGGGAACTGCCCACACCCACGACGACCGAATAGGCAGTGTAGGAAAACAGATAAGCGTTGGCACTGCGTGGCGCTACGGTAATATTGGAGGTTTCAAAAGCCTCCTTCATAACCAATAGCGAAGTGAAAGTGACAAACAAGGTAGTAATGAGACTTTTTGTGAAAAAGCCTAGACAGATTCCTACCACGAAACAGATTACCGCGAATATATCGTGCCATATCGCGGCCCATCTCTCTTGGTAATTTTTTTCAGTGGCTTCTCGTTTTTGTTCTCGCATTTCTTCCTTCATGCGGTAGGACCATGCGACTTTCAACTCACCTTTGTCGAAGGCTTTTACTTCCTCGTCATCTCTCCAGCTTTTCGCCAGAGCGTTGAGCTCTTCTCGCCTCAGATGCGCTTTTTCAACCAGACGATTGTAATCTTCTACTACGCGGTAGTAGTCCTCTCTGTTGAGAGAGACATACTTTTCCGCGTTCAAGTTCTGAACATATTCAATATCCAGAGCGGTTTCATACCGCTCAATCTCTTTTCCGAGATTAAACAGAAGAGTTTTGAGCCAGTTCTGTTCCAGTATATTAACCGCACTGTCCGTTATCTCTTTCTCCTTTTCCATCTCCTTCAAAATGTTTTCAAATCCGGTGTATTCATGTACTGTCATGGTCGGATATTTTTCTTTTCCGACACACAGTTTGAAATTTCTGATTTCCTCTCTGATCTTTTCATATCTTTCGTTCATCTTTTTTCCTCCCCCTTTTTAAATGAGAAATGTGCTCATGAATGCCAAAAAGGCGAAAATACCTATTGGCACCAGTGAACTGGAAAACCAGGCGACCAATCCCGCTGTGATAAAAATCACCATGGCGATAAAAAAGGTTTTTTTGGCAAAAGCATCCTTTTTTCCAAAAAACTCTTTTACCGTATCTTTTTGCAAGTTTTGCAGGATTTTGTGCTTTTCAGCCGGTTTGGAATTTATCTTTTCTCCAAAATTAACCATTTCTTTCTCCTTTTTTGATTGTTAAAGAACAGATTATTATAGCACATTTTAGCAGTTTTGTCAAGGGTATATTTTAGCTAAAATTAGTTAAAAATAGTTTATAAGGTTTATAAATTTTACAGTTTTTTCAAAGCTTGTTTTGTTGATTTTGTTAGTTCTTTAATCTTTTAATTTTTTAATTTTTCAATCTTTTTAATTTTATAAACCCTGTGGATAGTTTTAATTTTGTAAGTTTAGCCAAAATGTGTTATAATCTAATTGTCCAAAGCGATCCTGAAAATTTTAGTTTAATTTGATTTTTAGGATTGATTTAGGCGACTAAAAAAACAAATACATGTCGTCTTTTTTTGGGAAAATTAAGGAGAAATTCAGATTTGGAAAAAACAAGAAAAACAAACTTCTGGTTGTGTTATTTTTTGTATTTGTTTTTAGCGGGATTTTGACTGCCGGGTATGCTTTGGCTTGGGGTTGGCCGACTACGGAAGAAATTTCTATGGGCATAGCCTCGATTATTACTTGGATGTTGTTGCTTATTGCCCAGTTTTTTATCAAATTGACGGTTTGGGCGTCGCAACTTTTCATTGTCATAGCTTCATATAATAATTTTATCAACTCCCAAGCTGTTATTCTGGGCTGGGTTTTGGTTCGCGATGTAGTGAACATGTTTTTTGTTTTGATTCTTTTGGTGATAGCTTTTGGTACGGTTCTCGGTATTGAACAATATGAATGGAAAAAACTTTTAGTAAAATTGGTTTTCGCCGCCGTGTTGGTGAATTTTAGCAGAGTTATTTGCGGTGTGATTATCGATGTTTCTCAGGTTTTTATGATGACTTTTGTAAATGGCTTTGCCGCTACTGCTGGAGGGAATGTGATAAAAGGTTTGAATTTAGATACTATTTACAATTTAAGTCCGGATCAGGAATTGGCTCAAAAAGCCGCCAGCGCTACGGATGTTTTTGTGACCGGAGTAGCTGCTGTATTTTTTTCCGTTATCAGTTTTTTTGTTATAGGAGCTTATTTATTGGTGGTTATCGCTCGTGTTGTAGCCTTGTGGACTTTGATAGTTCTTTCGCCAATAGCGTTTATGAGTAGTGTTTTACCAAACACCCAAAAATACGCTTCTGAGTGGTGGAAAGAATTTAACAATCACGTAATGGCTGGTCCTATCTTAGCTTTCTTTTTCTGGTTGTCATTTGCCATAGTTGGTGGAGGAGATTCTTTTAATGAAGTCTTGCCGACTGACCAGGCAAAACGTTACGAAACTAATGCGTTATTTGGTAGCACGGCTACCGGTATTTCCCAGGCTATGGAATGGGGTAAAATGGCTTCTTTTGCCATAGCTATTGCTTTGCTTATTACCGGTGTTAAAAAAACTCAGGAACTTGGAGTTACTGGTGCCAGCGCTTTAAGCTCGGCAATGAGTACGGCCAAGAAAATTGCTACTGTTGCTACCGGTGTTAGATTGGCCGGTTGGGCGGGGGAAAAAGCAAAAGGAGCTGCTCTTGGTATTACCAAGGGTATTGCTATGAATGCACCGGGAATCGGCGGTTATGCTTGGATGAATCGATATGAAGGCGCAAAAACAGGTTTAAAAAGATTTACAGCCAGAAGTCTCAGAGAAGGTGGTTTTGTAGGCGAAATGTATAATCGTTCCGTTAAGAATGAAAGACTAAATAAACAGCTCAAAGGAGAAAACGAAGCATGGGATAGTGTTTTGGATGATTTATCCGGAACCAAAGCTAACTGGAATCAAAAAAATCAAAACGAAAGAGTAAAAGCATATGCTGAATTATTAAAAAGACGAAAAGAAGCTGGAGGTATTGGTGTTAAAGAAAATGCTCAAGCTTGGGTTGAAACTGAAGCGCCCGGTATTATGGAAGAAACTCTCGCAAAAGAATTGGAAGGAACGCAAGCCGGAGGTTTGAAACAAGCCAGAGAAGATCGTATAAAGGATCAAATGGCTAAATTGAAAATGGGTGAAGCCGGTTATGTGGAAAGACAAAAAGAATTGGAAAGATTAAAAAGCGAATCTGAAGATTATAAAAAATTTACTGCCGCACAACAAGAAAAAATAGCGGCTGAGGAAAAATTGAGATCAGAAAGTCGTTTCAGAACCATGAAAGAAGAAACTGTTAAAACTAAACTTGAAACACAACAACTCAAAGAAGAAGTCGGTTCCAGAGAATCTATAAGAGAACTCAAAAAAATAGAAGAATTATTAAAACAAGATAAAAAATTCAGAGAAAAACAAAATGAAGTGTATAGACAACAGGCCAGTGCGGAAACCCTCAAAATGATTGTTGAAGATGAGAAAAAATTGGAAATTGCCAAAGCCAAAGATGAACAAGCTGAAAAAAGATTTATACCAAAGACAAACGAAGCTGCTTATTGGGCGGAGTTACAGTCCGGACGCGAGAAAAGTTTTGGTAATTTACAGTATGCTGAATTGGTAGCTATGTCAGCTCAAAATGCCAATAAAGTCATAGAATTGGATAAAAATAAAGCCGCTATGCCTAAAGAAAGTTATGAAAGAGAAAGAAAAGCTTTATTATCCAATCAAGCTGCTATGGAATCCGTGGCTGCTAAAAATTTCGGTTCCGACGGTATTGCTGCGGTACAAAAATCCATTAACGAAGCTTATGGTATAAAATATGACAAACTCGATTCTGGAGATGCGTTTGCTCATCAATTGGTTGAAACTGCAAGGATGGCTGGCGAAAAAATAGATTTGCAAGATATTCTTGACAGCAAAAAGGTATCAGCAGAAACAGATAAAGACATTGAAGAAAAGTATGGTCCTCTAAAAGATGAAGATTATGATCAAGCTTTTGCCGAAGAATATGGAAAAACAAGAGATAGAATGTTGTTGGACGAAACTAAAAAAATGTTTAAAATTGGTCAAGAAAAAATGGGTGCCGAGAGTTGGCAAACAGTTTTGCGTAATAACGATATTTCCGCCAGAGCTGCGGCGCCCTCCGGTTTTTCGCACACGGTTTCCATTTACGACGGTACTTCTTTGGGAAAGAATGGCTTAGCCGAATATAAATTACAGACAAATAAAAATAAAATTTTAGAAGGTCAAAAATATTTTACCGGCCCGCTTTCCAATAAAGTCGGAGACCTAGAGAGCTTGTCCGGTATAGCTTCAATTAACAGTAGTGGAGAAATGGTCGGTTTGGATGAACATGCTCAAAATATGATCATACAAACATTGAGAAACTTCACTTTCCAAGGACGTATCCACGGCCGTCTTTCCACGGAACTTTTGAATTTACTTGATTCCAAGACAGGAAGTTTCAAAAACTTGGATTTAGGCAAGGATTTTGTAAATACTTTTGAGAAAATGATAGAAAACAATTCGAGATCGGCTCAGGCGGTTTTATCCAAAATTCCCAAAGAAGTCGCCCAAGCTTTGTCAAAATCCAGCGAGAAAATAGCTGATGCTGTTAAAAAAGGAGTAGAACAAGGCGCTAAACAACAAGGAAAAAATAAAAAATAAAAAGACATATGATCAAAACACAGCTAAATTTGGATGATAGCCAATTGGAAAAAATGCAAGCTGAAATAGATTTGTTTACCAATGAACAGGCGGATGTTTTTTTTGGCGATTTGATAAATGTTTTTTCATCGACCGATTTTGAAGAAGATTATGAAATGAGAAAATCATATTTGCGCTGGTTTACAGAGATAAGTTTCAGAAGATTTTTGAATTTACCTATAAATTTTCTCAAGGACATTTTTTTTAAAAAAGAAATAGCCATGTCTTTTTTGCTTGGATACGATGTTTTGGATAGATTTTTATTGTATGTAGCTTCAAATTACTATTTGAAAAGCCAAGATGAAGTTTTGGGAGATTTTAACGCCTGTAAAGAATCGATGAAAAATTCCGGAGCGATTATCGGGAAAATCGGAGAGAAAAGTATAGCTTTTTCGGAAGTAATCGTGAAATTTCGACAAATTCAAAATAAAGAAGAATTTAAAAAATATTTAAACGTTCTTTTTGAAGATTTGCAAACAAAAGATGAATATTTTAACGAATATTTTTTGAATGATAAAGGGGTTTTTGTCGAAAATGTCTATAAATTTACAGATTTTATGTTCGGTTCTGAAAAAAAAGATATTTTTAGAATTGCCGATGAATATGCTCGCACCGGAAATTTGAAAATCGGAGATAATGTTGTTTCACAAAAAGAAGAAAAGGCGGGCGGTAAATCTTTGCCGGTTCCGTCATATTCGGAAATAAAATCAAAAATCATTCAATTTTTCCCTAAAAATGAAGCCAGTGAAATTATAGATAGCGAAGGTGTTTTTGAAGTTTTGGAAAAAACTGCCGCCAAATACAATGATGAAAAAATCAAAGAGCTTTATTATTACAATGAAGCGACGGGAAAATTTGAATGGGGAGTGTAAAATAAAATTTACAATTTACAATTTTCATTGAATTTTCAATATTTTAATTTTCAAAATATGGTATCTGGTTATGATTTGGAAGAGAGGACTGCAAAGTTTGGTGAAGACATTATTAAATTGTGTCAAAGAATAAGAATTAATGAATATAACAAATCTTTGATTGGTCAAATTATTCGATCAGCTACTAGTGTGGGAGCTAATTATATGGAAGCCAATGGGGCGGCATCAAAAAAAGATTTTATAAACAAAATATTTATTTGCAAAAAAGAAGCGCAAGAAACAAAACACTGGTTAAGAATGTTAGCAGTTTGTAACGAAGATTTAAAAAAAGAACTCAGGATATACTGGTCAGAAGCACAGGAGCTAACTATGATATTTCAAAAAATAGGCATGACTAGCAGAAAAGGCAATGATAAAGAAATTGTAAATTGATGATTGAAAATTTAATGAAAATTAAAAATTGAAAATTATATATTTTATGTCCCTTTTTCCCCGTCTTAAACCTAAACTATTTCCAGTCCTTCTTCTGGTTATTTTTTCTTTTTCTTTTGTTTTTGCCTCACCGGCCATGGCTCAGGGCTTGCCAACTTATGACAATACTCAAAACATGTGGAACACATGGAATGAAACAAAAGCTCAATTAGAAGAAAATTGGAATAAGGTGGAAGATAATTTTATTGATTCGGTAATGGTTGGTGCGATGAAAGGTTTAGATTTTCTTTTAAATAAAGTCGCATATGATATGGCTGTGAGTTTGGCTTCCGGTAATTGGGGACAATCTCCGCTTTTCAATACCAAGAGCATGGGTGATTATTGGGCCGGAGTGGCTGGTGATGCTTTAGGTACGGCTTTGGACAGTTTTGCCAAAGGTGTCGGTTTTAATCTTTGTAGTTTACCTGATCCGAAACTTGATTTGGCTTTGAAAATGGGTTTGCACTTGGCTTACTCCGAACCAAAACCTACCTGTTCTTTTCAACAGCTCAAAGATACTTATAGTGCGGAAAATATCAAAAGTAAATATTGGGGGGAAAACGGCGAAGGTTTTAGTAAGAGATTTAATACTTCTTTGGAAATTTCCGACACTGATTTAGGTATAGGTATAGAAGCCAAAAGCAAAATGGATAGTTATGCGCTCGATGCTGAGGCTGCTGCTAAGGCTGAAAGAACCGAAGGTGGGGGAGTAAAATCTTTGACCACGGCTATTTCCGGCGACATTATTACTCCAGCTGAAGTTAATAAAGATATGTTAGTAAAAGCCGGCAAAGGAGCACAAGTTGAGGGTAAAAAACAAAGCACTCAAGAATATATGGCTGCGGCTTTACAAAAAGGCTCTATACAAGTTTTGATGAACGCGGCTTCTACTTTTATAGATACTTTCGCTGGTACGGCTATGGATAATTTTCTTACCAAAGGCATGTTTCCTTTTGGTTTAGGAAAAGTTAAATGTGTTCCGAGTTACCTCAAGATCGGCGGTTTGAGCATAGATACTTGCGTGGAAAGTAAATACGATGCTGAAGGAAATTATTATGCCGGCGGGGAATCTTCCTATAAACAAGAAGCAGCTTCGCTTTTTGCCGAATTGTTATTGGTGGCCAAATCCAGAGAAATTAGCAAATATGATCTTTTATCAAAATTTTCTTCTTGTCCGGATAATCCTGGAGTTGAAAATTGCGTGATTGATGAACAGTTTGCTCAAGCTATAAGATCGGCGGAATTAGGTCAGCCTTTAACTATTCGAGGCGCTATTGAAAAAGGTTATTTGGATGAAAATTGGAAATTGATAGGCCCCGGTGAAGCCACTGAGCGTCAACATAGTGAAAAAGATTGTTATGCCGGAGCTTTTTGTTACAAAAATATCAAACTTCTTCGCAAAGCCGGAGTGCTACCTCTTGGTTTTGAAATAGCTTCTTTGACCGAGGTGAATGCTACCAACACCGCTTATGCAAATGGGGTAAATGTTTTTGTTTCCGGTCCGCCGACATTGAAAGAAATTTTGGAAAATTTTGATAATGTGCGTTCTCCTTATTATCACTTGATAAATCCGAATTGGGTTTTGAAAATTCCGCCGGCTCGTTGCAAATCTCTGGTTTACGGAACTCAGCTTGTAGATAAAGATACTCCGGTTCGTCAAGAAGAATGCGCTGATTTGCAAACCTGTGTGGATTATGACAAAAACGGAAAATGTTTGGCTTACGGTTATTGTTTGAAAGAAAAAAGCGTTTGGCGTTTTGATGCTGACTATTGCGATAGTCAATATGCGACTTGTAAAGTTTTAACCAATAGTAAAGGAAAAACTTCTTCTTATTTAACTAGAACGCTCAATAGCGAGATGTGTGACAGTGATAATGTTGGTTGTATTTTTTATAGTAATTTCAAAACTTATCCCAACAGTAATTTTGCCAGCGGAACTTGGGATTACGGCAAAGGAAAAGGTTTTTATTTGAATAAAAAAACAGAGACTTGCCAAGCTAAAGATGCCGGTTGTACGGCCTTGGCTCTGAATACTTCGACAGAATCAAATGTTGTTTATTTCAAAAAAGCGCCGGATTATTTAGGTTGTTATGATAGTGATAACAATCGCAGTAACGGCGTGCAGTGGCCACAAAATTTAGCGGATTTCAACAAAATAAAACCAGTCAGTACTGACGCTTGTAAAAATTACTCTCCGGTTTGTTTGCCGGAAGAAGAAAGATGCGGATTGTATCAGACGCTTAATTTTGACGGTCTTTTGACAGGAGAAAGTGTGACTGGAAAATTTGTTCCGGCCACGGTTAATAGTAGTAATGTGGTAACTGCTTGGAATGATCAGTGCGATGCGTCTTGTGTCGGTTATAATTCTTACAAAGAGATGCCGACAAAATACGGTAAAGGGACGGATTTGGCTTATATAATTCCGCAAAAAGAAGCGAGTTGCAGTGCTTCAGAATCTGGTTGTAGCGCGTTTGTAAATCTTTCCACGGTTAGCAATAACCTGGAACAAACGGAATATTTCACTGATTTGCGAACTTGTATTTTGCCGGATAAAAACAGACAAAAGAATTTCTATACTTATGAAGGCAGAGATGCCGGTGGTTATCAATTGATAAGTTATGTTTTATTAAAAGAAAGTTCCGGCGCTCCGAAACAAATGTATCGTGATACTGCGGAAAGAGATTTGCTACGTTCAAAATGCAGTCAAACCGCTCAAGATTTCAATTTTAGAACCGACGATGGAGAACAATGTCGTGAATTGATAGACGATACGGGTAAAAAATATTATGTTTTCTTGAATAAAACAGTGGCGGTTTCCGACAAATGTACTTCTTATCGGGCAGTTAAACCTGAATTTGATACTGGTACCGATTGCTTGGGAAGTATAAACGACGGGGGAGACAAGGTGGTTTTTTATGATGTAAATACTGGTTATTGTGTTTATAACGGTTTGCCTTCTGGAATACAAACGACAGCCGGAGGCAGTTTTGCTTGCGCCAAAGAAAAAGTTTCTTGCCGTCCTTATAAAGGTAATACTGGAAATTATTCCAATACATTAATGAATCAAACTTTTGAAGGTAGTGTTGTATTTGGCACTGATAACCAAACTCAAACTTGGGGAAAAGCCAATCCGGCGGATTCTTTTACTTCATTGTCTGTTTCTACTGAAAGCTTGATAAATAACGGTCATTCTCTCAAAGTAGTGGTAAACGCCGGCGGAGCCAGTGGGACAAAATATTATGCTCTACCTTTGACGCCGGGCAAAAGCTATCGTGTTTCTTTCTTGGCCAAAGGATCGGGATCTTGGGGTTTACGATTCTGGCATTTATTGAATAATAATGTTGCCGATTTTACATTAACGGATAATTGGAAGAGATACGAATATGTTTTTGAAGCTGTAAAAGATGCCAATGCTGACGCTCAAAATAAATTGACAGCTCAATTGGTTTTAAAACCAAACACTGTTCAAAGTCAAATTTTGTATGTTGATAATGTGAAAGTTGAATTGGTTTCCGATATTGTTTATTTGGTAAAAGATAAATTAACAGTGCCGTCTTTGTGCGATGCCGACCAGACAGACAATTTACCGGGTCAAGCTTTGGGTTGCCGCGCTTACAAAACCACTGCAAGTTTAAATCCCGTATATTTGCACAATTTTAGTTATCTTTGCCGTGATGGAGCACAGGGGTGTACCAAAGTTTACGATACGAACAATAGGGAACTTGCCGGTACGGACAGTAAAAAATATATTGTCTATAATTTGTGGTTGAAAAAATCAGAATTTGGCACACCGGGCGTAAGCGGAGAATTGTCTACGACTGTCGGCGGAGTGTCTTTGAAATGTTTTGCCGCCAAAGAAGAAAATGGTTGTTATGTAGAAAAAATAGTCGCTCCGTCCGGAGCATTGAGCGCTTTATCGGAATATTACACCACTGCCACCATAGTTATTCCGCCAAGATCGGAATCACCGATTTATCTGGTGCTCAAAGATCAAAATGTTTCATGTGCGGAAGCGGAAAAAGGTTGTACGGCTCTGGGTTCTTCTGTTTTACTTTCCGATGATAGTCGTAAATATCAAGATGTTTATTTGAAAATCAAACCTAATACTTCAGATTTTGATAATTCTATTTGTAATGATAAAGCCGAAGGTTGTGATTCTTGGAAATCCGGTTCAAGCAATTATTATTTCAAAGATCCGGAGATTTACGGCAATTTGATTTGTGAATGGAAAAAAGACGATACTGGCGTTTATAAATGGTTAATGAAAGGAACTACTAGCACGATTTGTTATGCGGACAATTCGGCAGTAAATGGAAGCTATTTACCGTCTTACGGTTCGGATAATTATGCGAATTACACCGGTGTTTGTCCAGCTGATCAATCTGATTGTACTTTGTTTACCGACAGATATTCAGAATCGCAAAGCAAGAAATGCGCCGTCAGCGGCAAAAAATGTCAATTTGATAAAGATTGCACTAGTGATGCCAAAGATGTTTGTTCTGATCCGGATAAAGAATACTATTTGATAAATAACAGTAAAATTTCCGACGCGCAAAAAGATTGCTCGGGAAAAGTAAGTTTAAATAGCGGTTGTGTTTTGTTTGATAAAACCGATAATCCGACTAAAACATGGGATACGGCTGCAACTTACGCGGCTTCAAATGCAAAAGGCGGAGCCCTGGTAGATCCGATAAATAACGCTTCAACCAATGACGCCAATATTGTCATGAAAGTGATGTTGGATAGAACTTGTTCTCTCTGGTCTTATTGTAGTGAATATATGACCAATAGAGACGGGGATACGGGACAACTCAGTAGTCGTTGTTATCGTTTGGGTTTATGTACCAAAGCCCAGGCCGGTGCGACCAGTGACGGACAGTGTGTGGATATAGTCACTTCGACTTCGGAAAAAGATATTCCGCTTACCAAAAAAGTTTATCAAAGCAGGTCCACGGCTTGGAACGCCGAAGAGTTTACTGGATATTCTCTGTTTAATTCTTATCAAATTTACGATTTACAAGTTAGAGAAATAAAATATCCGTCTGTGTCAGGTTTAAATGGAATTCCACTTATAATTCTTCCGGAAAATAAACTTGTTCATACTGAAGTTACAACTACGGTGTGCAATGTCAATGATGTTATTTCATCCAAGAAAGAATGTTCAAGCGCCAAAATGCCAGGCTTAAAAGGTTATTGCTCTGGAGAAGAATGCGTATTCCCGGCAATGCCTTATTCAAGTTATGATTTGGATGCTACGGAAAAAACAGATGTTATGGAAGACCCCAAAGCATCTCCGGGGTTATCCTGTCGCGGATATCCGGAACAGGACAGTCCTTTCAATCTTTGGGTTTTGCGAGATAGTACTGCTACGGGAGTTAATCGAGAGTTTAAAAAAGGATTTAGCGATAAAGTTAATCTGTGTTCTGGAGGAGATTGTGATTGCAGTTATAAAAAATACAATTATAAAAGTCAAAATGTTTATTTGGGAAGCAATGCTGTTGAAGGTGATTATGCCAAAGGTGTTTGTTTGGGAGGATTGGAAGAAGGAAAAGGGTGTGATCCCACAGTTGTCAATTCTTGTGGAGATGAAAACAGTGGCGGTATTTGTTCTCCTTTGAAATCCATCAATGCTTTGCTTGGTTGGGAAGGTTATTGTGTAGAAAAAGATGTCAGAAATCCGTTTTACACAGCCGGAGGTACGGATAATACCTGTTTGACCTGGTGGCCGGTGGAATCAGTGGAAGGAGCTACGGATTTGTATGTTTATGATGATACAGCAGGGTGGAGAGTTACAGAAAAAACACCTCTGGAAGTATGTGCTTATAATAATCCGGTAAAAAATAGTATTAATAATACAAGTTGGGCATGTTCTGCTTCAAATATAGAACCATATAAATATGCGCAAAAATTAAATTCATATATCAGCCATGCTAGTGGGGATCCTGTGAGAGAGTGGTATGTAAAAGGAAGTGATTTTAGGGGTGAGGGAGAAAAGTTGGAACCACTTAATTCTTTTGGTGGTACAACGCAAATTTGTGGAAATGACATAAATGGAAAATGTGAAAACCCTTCTCCTGAATTGTGTTCAAATTCGGATAATGGTCAAAAAATTTCCTGGCAAGGAAATTATATGTACCCTTATTATATTCAAGGTAAAAAATTCGGCTGTGAAAGAAATAATGATGATGCCGGGATCGAAGGTGTTAACGGACAGGAGCTTTTAATTAAAAATTTATCACCTAATTCTACAGCATATTATATTTATGCATCAGATGATAATGAAGATTATAGTATTCCTTCCTCTGATTCTGATGTCGTTTTTGAAAAGATAGATAGAAAATCAATTACCAAAATAGAAGTATTGGTATCAGATTCGGTTAAAGAAGGAATAGAAAATAATTTTGATAATAATCGCTTTACTTTTTATAATGGAGAATTTTTTGAATTAAACACAAAAAATGACAATTTGCCAGATGCTTTTAAAGATAGTGATGGCGGGTATTTTGTTTCCTCAACTTATTTTAAGCCTTCAAATACATGTTATCAAAAATTAACCGGCAACGATTGGGGTCTGCAAATTTGGGGTGTTAATGGAAATATAAATTGTGAAGAAGATAAATATAAAGAGGGTAGTAATGGATTTACTGTGAAAATAAAATGGACAGAAAACGGAATTTTGGACGGTTTATCTGTTGAAACAAAAGATGTTAGGGGTACTTACGAAAAACATTCTGGTGATATTACAAATTGTAACACTATAGATGGTGGTGATGAAAACGGGTCAAGAGGTAATGCTTTTATATTTATAGTTCATTATTCTGACGGGACATGTTCTGCGGATAATAGTGATAAAATCATTGTTAGAGACAACACAGATGTTTTTTCCATAAAGCCTGTAACCTGGCGTTTGATTAAGGACAAGGTATTTCTTTTTAATAATTCTAATGATAACCAACCTTCATCTGCGGCTTATTCAAATAGTTATAAATATAGAACTATTTATGCTCGCAGAGAAGCCGTCCCTTCATTGTATTATGGTTTAACAAACGGTGAAGACCCGAAATTCTTAAATTCTTTTAGAAAATATTTTAATTTTTGGGATGCTGACAATCAACAACCATTTGGTTTATTGGGTAATAGCGGTAGTTTAAATGGAGGTGTAGCATTAATTAACTATGATTCTAAAGAAGCTAAGCAAAACGACTTGATGGATTATGGTACTTATGAAAACGGAGAAATATATACCTATAAATATCGCATTCCTTTAAATCAAATCGCGGCAGATTGTTCAAAGAATATACCTTTTGAAAATGTTTTACCAGATGGCGATAATTCTAAAAAGAACGATTCTCCAATATGCAACATGTTCAGAAAAATGTTTGTTAAAGGGTGGGTTGGATCTGCAGGATTAAAAGTTGATTTTGCTTCCCCTAAAGCAGCTAAAGATTTAGGTATCAAAATCCGTCCGCCGGTAATCGCCGCTCCGGTAAAAATGTCAAAAGAAGATTGTGATATTAAAATTCAAAAATGCAAAGATTCCGCGGCTGCCAATAAATTCGGATGCGAGGCGGAAAAAGTTTGCAATTCTTTTGTCCTTGATCAAATGAGTGTGACTGGAGATAATGTTACGGGTAAAGATATCCAAATAGCTTACGGCCAACCGCTTATCTTGCGATTTTACGCTTGGGCCGATCCGGCGCAAATGCCTCTTCGCAGTATTTGGGTTAAAAAGAATATTTCTGACGTTGATTTTGTAAAAGTGGAAGCCGAGAGTATGGGCAACCGCAAACCAAAATGTACCAATTTTGGTTATTGTGTCGGTGGAAGCGGAACCAATTGGTCAAACGCGGATGATTATAAATATCAAATTCCTTGCGACGGAGATTGGGATTGTGTCTTTTATAACGAATCTTCCGATAATTTAGTAGAAGGTAAATGTCAACCTCAAAATCAGGCGCTTGATGATGATCCGGAAGGTTTTGGAAACAACAGAGGAGAAGGCTGTCGCGCTGATTATTATGAATTTTATCTTAACATCGCCAATACCAATATTACATATAAACCCGCTGTTCAGGTGAAAGATAATTGGGGGTGGTGTAGTGGAAAATGTGATAATACAACTAATTATCCAGCAGGATATAATGGAATTGGATGTTATAGTGAAATAGTTTTTGGTTCTAATACTTTTAATGATTGTGATTCTTCAAATAAAGCGTGGAAAGAATATAATGGAGGTATATCAGTAAAATAAATAGTTAAAATTAAGGAAGTTTTTGAATAAAAAGAAGCCGAGACTATTGTCCCGGCTTTTTGTTAAGAGTATGTGTTTTCATCTGGAGAATTCTTTGGTTTCCATTAATGAACCATCGGTGTCCTTTCTCTCCACTAGTAGATTCTGCCCTTTTTTACTGAGGTAGAGAAGGTATCCTTCATTACAGGGGTCAAGGGGGTAGTCTAATCCGTACCACATCAAAGTCCATTGTCCGACCATCTTGATCTCGCACTTCGCATCCTTGACTGCAAGGGTAATATCGACTGATCCGACATCTTCGGGATCGATATTATTCCAATGACCCTGAATATCAAGGAAATTTTTACAAATCTCCTTGCAATTCTCGTCATCTTCACAGTTCAGGGGAGTGGTATCGTCGTCAGTGGGCTCGTTATCTATGAGCCCATCATCATCTGGATTCTCATCAGTAAGATCATCCGTCGGTTCGGAATCGGAAGCATCGTCAGTCGGCTCAACATCGTTGTCCACCGGTTCATTGTCGTCAACAACGACAGTGTCATCGACAGGATCGGTATCAACGGGGTCGTCCGGACCCTCACCGCCGCAGGCGATGAAGACGATGGAAACGAAAGCAAAGAAGGCGATAAAGGCGATGTTCTTGGCGTTCATGGTAGGTCTCCCTATAAAATGATGATAATAAATAATTTTGGAAAATAGCTAGGTAAAAAGAAAAAAGTAAATTAGGTCTGTCAGTTCAACTGTCTTCTTTATATATTACTTAATGGACGTTAACAACTTGTAAACTTCTTTGTACTTTTCTCTTTTTACCTAACTAAATATCCAATATTTAGTATTTAATACCAACTTTTTGATAAACACATATTTTGTAAAGAGCTTTTTTAGTGCTTTTATTTTAACCTAATTCTTGGCACTAAACAATATATGATAGCACATATTTAACCTTTTGTCAAGAGCCTTAATGAATATTTTCGCTAATATTAGCCAAAATAGTTATAGTAAACTGGCTTATTTTAGCCAAAAATGTCATCCTGAGCAGTAGCTAAGGATCTGCAAGCAAAATGTCATCCCCGCGAAGGCGGGGATCCAGGAAAGTTGACCACTGGATTCCTGTCTCCGCAGGAATGACACTTTAAGGGATTTTTTACTTCGTTCAGAATGGTGAGTAAGGGCAATTTGAAGATAAAATCGTTCTTGCTTTTTTAATAATTTTGCGGTAAAATTACAAAAAAAGAGATTCCAAACATAGGTTTGGGAATCTTTTGTGTATTTTCTATATATTATGCGTGAATTAGCCAAGGCTTACGAGCCAAAACAATTTGAAGATAATGTTTATAAAAAATGGGAAGATAGCGGATTTTTTAATCCCGATGTTTGTGTTCAAAAAGGTGTGTGCAAGAAAAACGCGAAACCTTATAGTATTGTATTACCTCCGCCAAATGTTACCGGTACGCTTCATATGGGTCATGCAGCCATGCTCGCGATAGAGGATGTATTGGTTCGTTATCATAGGATGAAAGGCGACAAAACTCTTTGGTTGCCGGGCACTGACCATGCGGCCATTGCCACTCAAACAAAAGTAGAAAAGATTTTGATGGAAAAAGGTATTAAAGAACCGAAAGTTGAATTGGGTAGAGAAAAATTTTTGGCTGAAGTTGATAGATTTGCGCAACAGTCTCATGATACTATCGTAAACCAAAGTAAAAAAATGGGTTCAAGTTTGGATTGGAACAGGGAAGCGTTTACCTTGGATGAAAAAAGAAATTTGGCTGTGCGCACTGTGTTTTCCAAAATGTATAAAGATAAATTGATTTATCGCGGTTATCGCATTGTCAATTGGTGTCCGCGATGTAAAAGCACTTTGGCTGACGATGAAGTGGAATACAAAGAACAATCAGCGAAATTTTATACTTTCAAATATTCCGCCGATTTTCCGATTGTTATTTCCACCACCAGACCCGAAACCAAACTCGGTGATACGGCTATCGCGGTGAATCCCGACGATGATAGATACAAACAATATATCGGACAAACGTTTGAAGTTAAAAATTTTGCCGGCGGTAATGATTTAAAAATAAAAATTATTGCAGATACGGCAGTAGATATGTCTTTTGGCACGGGCGCGCTTGGCGTAACTCCGGCACATAGCAAAGTGGATTATGACATGGCTATCAAAAATGATTTGCCGATAATCAAAATTATTGATGAAGATGGTAAAATGACCGCGCAAGCCGGGAAAGAATATGTTGGTTTGACTGTAAAAGAAGCCAGGAAAAAAGTGGTGGAAAATTTAATTGCCTCCGGTTTGATGATCGAAGAAAAGGATATTCCGAATAATTTATCCGTTTGTTATCGTTGCGGTACACCTATTGAACCGCTGCCTTCCAATCAATGGTTTGTGGCGGTAAATAAAAAATTTAAGTTTAAAGGAAAAAATATCAAAGGTATAAATGTCGGAGATGAGGTAACACTCAAAGAGTTGATGTTGAAAGTTGTGGAAAATAAACAAATAGAGATAATTCCCGATAGATTTGAAAAAGTTTATTTTAGTTGGATAAACAATCTCAATGACTGGTGTATTTCTCGTCAGATTTGGTACGGACATAGAATTCCGGTTTGGTATAAAGATAAAAAAATAAAAGTTGACGTGGAAGCTCCGAAAGAAGAAGGGTGGGTTCAAGATCCCGATAGTTTGGATACTTGGTTTAGTTCCGGTATTTGGACTTTTTCTACTCTTGGTTGGCCTGAAAAAACCGCTGATTTCAAAAATTTTCATCCGACATCGGTACTTGAAACCGGTTACGATATTATATTTTTCTGGGTGGCGCGCATGATCTTGATGACGACTTATGCTTTGGGCGATATACCTTTTGAAAAAGTTTATTTGCACGGTATGGTGAGAGATGATCAAGGACGTAAAATGAGTAAAAGTTTGGGCAATGTCATTGATCCGCTCGTAATGATTGAAAAATTTGGCACCGACGCCACGCGTTTGTCGCTCTTATTAGGAACAACGCCTGGAAATGATATCAAATTGTCCGAAGAGAAAATTGCCGGTTTTCGTAATTTCACCAATAAACTGTGGAATATTTCCCGGTTTATGTTGCTGAATGTTCCCGAACCGAAAAAAGATATCAAAGCGCCTAAAGGTAAAACTGAAGCCGATAAATGGATTTTGGGCAAGCTTGATAAAATCACGACGGAAATAACTGTAAATTTGGAAAATTATAATTTTGCTTATTCCGGAGAATTGTTGCGAGATTTTACTTGGGGAGATTTGGCCGACTGGTATTTGGAAGTTGCAAAAATTGAAGGTGACAAAGCTGAAATATTAAATTATATTTTGAACACCTTGTTGAAATTATGGCATCCTTTTATGCCATATGTTACAGAAACTATTTGGCAGGAAGTTTATGGAGAAAATGAAATGCTCATGGTGGTGTCATGGCCGAAATTGAAAATCAAAGAAATTCCGAATTCGTTTGAAACAATAAAAAATATTGTTTCAAGTATTCGTGCTGTTCGTGCGGAAAACAAAATAGAACCGGCCAAAAAAATCAAAGCCGTCATTTCCGCAGGAGAACAAAAAAAATTATTGTCTAAGAATTTGGAAATTATTAAAGGTTTGGGAAGATTGGAAGAACTGAATGTAAAAAATACGATTAAAAAACCGAAAAATTATGTCGGTTTTGTGGAAAGCGGAACGGAAGTTTATTTGGATGTGATGGGTGATATTGATGTAGAAAAAGAAAAAGTTCGTTTAAACAAAGAAATTGAAGAAACGGAAAATTACCTTGTTTCTTTGCAAAGAAAACTGAATAATGCGGATTTTGTCGCTCATGCTCCGGCAGTAGTGGTGGAAAAAGAGAAAACAAAAATGCAAGAAACGGAAGAAAAATTAAATAAATTGAAAAATCAATTAAAAAATATAGTTTAAAAATATGAAAGTTGAAACCGATGTTAATAAAATCGAATCCTTATTAAGCAGAGGGGTAGAAAATGTTTATCCCAATAAGGATTTTTTGAAAAATCTTTTAAAATCCGGCAAACGATTAACTTTATATACGGGTTATGATCCGACTTCGCCGACTTTACATATTGGTCACGGTATTACCATGCTTAAACTGCGAGAATTTCAAAATTTAGGACATCGCGTTATTATGCTTATCGGTGATTTTACCGGCATGATAGGTGATCCGACCGATAAACTTGCAACCAGAAAACAGTTGACTCGCGAACAAGTGCTGGAAAATTGCAAAGAGTACCAAAAACAAGCCGGTTCGATTTTGAATTTTGAAGGAGAAAATCCGGTGGAAATAAAATATAACAGCGATTGGCTTTCCAAAATGAATTTTGCTGATATTATAGAATTGGCTTCTCATTTTACCGTTCAACAAATGTTGGAACGAGATATGTTTCAGAAAAGAATTGAAGAAGAAAAACCGATTTTTGTTCACGAATTTATGTATCCGATGATGCAGGGTTACGACAGTGTAGCTATGGATGTAGACGGGGAAGTTGGCGGAAACGATCAAACTTTTAACATGTTGGCCGGCCGCGATTTGATGGCCGAACTTAAGAAAAAAGATAAATTCGTATTAACTACAAAATTATTGGTTGACAGTTCCGGTAAAAAAATGGGCAAAACTTCCGGAAATGCCGTATCTCTCAATCAAACACCGGAAGATATGTTCGGCAAGGTTATGAGTTGGAGCGATGATATGATTGTAAAAGGGTTGGAAATTTGCACCAGAATGGATATGGAAGAAGTAAAAAAAATGGAAAAAGAATTAAAAAACGGAGCTAATCCGCGCGATTATAAGATGGTTTTGGCATACGAGGTTGTTAAAACATTTTTGGGTCAAGAAGCGGCGGAAAAAGGCAAAGACTATTTTATAAAAACTTTTTCCAAAAAAGAAATACCGACCGAAATCCCTGAATTTAAACCGAACAAATACGATATTGTTTCAGTTTTGGTGGAAAGTAAAATTTGCAAAAGCACTTCCGAAGCTCGTCAAAATATCGCGCAAGGAGGAGTTAAAATAAACGATGTTAAAATAGAAGATATCAAGATGGAAGTTAAAGAAGGCGATATTATTCAAAAAGGAAGCAGATTTTTTGTAAAAATTGTTTAATATGTGCAAGGTCCACAAACAAGTTGAAAATTTGTTAAAAAAATCCGGAATAAAAGGAGAAGTATTTTTTTCCGTGCCACCGAATCCGGAAATGGGTGATTTGGCATATCCTTGTTTTGATTTGGCGAAAAGCGAAAAGACAAATCCCGCTGAAACGGCAAAAAATTTAGCGGAAAAAATTAATGGTAATTTGTCTAAATTTGTATTGGTGGAAAAAGTCGTTAATTACGGTCCTTATGTTAATTTTTATTTCAACACCGGAGAATACGCCAGATTAATATTGGATGATATTGTAAAAAAAGGAAAAAAATTCGGCTTGAATAAAAATGGGAAAAATAAAAAAGTTCTCGTGGAATATCCGAGTAATAATACGCACAAGGAGTTACATATCGGACATTTGCGTAATATTTGTTTGGGAAATTCTCTGGCCAATCTTTTTGAAATAAACGGTTACAATGTTGTCAGAGTAAATTATTTAAACGATTTTGGAGCTCATGTGGCAAAGTGTCTTTGGGGTTTGTTAAAATTTCATAATAAAGAAAAACCTCCGAAGAATCGTCAAAAATGGTTAGGAGAAATTTATGCGGAAGCCAGTCGTTATCTCAAAGATCATCCGGAAGCGGCGGATGAAGTTGCGATTATGCAACAAAAAATGGAAGCTAAAGATAAAAGTATTTGGCCTTTATATTTACAGACCAAACAATGGAGTGTTGAAGGTTTTGAAAAAGCTTTTAAAGATTTAAAAGTGGTTCATAAAAGTGTTTTTTATGAAAAAGAAACCAAACATGTCGGTCAAAAAATGGTGGATAAACTTTTAAAAAATAAAATCGCCCAAGTCGGAGAAGGTGGGGCGATAATTGCGGATTTAACCAAATACGGTTTGGATATCGCGCTTTTGCGAAAGAGTAACGGCGCCGGTTTGTATTTAACTTCCGATTTGGGTTTGGCGGTGGCGAAAAATAAAAAATATAAAGCTACCGAAAGTATCCATTTAACTTCGGTGGAACAAAATTTTTATTTCAAACAATTGTTTAAAATTTTGGAATTGGCCGGTTATAAATATAAAATGACGCACATCGGCTACGGTTTGGTTACTTTGCCGAGCGGTAAAATGGCTTCGCGCGAAGGCAATGTGATTTTGTATGAAGATTTGTACAAAGATGTTTTCGAACGAATTTATCAAGAAACAATAAAGCGTCATGGTGACTGGTCTAAGAAAAAAATAGAAGAAACGGTAAAGAAAATTTCTTTGGGTGCTATAAAATTTGATATTTTGAAACATGAAGCGCAAAAAAGTATAGTTTTTGATCCGGATGGAGTCATTTCTTTTGACGGCTTTACCGGTCCTTATGTTATTTATACCGTAGCCCGTATCAATAGTTTGTTAAATAAAGGGAAAAAATGTCCTTTGCAAAAAGTTGATTACGGATGTTTGAAGAATCAAGAAGAAAAAAGACTGATAAAATGTTTGGCTGATTATCAAACGGAAGCGGAAAAGGCTTTTAAAAACTACAATCCTTCCGTCATCGTCAAATATTGTTTTGATACAGCCAAGGCCTTTAATGATTTTTATACCAAAGTCAGTGTTTTGAAAACCGATGATGAAAAAATACGTTGCGCCAGATTATCTTTGTGTTTGGCGGTAAAAATTATTTTACAGAACTCTTTGAATATTTTATCTATAGATACGGTGGAAGAAATGTAAAATATTCGAGAAAACCTTATTTTTTGGGTAGTTGTTGTTTTTTCACAAATAAGGTAAAATATACGTATAATAAATTAAAAATTAATTTTAAATTAAAAATTTTCATATGATATTTCAAAAACAAAATAAACAAAATACGGAAGAACAGGAGGTTTATATCGAACAAACCAACCGTGAAACTGAAGACAATATTGATACGGTTGTCGGGCCGTCGGTGAATGTGGAAGGGGATTTTTCTTCCGAAGGAAATATCATTGTAAAAGGAACTGTCAACGGCAGCGTACATACCAGTCGCGTGTTAAGCGTTGAACCGGGAGCTAAAATAATCGCCAATGTCAGAGCGGGAAGCGCTTTGATAGCCGGAGAAGTTAGAGGAAATATGAAAGTGAAAGAATCTTTGGAATTGGCCTCTACCGCTCGTATTTTGGGAGATATCGAAGTTAAAATTTTATCTATAGAACCGGGTGCGATAGTTTTTGGTAAAATCACTATGCCGGGTATCGAGGGAGTAGAAATAAAATCCGGACGTCGCAGTAAGAAAACGGAAGAACAGTCAGCTGAACAAAGCGACGAGTATCTTGGTTAAATTTTGCATAGTTTTATAAAACGACTATGTACGTTTATTTATACGATAGTTTTTTGGAACAACGAAAATATAATGGAATCGTTAAAACAATAGAAAATAGATTGACGGATTATGGTATTTCCGGCAAGATTTTGCGTTTAAATAATTTTACCGATGCAAAACCGATTATTGATGACGAGATCAAGAGAGGGGCTACCAATATCGTTATTGTGGGAAATGACAAAACGTTCGGATTGGTTTTGAGTCGCGGTGCCGGAAGTAATTGTGTTTTTGGATTTTTACCGATAGGAGTTGAAAACAATACTGTCGCTCCGGTGCTCGGGATTCCTTTGAATGAAGACAGTGTTGAAGTGTTGGCTAAAAGAAGAAAAGAAAAACTTGACATAGGATTGGTGAATAATCGATTTTTTGTATCTCAATTACACGTGTTACCTTCGAAAGTTCAAGTGATTTATGATCGTAAATTTAAAGTTACGGCTGCGGATAAGATGGAAGTGGTAGTGTGTAATTTCCAGCCTTTTTATTGGAAAAAAGACAAAAAAGACAAAGAAGTCAGAGTGGTGCATCCACAAGATGGAAAACTGGAAGCATTTCTTCGACCATTGACAAAAAGCGGTTTTTTCGGATATAAGTATGAAGAACCGAGTATCTTTCCTTTTGAAGAAATGGAAATAATAGGTGAAAGCGCTTTTTTGGTAGAGACTGACGGACGCCAAACAAAAGAAATAAATCTAAAGCTCAAATTGGCAAAGAATAAGATAGAAATGATAGTCGGGAAAAATCGCATGTTTTGAATTTAGCTCAGATGGCGAAATTGGTAGACGCACTACCTTGAGGTGGTAGCGGCCGCAAGGCCATGGAGGTTCGAGTCCTCTTCTGAGCACAAAAATATTGAAAATATTTTTAGGACGAGAACGCCGGAGCGATGTCGCGCGACGCAGATGGGCGAGCGAGACCGTGAGGCGGTGGCCAGACAAAATTTTCGGAAGAAAATTTTAGTCGCGGCCGAGTCCTCTTCTGAGCACAAAAATATTTTATGAAATATATAATTGGAATTTTAATTGTCGCTGTAGGTGTATTTTTTATTTGGAAAACTGAATGGTTTATGGAAAATTTTGGTCGTATCGCTTGGGCGGAAGAAAAACTGGATGTGGAAGGTGGTAGTCGTTTGGCTTACAAGTTGATAGGTTTGATTTTGATTTTTGTAGGTTTTCTTTTAATTACCAATATGTGGGAAGGTTTTTTAATGGCCACTTTGGGTAAAATTTTTATTAGATAATCATATGTCTAAAAACGAATTATCTTTGTTGGATCCCGAAATAATTTATAAAAAGATAGATCTGAAAGAAGGTATGAAAGTGGCGGAATTTGGTTGTGGTCGCACCGGAAATTTTACATTTACCGCTTCCAGGAAAGTCGGGGATAAGGGTTTGGTTTATGCCATGGATATTTTGAAAGATGTTTTGGAAAGTATCAAAAATCGAAGTAAATTCGAAGGTTATCATAATATTTTGACTGTTTGGACTGATTTGGAGAAAGTCGGAGGAGCCGGAGTTCCGGAGGGAAGTATTGACGCGGGGTTCTTTGTTAATGTATTCTTTCAATTGAAAAACAAAGCTAATGCTTTTGCGGAAGCGGCAAGATTGTTAAAAAAAGACGCGATGTTAACCGTGATTGATTGGGCGAATAAAGTTGAAGGGAAGCTCGGACCGGAGGATAAACAGATGGTTAATCCCGAAGAGTTGATGGTTTTAGGAAAACAAAACGGATTTGTTTTGCAAGAGAAATTTCCGGCCGGAGAATATCATTTTTGTCTAATTTTTAAAAAAGAAGAGAGGGTTTAGTTTTTATTTATGAGTATTTTTAATTTGTTAAGAATTGATTATTGGTTTTCTCAGCCGTATATATTATATGGCGGGGCCAAATGGTTTTGGTTGTTTTTTATTTTAGTTGTTATCATCGGAGCTTTTGTTTTTAAATATTTACAAAAACATACCTTAGATAAGGTTAAAGCCGAGATTTATCGTCGTTTCGGGGGTGTGTTGATCGGTATGTCTTTCTTTTTGGTTTTCTGGTTTTTCTTTCGACAGCAACATATTCCGTTTTTGGCTTGGAGATTTTGGTGGATGATAGCTTTGTTTTTTGCCGTCTCTTCGGCTTTGAAAACTATGAAGTATATGTTAAAAAGAATTCCGGAAATTAGAAAATTCGAAGAAGAAAAACAAATGCGCGAAAAGTATCTTCCGAAGAAATAATACGAAAAATTGTTTTAAATCCGGATTTGAATCAAGTGAAAACTTAATTATGGAGGGTAGATATAATAAAAATATCGGTGATTGGGGTGAAGAAAAAGCGGTTGAATTCTTGCGACGAAACAATTTCGAAATCAAAGATAGACAATACCATACTCCTTGGGGAGAAATAGATATCGTCGCCGAAAAAGGCGGCGATTATTATTTTGTGGAAGTAAAAACTCGTTTGGATGCTGATTTGGCCAATAATTCGGCTGTTACCTATCAGAAAGTTCAGAAACTTCTCAAAAGCATCAGAGTTTACGCTTACAAAAATAAATTGGAAGATATAGGCTTAATCCCGGCGGCTTTGGTGATTTATGTAAATGTAAAAACTAAAACAATAAAATTTACGTTTAATGTGATTTATTGACAAAAAATGTATTTTTATTGTAATATAGGGCCGAGCTTTCAATAATAAAATTAAGTAATTTTTTATGAAAAAAGAAAAAACATTCGTTATCGTCAAACCGGACGGAGTGCAGAGAACTCTCATCGGTGAAATCATCAAAAGAATAGAGAGAACAGGATTAAAACTCGTAGCTTTGAAAATGATTGTCCCGACCGAAGATCAATGTTGGACTCATTACAATAAAGACGATGTTTGGTTTGAAAGTAAAGGCGCTAAAATGTTGGAAAGTCGCAAGACTGCGGGAATGACAGTGGATAAACCGGCAATAGAATACGGTAAAGATATTGTTCGCGCTTTGGTCAAATTTATGACTTCCGGACCGGTAGTCGCTATGGTGTGGGAAGGAAATCAATCAGTATCAGTGGTCAAAAAATTAGTCGGAGCTACCGAACCGGCAACTTCAGATGTCGGAACTATCAGAGGAGATTTAACTTTGGATTCTTATGATTTGGCCGGTGTTGATGATCGTGCCGTGCGTAATTTGATTCATTGTTCAGATAAGCCTGAAGAAGCGTTACGTGAAATAAAAATTTGGTTTGATGAAAAAGAGTTGATAAATTATCGTTTGGTTTCAGAGCAAATATTATACGATGTAAATCTTGATGGAATTCTCGAATAAAACAAAAAACCTCTCTTTTTAGAGAGGTTTTTTGTTTTATTTACCGATTATTTATTTTGTGATATCATATATATGTTCACCAATGAGGTAAAACTGTTCTACAAAAAACATGTGAAGGTTTGTCAATATCTGTTTGGCCCGAGGGTTAAACTTGCGACTTACCACCTATACATTTAGGGACATGTTTTAACCTCAGTGGCGAACACTAAAAAACTCTCCGATTTAAGGAGAGTTTTTTAGTGTTATTTGGAATTTTTTTTAAGCGTACGGCGACATGTCGTGCAAGCTTTAACGGAAGTTCCGGCCATATCAACTTTTTGCAAATTAGGTTTTTGATGGCGGGGGACTTTGTTTTTGGCGTGGGAGACATGATTGGCGCGCGCCGCGGTTTTTCCACATAAAGCGCAAGTTCTGCTCATATTTTTGTTGCTAAATTGATTTAGATGTTTTATAATAGGTAAAAATATTATAAACAAGTTTAAGAAATTTGTCAATATTTATGCAATGGATGTCAATTTTGTTTTATTTTTTGGTGATAGTTCCGTCGGCGATTATACATGAATACGCTCACGGATTGATGGCTGATAGACTTGGTGATCCCACGGCTCGTTATGCCGGGAGGCTAACTTTAAATCCGAAAGCTCATATAGATTTGTGGGGGACTTTGGTTATGCCAATATTGCTTTCCGTGCTAAGCGCCGGAAAGTTTTTGTTTGCTTACGCCAAACCCGTTCCTTATAATCCGTATAATTTGAAAAATCAAAAATGGGGACCGGCGTTAGTGGCTTTGGCCGGTCCGTTATCTAATTTTTCTTTAGCATTGGCTTTTTCTTTACTGATCAGATTTTTACCTGTGACAAATTTAACCCAATATCTGTATGTGATAGTTTACGCCAATGTCTTATTGATGGTCTTTAATTTAGTGCCGATTCCTCCGCTTGACGGTTCAAAAATTCTTTATGCCGTATTGCCTCCCGGAAATGAAAAATTTATTAATTTGTTGGAAAAAAACAGTTTTATTATCTTGCTTGTGTTTGTTTTGTTTTTGTTTGATTTGATTTTTCCGATTATAAATTTTATCGTTAATTTATTGGTGGGTTTTTGATAATTATAATTTGAATAATAAAAAAATAATATATTTATATGAAAACAATTTTTAGTTGGATTTTAAATTCCGCGGCTTTGATACTATTAGCTTATTACTTGCCCGGAGTTAGTATTTCCGGTTTTGGTCGGGCTTTAATTGTTATTTTAGTGCTTGGTTTGGTAAATGCGCTTATTCGTCCGGTAGTTTTATTATTGACTTTGCCGATAAACTTAGTAACTTTGGGATTGTTTACTTTTGTGATTAACGCTTTAATGTTTTGGCTCGTAGGTTGGTTGGTGGAAGGTTTTTATGTAGCGGGATTTTTGCCGGCTTTTTGGGGCGCTTTGGCTATGACTATTATCGGTTGGTTTATTAATATTGTATTGAATAAATAAGTCGTTATATCGAATATGAAAAATTATGCGAGCAATCGAGCGCAAAAAGGTAAAACAGCTTATCGCACCCCGAGTTTGTTTAAAGCCAATAAAGCTGTGCACTGTGCTGATTTAAAATCTCGTATAGATAATAAAAATATAAAAAACCTCGCAAATTATTATGAAGCGAAAAAGAGGTAAAATCAGTTTATATTATAGTCATGATATAAACGAATATATCAAAACCTTGCGTCAAAGAGCCCGCAGAATAAAAGGTGTTAAATTGAGCTCGTATAAAATGGTTTATAAAAACGGAACCTTTCCTTTTTTGCGGATAGCTTCCAGAGAAATTAAGTCCGAAGACCCTATTTTATTTATTACCGCGGGAATTCACGGCGAAGAAACGGCCGGACCGCTTACCATCCTTAATCAATTGGGAGAAATTTTTCGCTATGCGAAAAAAAATAAAATCAAATTAATTATTTATCCTTTGTGCAATCCTTCTGGTTTTTCACAAATGACCAGATATAATATCGATGAGAGCGAAGGGGATTTGGGGAACAATGATTTTTTGCGTTATGAAATGGCCGACGGAACTTTTTTGGATGATATAAAAAATAGTAATAATTATAAAGCTTGGCATTGGTCGAGCGATATATCCAAAAATTTGCCGCTTGAAACAAAAACAATGCATCGTTTATTGAAAAAAGAACCATTGTTGCAAGTTAAAGCTTTATTGGATATTCATCAAGATTATATCAGTGATTCGATTCCAGCGGCTTATCATTATTCTTTTGGTAAATTAAGTGTTTATTCCAAAATAATCAACGGAGTAAAAAATATTGTTCCGCTTTATAAAAATAAGTTGATTGACGCCGGTTTTTGCGAAGTTGATACAAACGGAGATCGTTCCCAATGTCTTGAAAAAGCGATGATGTCGGATAAAAACGGTTTCATAGTTCGACATGACGGAACCTTGCCGGATCTCTTTTATCGCTTTGGAGTTCCTTACAGTGTAACCATAGAAACTATGGGATCCACTTCTTTGCAAGAAGCGATGAAAGTTAATATGATTTGGATAAAAGGATTAATTGATTTAATTACGTACGAACGTACAAAAAAATACGAAAGTACGAAATAAAAAATATATGAAGAAAACAATTGTTATTTCGCTTGGTGGTTCTATTATTATTCCTAAAACGGGATTTGATCCGAAATTTTTACGAAGTTTTGTCAAAATGATTCTCAGTTTTAAAAAAGATTATAAATTTATCTTGGTTTGCGGCGGAGGAAATACGGCGCGTCTTTATCAAGGAGTTGCTAAAAATGCCGGTAAATTACAAACTGTGGATTTGGATTGGATAGGTATTTATTCTACCAGACTCAACGCTCGTTTGATGCAGGCTCTTTTCGGTAAAAATGCCCATTTTGAATTGGTTATCGATCCTACCAAAACACAGAAGTGGACTACCCAAGTGATGATAGCAGCCGGTTGGAAACCAGGTTTTTCCACAGATTACGATGCGGTACTTTTGGCCAAAAAATACGGAGCTGATACGGTTATCAATCTTTCCAATATAGATTATGTTTATGACAAAGATCCTCGTACAAATAAAGACGCAAAAAAATTGGAAAGCGTAGGTTGGGTGGAATTTCAAAAAATAGTCGGCACCAAATGGGTTCCCGGAGCCAATGTGCCGTTTGATCCTGTTGCTACCGCTTTGGCGCGAAAAAATAAAATGAAAGTATTGTTTGTCAAAGGCGATAATTTGACAGAGGTCAAAAAGGCGATAGGGGATAAAAAGATAAAAGGCACTGTCATCAATTAAAGAAAAAAACCGCCAAATTAGGCGGTTTTTTTGATATCATTGGCTAACTTCTAACCCTTGACTAATTTGTTTTTTTGTGCTATTGTGAGAAGTCAAAGAGTTCTTTTAAAAACCAGAATTTTAACAATTTTTTAGATGGAGTCGGAGCATGTTTATGCCGATTAAGGTGGATTACCACCTGCATTCGCGCTGCTCCGATGGCAAGTTTTCGCCAGAAGGAGTAGTCAAAATCGCGGCCGAGTTCGGCTTGCGTGAAATATCAGTAACAGATCATAACACCCTTTCCCATATCCAGGCTGCACAGGAAACAGCTGAACAATTGGGAATGATTTTTATCAAAGGGTGTGAGATCACGGCCAGAGTCGGGAAAATCGATTATCATATCCTTGCTTATGGATTTACCAGACAGGATTTGTTGAAAGATTTTTTCGAAAAAGAGAAGAAAAAACAGGAAGAAAGGGCTTTGAAAACAGCTCAAAAATTGATTGAGTTGGGTTGGTCTTTGGAACTTTCTCTTCTGTGGGAGAAAAAGAAGTTTACTGAAACATTCGGACGACTATTGATAGTTCAAGCTATCTTGGCTGACCCGAAAAACAGTGAACGGCTGGAGAGAGAAAGAATTTTCTCTGATGATGATTTTTACTCCAAATATCTGGGCAAAGGTTGCTCAGCTTATTTCCCGAGAAAAAAACCGGGAATAAAAAAGGTGATAAAACTCATTCATCTTTCCGGTGGACTGGCCATTTGGGCACATCCTATATGGACGCTCAATGAATACTACACCCAAATGACAGTGAGTCATCTCGGGGAAAATTTCCGAAAGATGCGTCGAGCTGGAATCGATGGTCTGGAGGTGTTTTATCCTGGAATTAAGGCGAGTCAAGCCCTGACCCTTTATCACATGTGCTGGAAATATCGGTTAATTGTGACCGGAGGAAGCGACTGGCACGGTGAAGTCTTCCGGAAGGGGGCGGAGAGTTTTCCGGGTGAATACCCTGTTTTTGACGGGATTCAACCGGACAGCTTGAGTAAAATTCTGGCGAATCGCAAATAGGGGTTGTGGCAACACACCCCTTTTTTATTTGGTAAAGTAGGGGTACTTGACAAAAATATAGATTCTGTTATAATAATCGCACCATAGACAGTAGCTCTCCTTATGGAGTTAAATATGCTACCGAGGTAATCTCGTCCTAAAAAAGGACCAGGTCGAAGATACTTGTGTCTGTGGTTAAAAACCACAGTTTTTTTATGCCAAAAACAAAACAACAAAAAAAGGTTGTAGTTGAAAGTTTGGGAGAAGATATCAAAAAAGCGAAAGCTGTTGTGTTCGCCAACTTTCAAGGCTTAACAGTTTCTCAGTCCGAAGATTTACGCAAAAAATGTCGTAAAGAAGGAGTGAGTGTAACGGTGGCCAAAAAAACCTTATTGCGCAAAGTTTGTGAAGAACTCGGTTTGAACGATATTAATCCGAAAACTTTTGAAGGTGGCGTTGCCACTTTTGTCAGCCCTTTGGATGAAGTCGCTCCGGCCAGAATCGTCGCCACTTTTGCCAAAACCAACGATAAAGTTTCTATTTACGGCGGTATTTTGGAAAATAAATTTATTGCCGGAGATTATGTAAAAAGCTTGGCTGCTTTGCCGAGTAAACAAGAATTGTTGGGTAAATTGGTCGGTTCTATTAACGCTCCGGTTTCCGGATTTGTTAATGTATTAGCCGGTAATTTACGAGGTTTGGTTTCAGTATTAAACAATATCAAAAACGCGAAAGCGTAATTAATTTATAAAACTATGTCAGAAGAAAAAAATGTAGTTGTTCCGGAAAAGTTTAAATCTTTGGTGGAACAAATCGAAAAATTGTCCGTTTTGGACTTGGCCGAATTGGTCAAAGTATTGGAAGAAAAATTCGGAGTTTCCGCTGCCGCTCCGGCCATGATGATGGCTGCTGCTCCGGCTGCCGGTGGCGCTGCCGCTGAAGAAAAAACCGAATTCAACGTTGAATTGACCGATGCCGGTGCCAACAAAATCAACGTTATCAAAGTAGTAAAAGAAATTACCGGTCTGGGATTAGCTGAAGCTAAAGCTTTGGTTGATGGAGCTCCGAAAAATATTAAAGAAGGTGTCAAAAAAGACGCAGCTGATGAAATGAAAAAGAAAATTGAAGAAGCTGGCGGTAAAGTCACTTTGAAATAAGAATTAGATAAAATAAAAAACCTCACCGGAAACGGTGAGGTTTTTTAGTCTTGACTTTTTATATTTGTTTGTTTATAATATTAAACACGTTTATGCACGCTTAGCTCAGTTGGTTAGAGCACCTCGTTTACACCGAGGGGGTCGTGGGTTCGAATCCCTCAGCGTGTACATAAAAAAAGCACTCCTTAACGAGTGTTTTTTGTATACACTAAGCAACTCAATATTTGGAGTAGTGATGGAATAAGAGTGTTGGGACAATTATTTTTTTAATTTAAAAATTTATTTTTTGTCAAGGAATTTTAAATGATGTATAATATTCATATTATGTATAATCTTAAAAAAGAAGAAATAATTTTACATCAAGGAGTTTATAAAACACAAGCCTCGGTAGGGGAGGCTATTTTCATGATTACCGGCATGACTATAGGTGCCGGAGTTTTGGGTTTGCCTTATGTGGTGGCACAAGTAGGTTTGATAACAGGGTTGCTTTATATAGTCGGTTTGGGGTTGGTAATGATGTTTTTAAATTTAATGCTTGGAGAAATTTCCATTCGTACAAATCAAGAATTACAATTAGCGGGGTTTGCTGGGAAATATTTGGGACGCTGGGCTAAAATAATTTTATCAATAACTATTATTTTGAGCAGCTATGGAGTACTCCTGGCTTATATTATCGGCGAGGGTGAAGTTTTAGCAGCTCTTTTCGGCGGAATGCCGGCTTTTTGGAGTGTCTTATTTTGGGTTTTTGGAAGTGTTATGGTTTGGTTTGGTTTACAAACAATCAAAAAAGTCGAGAAATGGTTGAGTCTTGGAGTCATTTTTATCATTACAGGTTTGTCGATTTTTTTGCTAAAAAAATTTAATTTTGAAAATTTAGCTTATTTTAATCCGGTAAATTTATTTTTGCCTTACGGAGTGGTATTATTTGCTTTGCATGCCAGTCCGGCTATAGTGGAAGCCCATGCATTGTTGCCAGGTAGTCAAAAACATTTTAAAAAAGCTATTATTATAGGAACTTTAATACCCATTTGTGTTTATTTGTTGTTTGTTGCGGCTACAGTAGGCTTTAGTGGACAGAATATTACCGAAGTGGCCACTGTAGGGCTAAGCCGACAATTTGGACCGTTTATAGCTGTTTTATTTAATCTATTCGCCGCTTTGGCTATGGGTACGGGTTTTATGGGGATTGGTATAGCATTGAAACAATCTTTTGTTTGGGATCATGGGGTAAACAAAACACTTGCGGAAGTAGCAGTTATTTTTATTCCGATCTTATTGTTTGCTTTAGGGCTGCGTTCTTTTGCTGAAGTATTAGATGTGGTCGGAGGTTTGTTTATCAGTATTGAAGCTATCTTGTGCGTATTGATATTTACAGCCGCTAAACAAAAAGGAGATTTACCGGCAGACAGATATGGTTTGAAATATTACTGGCTTTTGGTAGTTCCTGTTTTGGTTGTATTTAGTGTTGCTGCGATTTATAGTGTGATCAAGATATTACAATAACCTTTTTCGGGCGTAAAAATAAACACAGGGTATCAGCCCTGTGTTTATGTATTATTGTTTGCTGAATAGTAATTAGTTTATCACTTTATTATCAACCTCACTTCCTTTGTCTTCCGGTAAAAGTTTGTTTGTTATCGGTTCCAAATCTATCTTTATTTTTTTACCGGTCACTGTGTCCGTGGCTTCAATTTTTGCATTTTGTAATAAAATTATTTCTTTTCCAATGTCTGGTGTTTGCGGTGTTGAAGAAACTTCAAAATACAATCCGAAAACATTAAACGATTCTACCGATTCTTTTCGCCATGAAATAAAGTTTTTTTCAAAAAGAAGTTTATCGCCATAGTTTACACTTTGTTTTTCTCCGGGGATAGTAAAGGGTCCGGTTTGTGCGGAAAAAACAAAATTAGACAATTGATTGGCCCCGTTTTTAATATCCAAATATATCCAATATTTGGTATTTTGTCCGACTTGCGGCGGTAAAGGACCTCGTCCGACTTGATCACCTTCAGGCGTGTAATAATGAGCCGATGCTGTAGCGGAGATACCGGCTAAAATTTTTAAATCCAATTCATTTCCTGTGGAAGTAAAAGCAATGTTGCTGTTAGATAAAGTGGCGGAAAATTCCGGAACCAAAACAAGATTTGACGAAACAAAGCCGGCATTATCCTTAATTTTTAATTCAAGACCAAATCTGTCTGATTTTAAATTTGTATCATCAACAAAAATTTTTCTTGCTGTTGCATCGATAATCAAACCTTGTTCGGAGTAAGAAATATTGTTTTGCGCGGCTGCGGCAGAAAGATCTAAAATATTATTTTTGTCTTTCAAAATAATTTTTTGATTTTGCAAAATATTTCCTGAAAGATTTTCAAAAATAATATCAATCGGTAAATTTTTACCTTGTTCAATATATGAATTGATAGTTTTGGGAATTATTTTTAACCCTATTTTCGGACTTAACACTTCCAAAGAATTTTTTTCAGACTGTTGAATGAAAGTTGCGTTATTATATTTTCTGGAAACAGAATAAGAAAAGGGGAGAATGCCCAAAGTTTTTGGAATATTAGCTGTTCCGTTCAAAATAAGCTCTTGTCCAGGAAGAAGGTCAAAAGTATTTTTTTCGCTTATTTTAGCATATTCAGGCAGTGCAATAAAAACATCGTTCAATTTTTTTTGGCTTAAATTAGACAATTTAATTGTAAAGGGAACATTTTTATCCGGGAATGCGGAGTTTTGTATGAAAAGTTCACTTTTGAGATAAGAACCTGAATACACAATAAAACTAAGTTCTTTTTTTTGTTCAGTTTTTTTGGTTTTTCCTATTTTATATGTTAATACAGCCAAAATCTTGTCATTTTCTAGTGTATTTCCAACTATTTCTCCAGAAATTGTCAGTTTTCCGCTTCCACCAGCGGGAATAGTACTGAGGTTTATCGTATTTTTTTCTAAAATTTGGTTGTTTTTATCTTTATTAAGCGAAAAACCAGGTGGTAAATATAAAGCCAAAATAGAGTCGTTTAACTCTAACTCACTATTATTTTTGTAGTTAATAATTACATCCAAATCTTGTCCGCTAATGATTTTTTCGCTAGAATAAGAGAATTCTATCTCTATTTGAGATTTTATGCTTGGTTGCCATAAAAACCAAAAAAGTGCGCTTCCAAATAAAAAAATAGCTAATGTTAGCAAAAAAATATCAAAAATAAACAGTTTTTTAGCGTGCCTATAAATACCAAAGTATTTTTTTTCAAAAAAATGTTTTAAAAATTTATTTAAATTCATAATCTTTAAATCTTTTATTTTTTCAATCTTTTATTCTTGTTTTATAATACACCTTTTTTCATTGACGGGCAAATCAAATTATGGTATTATTTGTATCATTAAAAGGGCTGATTTGTTAGGAGAAGATCGGCTATGTTTTTTTGCTATAATTTGCTAAATTGAACACAATTTGTATTCAATTTAATTAAAAGAAAATAGGGCTTGCCCTATGATACACTAAAGGCTTATTTTACGGAGGTGTAACATTTCTTCATTATTTACGTCTACTAAGATGTTGAGCAGTATTACTGAAAATTTACTTATCTATAAATTGAAAGCTCACAAAGACCCGGAGGCCTTTGCGGCTCTTTATGATATATACGCCAAACGAATTTATCGTTTTGTTTATTTCAAAGTTAATAGTCGCGAAGAAGCCGAAGATTTAACATCGGAAGTATTTTTAAAAGCTTGGAATTATATAAATGAAAATAAAGAGCTTAAAAGTTTTAGTGGTCTTCTCTATAAGATAGCCAGAAATTGCATTATAGATCTTTATCGCAGTAAATCCGTTAAATCTGAAACAATATTTTTATCTTCTTTACCCGAGGGTATGGAGCCTGGGGATGAAGGAAAAAGTGAAAGAGATCTAAATATAGGATTAGAAGCCGAAGATTTGATAAAAGCTATTAAAAAATTAAAATTGGAATATCAAGAAGTTTTGACTTTGCGTTATGTCGATGAGTTACAGATAGAAGAGATCGCTGAAATAACCGGAAAGGGAAGTATCGCAGTTCGAGTCACACTTCATCGTGCTTTAAAAAAATTAAAAAGTTTAACAGGGACAGAATAGACAAAATGTCATTCTGAGTGAAACGAAGAATCTGTAAAAAGCAATATTTTAATTTAAAGATTTACCTTATTTACAGATCCTTCACTGTGTTCAGGATGACAAATAGTTATGTCAAAAAAATTGATCTCACAACTTAAAGGATTAAAACATAATGACGCTGCGCCGTCTGAAACATGGTTGAAACAAAACCGTGAGATTTTGCTGTCTCAAATCAAAAATAATATTGTCCCCCAAAGACATACTGCTTATGAAAATTTTTGGATTGGAATGTCTGTATTTTTGGGTGAAGGAATCATGTTAAATGTAGTAAAACCATTATCTGTGTTATTGATAGTGGCTTTGGTCGGAACATCCGGCTGGATAGCTACCGTAGACGCCGCTTATGAAAGTTTGCCGGGAGATTTTTTGTATGGAGCCAAAAGAGTTGTGGAAAAAACACAAATGGCAACAGCTTCCATTTTAGGAAATGATACTGCTGAGACAAAATTGCATGCCGAATTCGCCAAACGTCGCGCCAATGAAATAAAAAAAGTTTCCATAAGTCAAGATCCGAAAAAAGTTGAAAGAGTTTCCGAAACGGTTGAAGATTTAAAAAATGAAATCAATAATTTGACTTCCAAATTGGATGAAAAATCTCAAGTTGCTTTGGCTGCCAATGATCTCAAAGAAGTTAAAAAAAATACCGATCAAGTAAAAATTGTTTTGGGAGAAGTAAAAGCCGATTTGGCTTTGATAGCTACTTCCACTGTTGATAAGGACGTCGTTCAGTCCATTTCTGAAGTTAAAGATTTAGCTAAAGACGTTGCGGTAAAAACCGTGGAAGTTGTTGTTACTAAACATTTGGAAGGAGATAATTCGGTTAGTAAAGAAGAGGTTAAACAAATGCTTGATGAAGCGGTAAAAGATACCATTAGTGAAACATTATTGAAAACTGAAAGTTTAGTTGGAGTAAGTAATGTGGTAGAAGCGGTTAAATCCGAAATGAGAGGGTTGGAAAGCAATAGCAGTACGGCTTTTTCTGTTTCTTCATCTTTGGATATACAACAAAAAATAGCCAGTGTTGCCAGTACTACCAAACAAGCCGCTTTACAAACGCAAGAAGTTATCAAAGCATCGGATTTGAAAACTGACGAATTGCAAAACATGTTGAACGATGATAATCTGGCCGGTGTTTTGAATATGGTAAAAGAAGTAAACGAAGTAAACAAGACCGTGGAAAAAATTATTGATACGGCTGTAAATAATGTGCAAATAGTTTTACCTCCGGTCGTAGAAGTTGTCAAAGAAAAAGTGGAAGCCGGTCAAAGTGCCACCTCCACTGCTGATGTTAAAGTGATAGTCACTAGCACTCCGACAGCGTCAACCACAGTGATTGTAACAACCACGCCGACCGGAACGTCTACTACAGTAGGAACGAGTACCTTAAAAAAGTAAATTGTCATCCTGACCCGCCTTGGGGCGGGGAAGGATCTGTAAGTAAGTTAATTGCTTGTTACAGATTCTTCGTCTACGACTCAGAATGACAAAGAAAATTTTAATTCACCATTGGCTTATCCAATCCCTTCCAGCTTGCAGATAATTAATTTGTCTTCATACTGGAGGGGGATTCCTAAGTCAATTAGCCGTTGTTATCAAGGTCGAGGGTCCATACGGACTCGCACGGTATTGTGCGTTTGGCGGACTAAGGGCATATGTCTTAGGTCGTCAGACAAAAAGTTCCGATTTTTTCTAACCCTGCTTGTCGGGCGCGTAGAAATGCGGAAACTATAATTATTAACTAAATTATGAACTTGAAGAAAATTTTTACCATGGGCGTAGTGATGACTACAATTTTGTGGTCTCTCGGCGTTGCCACTTTGGTTCCTTCCGTAGCTAACGCTATGGATACAAGTTGCCCGACTTTGGTCGCTGGTGACATGATCAAAGTATCCGGCAAACCGGCTATCTATGTCTTGGATAACAACTTGAAATATCGCTATTTTTCTGATGGCGACGTTTTCAAATCCTGGAATGCTGATGAAGCTTATAGCAAATACTATAAGACCATCTCTCAAGCTTGTTTCGACAGCTTGATGCAACCTGCTGCAGCTCCGTATCATGTGTTTTATCGCAATGGTTCTGAAGTAGTAAAATACTTGAGTTCCGATACCTTGTATGTAGTTGGTTTAAACAATGTTTTGTATCCTATCACCGATGCTGCTGCTAAAGCTATCTTTGGTGCTACTTACAAAGTGAAAATTATCGGCTTGTCCGAATGGCCATATTATACCAAAGACACCACCACTATTACCGAAGCTTCCGTTTATCCGGGTGCTTTAGTAAAAGTTGATGGAAAAACTTATTTCGTAGACACTGGTAAAGTGTTGCGCGAAGTAGATGCCGCTGGTATGACTGCCAACCGCTTCAAAGCTGCTTATGTTCGCACCCTTCCGACCAGCGCTATCGCCGGTTTGACTATGGGAGCTGCCATTTCAGCTGAAGTACCGACTATCGCTAGTCGTCTTGGAACTGCCGCTCCGGTAATCCCAACAGCTTCTGGAAAATTAACCGTTTCCTTAGCTATGGATACTCCGGCTGCTGCTAGCGTTCCGCAAAACGGTACCCGCGTTCCGTTCGTTAAAGTGAACTTAACCGCTGGTTCTGACAACGCTATTAATGTCGATGCTCTTACCGTTAAAAGAACTGGTTTGAGTGATTACAATATGTTTGCTGGCACTGCTGGCAGCGTATGGGCTGAGAAAAATGGCGCTCGCGTCTCTTCTCAAGCTGACATGAATAGTTCTGACGAAGTTAACTTGACCTTCTCTCCGGTATTAAACATCCCGGCTGGTCAAACTGTTACTTTGGAAATCGTGGCTTCTTTGAACGCTGCTGCTGGTAATGGCGCTCTCGGAATCTCTGCAGCTACTGCAGTTTCCGCTGGTGGTGTTACTGTTGCTGGTTCTTTCCCGATTTTCGGTAACTTGATGAGCTTTACTAGCTACGATGTAGCTACAGCTTATGTTGATTTCAACACCTCAGCTAAAGCTCCGAAAGTAGGAGATACAGCTGCTGAATTGGCATCTTTTGATGTTCAACAAACAGCTACTTCTTCTAAAGACATCATCTTCAAATCCATTATGTTGAGAAACACTGGAAATGAAGATATGGCCAAAATTTTGACCAATGTCTATTTGGAAAAAGCTGGCGCTATGGTTTCTGGTTACGGTGTTATCGATGGTCGTTACATTACCTTCACTTTGAACAATGGTGGTCTTTTGATTGAAAAAGGCGATACCATGACCTTCAAAGTAAAAGGTGATATCGTTGCCAAAGAAAACGCTTCTACTCCTTCTCTTACATTCTTGGTGAACAAAACCGAAGATATCTCTATCATTGAGAAATCCACTGGTTTTGGCGCTGCTGTAACAAAGGATACCGATACCAACAACGTCAATATCACTTCTGGCGCTTTATCCATTACCAAAAAGACCACTCAACCTGCTGATACCGATGTTATCAAAGGTACCACTGGTTCTGTATCTTTATTGGCCAATGTTCGCGCTGACGAAGCTATCAAAGCTGATGGCGTAAAAGTAGAATGGACAGGTACTTCTGTCACTTCTTCTTTCCAAAACGCTAAAGTTTATATGAACGGTTTCTTGCTCGGATCTTTTGATCCTGATGCAAATACCGGTATTAAAGAAATTGAATCCGCTGTTACTTTCAATAAAGGTGACAACGAACTCAAAATTACTGTTGATGCTAAAACCGATGCTACTTCCGCTGCCAATATCAAATTCTTTGTTACTGGCGGAAACTTCGTCAATGGCGAAGCTCCGGAATATGTCGCTTCTGGCAACAGTGTTTCCTCCGGTGATATCAATGGTAGCCCGAATGGCGCTATCATCTCCATCGAAGGCGCTGCTTTGACAGTTTCTCGCAACGACGGTTATTCCACTGATCGCAAGATCGTTTATGGAACATCTGACGTTGTAATCGGCAAATTCAATGTGAAAGCTGAAAATGACGCTGTCACTATCACTTCCATCGAAGCTGCCGCTAACAGTGGTTCTGGTACAAAAGTTGCTGATTCTTCCGTTTATGACATGAAAATCTTTGCTGACGGAGTACAAGTTGGTTCTACTCGCGATTTCAATGCAAGTGGTGCTGCTTTCTCCGGCCTCAATGTTGTCATCAACAAAGATCAAATCAAATCTTTCGAAGTTAAAGCTTCCTTTGACACCGCTGCCACTGGTTCTATCGCTACTGTTTTGACTTTCAACAATCAAGACAGCCGTGGTAAATCCTTGTCTGCTAAAACAGGTACTACTGTAAATCAAATCGTTATTGACTCTGGCACTTTGACTGTAGCTGCTGGTGCCGATACCAGAGATGCCTCTATCATATTGGCTAAATCCGGTATTGAACACGAAGTTGCTCAATTCAAATTGACCTCTCAAGATGATTTGTCCAATATCACTGAGATGACTATCGTCAACTCCTCCACTTTGCCGTCTGACTCCAGAGTGTCTGCTGTGAAATTGTACAAAGGTACTACCTTGATCGGTACTGATTTCATGTTGAACAATTCTACAACTATCAAGATCAACACCAACGCGTTAATCGTTGCTGCTAACAGCAATGAAACCGTTACCTTGAAAGTTGTTTTGAACACCATTGATACAGCTGATCAAAGCAGTTCTACTTTCAGAGCTAACTTGAAATCTTTGAAATACAAAGGTTCTGCTGGCACTGAATTGACCAAATCTTTGGATGTTTATGGCAACAACATGCAAATCCGCAAGACCATGCCGACTTTGGCCGCTGTGTCTTTAGGATCTACAGGTAGCCAACAAACCCAAGAAGAAGTCTTGAAATTCACTGTTACCGCTGATGCCAATGAAGATGTATATATTACATCTCTCACTGTGGTTGAAGTTGGTACAGCTACTTCCTCTGTTTCTCACTTCAAACTTTATGAAGGTTCTACAGAGAAAAAAGATATTACCTCCGGTTTAGTATTCGATATGTCTGCTACTCCGTTGGTAGTTGGAAAAGGAACCACCAAGACCTATACTGTTAAAGCTGACACCTCCGGCGTTGCCGTTGATGCCACTTACGGTTTGTCTTTGGAAAAAGGTTCTGGTAGCAATAACATCTTGTGGGCTGAATACTTCGTTGCTGGTAATAACCCAGGCAACGCAGAATACATCTTCACATTACCTATTGCTAACACCAAAAAATACTAACCTGATTTAATTATCAGTTAATACAATTGGTAAAACAAAACTCCCGCCCGCAAGGGCGGGGTTTTGTTATCTGCGCAAGTCCCTCATCTGCGTGCAGGTGAGGGGACGGGGTTTTGTTTTATTCACCCTGTTAAATAGCGCTTCGCGCTAATTTTTTAACAAAAATTATTTAACAGGGTAAACTTATCCACAAAAGATTTTAGAAAGAAAAGATTTTTTGGTGTATAATATTACTAAGGAAGGAAAAATAATTTCGACGTAATGTCGAAATTATTTTTTTTAGCATACAAAGGAAGCGATTCCCGCCATAGGCGGGATGAGCCCCTCACCTGCACGCAGATGAGGGAGAAAAATAATCATTTGTGTGAAACGAGTGATTATTTTTTTTATCTATGTTATAATATTTTTATTGATATTAATAATTATTTTATGAGTCAAAAAGAAAAAATATACATAGCTCTTAGTTTGTGTTTGATAGCAGTTTTGATTTTTACTGACATTGTTTTATATAGCTATTATGCGCAATTAAAAAATTCTCCCCAAAGTAAAATAGATACCAGGGAAGTATATAAACAATACGTGCAAGGATTGGAGTAATCTTGCAATAATCTAAAATTTTTTTATGTCTAAAACATTCAAAATCATTATAACCATTATCAGCGTTTTAATCGTTGTTTTAATTTTAATCGGTGCTTGGCTTTGGTACGCACAGTCGCAAATTTATGTGAAAATGGGTTTTGCACAAGATAAATTTCCTTATAGGATGTATACGATGGAGGAGATGGGGAAGATGTATAAACAAGAACCTTTGGAAGGTGTGGCTACCACTCAAACTCCGGAACAAACCCATGCTAAATTTATAACAGCTTTGAAAAAAGGGGATATAGACGAGGCAGTGGAATGTTGCGTAGCAAAGAGTGAACAAGTTGTTTTTAAAAAAGAGCTAGAAAGAATTAAGAGTATTGATAGATATGCAAAAATGCTTAAAGATATAGAAATAATAAAACCAGAAGCTGATTTTGATAGTAAGAAGACCTACTCTTATTTTATTGAAAAAGATGGCGTAAAATATGGTCAAATTTTTACTTTTCAAAAAAATCTTCAAGGTGTTTGGTTAATTGAGTCGTTCTAAAATAGAATTAGTTGTCATTCTGAGTGAAACGAAGAATCTGTAATTAGCAATGACTTTAACTCAAAGATTTATCTTACTTACAGATCCTTCACTTCGTTCAGGATGACAGTAAAAAGTTATGAAACATCATAATTATTACGTATACATCATGGCTAGTATTAGTCGTGTCTTATATACAGGTGTAACTAATGATTTAATTAGAAGGGTGGAAGAACATAAAATGGAAGTAAAAGAAGGGTTTACAGAACAGTATAAATGTTCAAAATTGGTTTATTATGAATATTTTGGAAATATTGAAGATGCGATTTATCGAGAGAAACAAATTAAAGGGTGGATGAGAATTAAAAAAATAAAACTAATAGAACAAGAAAATTCTCAATGGAATGATTTATATAATCAATTAATCGGGGAGTAATAAACTGTCATTCTGAGGCGAAGCCGAAGAATCTGCAACAAACAATCAATAAATAAATAATTTTAAAATTATGTTAAGGAGGGGAAAGTTTTTATTTTTTGCAGGGCTTATGTTCGCTCTGTTTTTTAGTTATCAACCGGTTTTGGCTTATGATCATACTGTTGCTCATCCCAATATCGCTAATTTGGCTACAGAACTTTATAATAGTCAAAATGAAATAAAAATTACCAATGAACAAATAAACTATATTACCCGAGGCGCCGGAGAAGAGGATGCACCCATCCGTTGGTTTAATCATTTCTTTGACCCTGTTTACAACGTAGGTTTTAGCGATTTTGTTTTTGGCGAACAATTTCCGATTTTTCCGATTGCTCCGGTTTGGTTACAAAGCCCGTATGAGCAAATAAAATATTCCATAGGCGATAGGAGTTGGCAAAGAGCTTTGGATGATTATGCTAGAGGAGACAAAGAAAAAGCTTTTTTGGGTTTGGGGCATGCTATCCATCTGCTTTCCGATATGGCAGTGCCTGCGCACACTCGCAACAGCGCTCACCCGGGAGATTCTTATGAAAGTTTTGTAAAAAATAATTGGGATGATATCAGACCACTACTTCAATATGAATTTAAAGAAATAAATAGTTTAGATCAAGCTTTCAGAGAATTGGCTGAATATTCTAATAATAATTTTTATTCTGATAGAACAATTGAAAGTGATAAATATATTACAATTAAAAGCAAAATTCAAAGCACTATTAAAAGCCAAGGTAATTTATATGGAGTTTTTGAAAATATAAAAACAGAAAAATTACTTTATATAGGCAGAATGGACGTTGATTGGAAAGAAAGTTCTTTGCTAAAAGAAAATTTAGTAGATCCTTTAAACACAAACTTGGTTTTAATCGATTATTCCAAAAATCTCATTCCCCAAGCCATTTCCTACAGTTCAGGTTTGATAAAATTATTTATTACTGAAGCTGAAGCGAAAAAAGCGGAAATGCAATATGACCAAATGTCTTGGTGGGAAAAAATATTATTTTCATTATCCAATCCCGAATTACCGTCTGTGCGTCAAAATGCGGAAGGTTATGTTATGGAAAAAACCATTGCTCCGTCCGTGGAATTCGGAGGTGATATTTTGGAAAAACTCAAAGAAACCAAAGAAAATATTCAGGAATTAGCTAAGCAAAATCAAGAAATACAACCGGAAGAGTTTATACCTGAAGCAAGTGCCGAAGAAGAAAATAAAAATGAAGCTGAATCCGAAATTTTGATTACAGATACTGTCGCGACGTCGACAATAAATTCTTCTTCTGAGGAAATTTTTGAAGAATATCCGGTGTTTCGCAGTTCTCCAAACGGAGAAAACAATTTGCCCGCTTTTGAACAACCGGTTAGTGATACTTTTATAGAACCGCCGAATTTATTTTTGGAATTGATTCAAAATACTTCCACTTCGCAAATTACATTGACATTTTCTTCCACAGAAACAACTTCGTTGCCTGTAAGTTTTGAAGGCGAGATAAATACCGGTACAGTTTGGTCCGGCTTGTTTCCTCTGATATCCTCAACTTCTTTTGTTTACACAACGAATAGAAGCGGTAATTATGAATTTCGTGTTCGAGCTATAGATAATGTTGAAAATACTTCCACTTGGACGCAAATTGCCACAAGCGTGCCAATGATAAATCGGGAATATAATTATTTGTCAGGCGATCAGATTGAAGATGAAGTTGTTTTAACCAAAGAAGGCAGTCCTTATATCCTGGATTATTATTATGTTCCATCGGGTAAAACTCTGATTATGGAAGCGGGGACGATAATAAAGAGTTCGTCTTTTGAAGATTATGATACGGTTTTGGCTTATTCCAATTTAGATGTGGCCGGCAAGCTTGAAATTCGGGGAGAAGAGGGTAATAAAGTGATTTTTACTTCCGTTTACGATCATAGTTTTGGTGATGATTTTTTGGATACCTTATCTTTGTCGACTTCGAGTGAACAAGTAATGGGTGGAATTTTATTGAGATTTTACGATACCACTGCGGTTTTGAAAAATTTTGAGATGAGACAGTTTGATCGTTTGCAACCGCACATTCAACTGGCTTCCGCAGGTACGATGTATAAAAAATATCTTGATCCGACAAACGAATGTTTGGAAGCGGAAAATTCAAACATAGAGATTAGCGGCGCGATTTTGCGCGGTTGCGGTGGAGCGGCCGCCGCTCTATTCAGAAATTCATCTGCTTCCATAAACGATAGTGAAATAATTTCGGATTTAAACGCTTATGATACAGGAATTTCGCTTGAAGGTGGAGATTTAGTTTTGAACAAAGTTAAAATTAGCGGCTATCAAGAATATCCGTTACATATTCGCTATAGCGGAACATGGCAAGCTGAGGGGTTAGTTTTGGAAAATAACAGAGTCAATGGTATTTACAATGAAAGTCTCAGAGGAGAATTGATTTTAAAGAAAGGAGAAGTGCCTCTGGTTTTAAATCATAGTATTATCGAAGTTCTAACACCTTTTGTTGTTGAGCCCGGAGCGGAATTTTATTATGAAGGATTGGACGGAATATCGTCCAATAAAAATTTATCGCTTAGCGGAACTTCGGAAGACAGAATAAAAATATATTTGCCCGATATTTACGAAAGAGCTATGTCTTTTAATAACGCGGTGAATGTTTTTAAATATGTAGACTTTGTCGGTTTGGAACCGTATTTAAATACCGGTTTGAAATATTCTTACGGAGTGGAAAGTCCTTGGGGTTTGGCTTTGTCAGATTTATATCGCGGACAAATTTTAAATTCCGGAAAAAGACGTAGTCAAGGCTTGATAGTCAGAAACGGCAGTTTGGTTTTGGAAAATGTCAGATTTTTCAACAGTTTTATCCCATGGGCAAACGCATTGAATTTAAGCAATTCCGTTGCTTCGTTAAAAAACGTTTCTTTCATTACCGTCAAACCATACGGTGAAATATTTTATTTGGATGAAACCGAAAGTAAAGGCATAAACGGTGATGGTGGCACGGTTGAATTGGATGAAGTAAATTTTGCGGATTTGTTTTGTGGAATATTTTCCGATCCGGGGAATTATTACGGATTGATAAAAACGGTAAATGTAAATTTATCCGAAAGTAATTTTGATAATGTGACTTATGATTTTTTACCGGAAGATTTGATTGTTTTTTCTTTACCTGAAGAAGCGGTAACTTCGACATCGGATGGTGAAGATGTTTTAGCTGAGTAGTTTTTATCCTCCCTCTCTTTTATTCAAGAGAGTAGTTAAGGAAGAATCTTTAAAGTATTAAAAAACTTTCGCCTTCTAAGGCGAAAGTTTTTACTTTATAACTTTTATTCTAGTTCCGGATAAAGTGGAAATTTTTTATTCAATTCAACGACTTTATTTTTTATCTCCGTCAATTTTTCCTCATTATCTTTATTTTGTATCGCTTCATCAATCCACCCGGCGATAATTTTCATTTCTTCTTCTTTCATCCCGCGTGTAGTAAGCGCCGGAGTGCCCAGACGAATACCGGAAGGATCCATCGCGGTTCTGGTTTCTCCCGGAACCATATTTTTATTAACTGTGATTCCAGCTTTATCCAAAGCTTTTTGTGCTTCTTTACCCGAAACGTTTTTGTTGGTCAAATCAATAAGTAAAAGATGATTGTCAGTTTGACCAAAACAAATAGTGTATCCCATTTTTTTGAATTCGGTTTCCAGTACTTTTGCATTTACGATAATTTGTTTGGCGTATTCTTTGAAATCAGGTTGAAGTGCTTCTTTGAAAGCTACGGCTTTGGCCGCGATATTGTTTTCGTGCGGTCCGCCTTGAAATCCCGGGAATACGGCTTTGTCTATGTCTTTGGCAAATTTTTCTTTGCACATAATCATACCACCACGGGGACCGCGAAGAGTTTTGTGTGTAGTAGTGGTGACAATGTCAAAATAGGGGACGGGATTTTCCATTTGGCCTCCGGCAATAAGTCCGGCAATATGCGCGATATCGGCCATGGTGATAGCACCGACTTCGTCAGCTATTTCTTTGATTTTTTTCCAATCAATATGACGAGAGTAGGCTGAATATCCGGCTAAAATAATTTTTGGTTTATTTTCAATTGCTACTGAGCGTAATTGGTCGTAATCTATTAAACCTTTGTCATTGGTCTTGTAGCGGATAAAGTTGAAAATTTTGGCCATATAAGTGACTGGGTGCCCATGGGTCAAATGTCCGCCATGTTCCAAATCCATGCCCAAGACAGTATCTCCTGGCTTTAATAATGCGAAATAAACAGCGATATTGGCCGGAGCGCCCGATAACGGCTGGACATTGACGTGCTCTGCCCCGAAAAGCTTTTTGGCGCGATCTATGGCCGCTTGCTCCACTTCGTCAATAAATTCACAACCGCCATAATATCGTTTACCAACATAGCCCTCGCTGTATTTGTTGGTTAAAATGGATCCAAGCGTTTGAAGTACGGGTAATGAAACAAAATTTTCCGAAGGTATCATTTCCAGATTTTCCTCTTGGCGAGATTGTTCATGCTTTATCGCTTGATATATCTCTGGGTCAAATTGTGATAAATTTTGTTTGTTCATAAAATAAAAAAATAAATCCTAAATTCTAATCTCTAAATTCTAATCTCTAAATTCTAAACAATATTGAATATCTAATATCTAAAAGTTTTATAATTTGATATTTGAATTTTGAAATTGTTTAGAGTTTAGATATTAGAGCTTAGAGCTTTTTAACTAAGTATGTTTGATTTTCTTTAAACCCTAGTTTTTTATAATATTCTTTTACACCCACGCCCGAAATCACGGCCAAGGTATTAACTTGATTATTTTTACATATTTTCTCTGCCTCCGCAACCAATTGTTTGCCAAATCCTTGGTGTTGGCTTTCTTTTTTATTTCTACTGTTTATTGCCAAAGATTGTCCGTAAGTGTGAAGTTCGCGTATGAAAGAGGGGAATAATCCGTTTTTATCAATACGTAATCGACAAAAAGCAAAAACAACAGTTCTTTTTTTATCCTCGAAACTTAGAAAATATTCCATGCCATTGCTGGCTTCATATTTATCAATAAATAGTTTTGGAGTTTTAATTTTTGATTCGTCATTATGGCCGATTTCACGACAACGCAAGCAATTGCATTTCAGCCCGCGCTTAGCCATTTCGGTTTGTATTACTTGTCGTAAATTTGTCATTTTATTGCCGGCTTCTATGTGATGGCTCGGAATATCGCGGATAAGACGAGATATACGCACATAACGCGGGACTTTGGTTTTGAAAGCAATCAGTGTTTCCAAAAGTTTTTTATCAGAATAAGGTTTGTATTTTCCTTTTTTCAGCCAACTATAAAGTTCGGAATTTTTTACTACCGTGCAGGGGTAAATTTTTATCATATCCGGTCGATAATCCTGATTATCAAAAACTTCTTTCATCATTTTGAGATCTTTTCCAGGAGTTGAACCGGGGAATTGAGGCATCAAATGTAAATCAGTTTTAAAACCGTAAAGTTTTAACAAACGCATGGCGTTTTTAATCGCCTTGGCAGTGTGTCCGCGTTTAATCAATTTTAAAACTTTATCATCAATTGTTTGCGCGCCAAGTTCTACCCGAGTGCAGCCTTGTTCGCGCATTTCCCAAACGGTTTTTTCATTGATAAAATCCGGTCTTGTTTCCAAAGTTAAACCAATTATTCTGTGCTTGGCTTTTTCGTTTTTCTTTTGTTCTAAAATTAATTTTTCTTTCAATGACTTTATGGACTTTATAGGCTTTATGAACTTTACGGACTTATTTGCTGCTTGAAAACAGCGAACAATAAACCAATATTGATATTGTAGGGGATAGGCGTTCCAAGTACCGCCTTTGACAATCAATTCTATCTTATCGGTCGGATGCCCGTTTTTTTGGAGTGATTCTATACGACGAACCACTTGCTCGTAAGGATCAAAATGCAACTGTAAAGCGCGAGCGGCCGCCGGTTCGTCGGAAATATAACTTTTGGGCATGGCTTTTTCATTCGGACAATAAATACATTTTCCGGGACAAGGGTATGGTTTGGTCAAAACAGTAATGATAGACACACCGGAAAGTGTGCGTACGGCCCGCTTAGTCAGTAATTTTTCCAAAACGACGCTCTTTTTAATCTTGTTTTTTTGCAATAATTCATGGTATACTGCCAATAGGTCGGATTTTTTGGGGATGTCTTTAGTGTCTTTGTTTGTACGTAAAAAATCGCGCTTGATAGCATCTAGCGCTTCCATGGTCGGTTTTTTGATTTTAGCTGCTTTGATAATGATTTTTTCCGCTAATTTATCCATAGTATATGGCTTTAAAACCTGCACAAATTATACGCAATATTACTCGAAATTACAATACCATCGCCAAAGATTGGGATGTTTCTCGTTATCAACCCAGTCCGATAAAAATTCAGATTTTAAAAGCGGCAAAAAAGGGGATGGTGGTAGGGGATATTGGTTGTGGTAATGGAGTGGTAATCCCCGAGCTTTTGCATAGAGGTATAAAAAAATATTATGGTTTGGATATTTCTTCCAAATTGATTGCGATTGCAGCAAAAAAATATAAAGAGGATATAAAAAAAGGAAAAGTGGAATTCAAAGTCGGTGATGCTTTAAAAATTCCTTATTCCAAAAATAAATTTGATTTAGTGATAAGTTTTGCGGCTATGCACCATTTACCGGGTAGAGAAAATCATTTAAAATTTTTGACTGAAGTAAAAAGAATTTTGAAGCCCGGAGGAAAAGCAATAATTTTAAATTGGAATTTATTGAATGATAAAGTTGAAAAAAGATTTAATATAAAAGAATCTATGGAAGTGTGTTTAAAAAACGGTTATGACGAAAGGGATGTATATGTTGGTTGGAAAGCCACACCGGGTAAAAATGTTATGCGATTTATACATGTTTTTACCAAAGACGAAATGAAACAATTGGTTAAACAAGTCGGTTTTTCCAAATTTAAAATAGAAAATTACAATCAGCTTGGTAAAAAAGAAAAAAATGGGGAAGAGCAAGCGACTATTTTACAAAAATGATATGAAAATACTTCAAGCCAATAAATTTTATTATCATCGCGGCGGGGCGGAAAAAATTTTTTTTGATACAATTGCGGGGTTGCGAGAAAAGGGGAACGAAGTACAGGAATTTTCCATGAATCATTTGCAAAACTTGAAAAGTCCTTATGAAAAATATTTTATTTCCGAAGTGGATTTGACCGGAGGAAAAAATATTTGGCATAATTTTTGGCATCTTTTCAATTCCGCCGAAGTTGAAACCAAGTTAAATTTATTATTCAAAGAAAAAGGCAAACCCGAAGTTGCGCATTTGCACAATGTTTATCACCAACTTTCCGCCAGTATTTTCAAAAAATTGAAACGCAGTAAAATTCCGACCGTATTAACCGTGCATGATGTCCAAGTCATGTGTCCCAACCATAGAATGATTAGAAATAACAGTTTGTGTGAACGTTGTCATAAACATAAGTATTATCAATGTGTTTTGGGTAAATGCGTTGACGGATCGTTTATCAAAAGCAAAGTCGCGGCGCTGGAAGCATATTATTATTGGCTCAAAGGGATTTATCAAGATGTGGATGTATTTATTACACCCAGTGCTTTTTTCAAAGAAAAAATGATCGCTTGGGGATTTCCGGAACAAAAAATAAAAGTTATTCGCAATCCCTATTTGCCACCGAAACAAGTTCCACCTTTGGGAGATAAAATTTTATATCTCGGACGGCTGCATCAAGAAAAAGGTATCAGATATTTCATGGAAAGTTTACTTCTGTTGCGAGATTATCCTGTGATTATCGCCGGCAACGGACCGGAAGAAAAATGGGTTGAAGAATTTATCAAAAAAAATAATTTGAAAAATGTGGAAATGGCCGGTTGGGTGGCCGATAATAAATGGGAAGAAATAATCAAGCAAGCAAAAGTAGTGGTAGTACCATCATTGTTTTACGAAAATTGTTCAATCTCTATTTTGGAAGCTCTTGGTTATGGTAGATTGGTGGTAGCGACAGATCGAGGAGGAAATAGGGAACTGGTAATAGACGGTAAAACCGGATTTTTGGTTTCTCCGGAAAATTCGACAGAATTGGCTGCGGGTATCAAGAAAGCTTTTTCTTTGTCAAAGACGGGAAGCGATAAGATAATAGCCAGTGCCACAAAATTGATTTTTGAAAATCACAATCCGGCAGAATATGTAAAACGATTGGAAGAGGTTTACGAAGAGTTGATAAATAAATAAAAATAAACCCCCGCTTCTGTAGCGGGGGTTTATTTTTTAAACCGTTTTAAGTTTTAATTCGGAGATCTTTTCATTTAATTGATAGATGTTTTCGGTTTTTTTGGCGATATCTTCCCAAGCATAATTCCTTTCCGCGGTTTGTTTATTTTTTCGACCCGCGGTTTGAAGTAAATCGGGGTTTTTTAAAAGTCCGATTATTTTATTGGTCAAGGAAACAGTAGAGGCGTTGGTAAACCAGAAACGATTATCAATAATAACTTCTTGATGTTCCGGAATATCAGAAACCAAAGTCGGTACGCCGTAAGACATGGCTTGTAAAACAGTTATCGGTAAACCTTCGTTTTCAGAAGGGTGAATAAGCATCTTGGCATTGGCGTAAAGTTCGTTCAATTTTTTACCACTTTGATTGCCGGTAAAAATTATATCTTTATCATTTCCAGCCAAACGATGTAAATATTCTACGTAATTATCTGTAAAAGCGCTACCGCCGACAATCGCCAATTTATAATCTTTTAGCAATTGTGGATTTTTGATTTTTGCATTCTTGAACGCTTTTATCAGATAGTGGGCTCCTTTATGAGCGACTAAACGAGAAATCATTACCAAATATTTGTCTTTTTCCAAACCGAACTCTTTCAAAGCGGAACTGCCGATATTTTTGTCCACCGGAGAAACTCCGTTGGGATTATATACGGTATAACATTTGTATTCGTTAAGCGCGTAATTTTGAATGGTTTTACTCACAGCGATGGTTTGATGTGCGAAAGTGCAGGCGGCTTTTTCTCCAAGGGCAAGCATAGTGCGGGCAAACCAATTCCATTTTTGGTGATATCTGTCGATACAGTGGAAAGTGGAAATCACTTTCGTTTTCGGAGACAAGATTCTCGGAATAAAACTCAAAAGAGAAGGGCCGACTCCGTGATAATGAATCACTTCGGCTTTTTGCACGAAGATAGCGTCTAAAGTGCAAACGAAAGTGTGAACTATGGCATCCAAATGTTTGGTGTGCAAGGTTCCGCGATGAAGAACTTTCATTCCTTTGTAAACGGAAATATTTTTCGGAGTATACCAATTTCTGGCATACACCAAAACTTCGTGTTTTTTGGCCAATTCGGCTCCGAGTTCTTCGACGTGTTTTTCAATACCGCCGAAAATAGCCGGAACGCCTTTTTGACCGATCATGGCAATTTTCATATTACATAAAGTTTTTGGTTTAAGCCGATGTGCGGCTTAAGAGCCAGAAATTAAAGTTACTCCGACCTGTTTTGAAGTAACAGATAATTATAGCACATTTTGGCAGTTTTGTCAAGCCTGTTTGTTGGCTAATTTTAGCCAAATTAAATTTTATGAAATTCTTAAAAAGGCTTTACTTGAAAGCGTGTTTTATAGTATAATGGACACATAACTAAAATATATGCTTATAAACGGTAAAAAAATAGCGGAAAATTTAAACAAAAAAACACAGGAGAAGGTTAAAAAATTGATTAAACAAGGCTTGTCTCCCAAAATAGCGGTAATCTTGGTAGGGAATTCAAAACCTTCGCAAGTTTATGTCTCGCAAAAAGAACGTTTAGCCAAAAAATTGGGTTTTGATTTTGAATTGGTAAAATTAAGTGCAAAAATAAATACGGAAGAGCTGAAAAAAATTATTCAATCTTTACAAAAACAGAAAAATTTATGTGGACTTATTGTGCAATTACCTTTGCCGAAAAAAATAAAAAAAGATGTAGTTCTTAATTCTCTAGCTATAGATTCCGATATTGATTGTTTGAGTGCACAAAGTTTGGGTCAGCTTTATCAAGCTGATAGGGTTTTAGAACCGCCAACAGCCGGCGCAGTGATGGAAATTCTGAAGAGTTTGAAAGTAAAATTCCCCGGCAAAGAAGCGGTGATTATCGGCGCGGGAATTTTGGTCGGCAAACCTCTCGCCACTATTTTGATGCAAGAGCGTGCGACAGTTACCGTGTGTAACAGTGCTACCAGAGATTTAAAAAAGAAATGTTTGGGAGCTGATATTATCGTAACTGGCGCGGGAGTAATAAATTTAGTAAAAGCTCCGATGGTAAAAAAAGGCGCGATAGTGATTGATGCCGGCTTTTCTTTTGTGGATGGAAAATCTTATGGTGATGTAGATGTCGTATCTCTGGATAAAAAAGGTGTTTGGGTAACGCCGACTCCCGGGGGAGTAGGACCGGTGACAGTGAGTAAACTTTTGTTAAATGCTGCCTTGTGCGGAGAAAATAAAATTAAAAAAATTTAAAGATCTAAAAGATTTTGTAAAATATATTAATTTTTTTAATCTCTTAAATAAATAGCTATGTCTTGGTTTGTAATCGCATTATTAGGTTACTTTACTTTATCGCTTGTTTCAATTTCGGATAAATTTATTCTTTCCAAGAAACTGGCCACTCCGGCGGTTTTTGTTTTTTATACCACGGTTCCGTTGTTGGTTTTATTTGTTACGTTATTTTTTAATGTAAAATTTTTACCCAAGGAAGGGATGTTTTTGGCGGCTGTTTCCGGTTTGAGTTTATTGTTTGGTTTTTGGGCGATGTATAAAGGTTTTTTGAAAAGTGAAGTCAGTCATGCTGGTCCTTTACTTGGTGCCGCTATTCCAACTTTTGTTTTTTTGATAAGCGTCGGTTTGATGAATGAAATTCTCACGGAAAAACAACTTATAGCTTGTATTTTTTTGATTTTTGGATCTTTGCTTATTTCTTTTGAACAAAGCCCTGAACATTCGGGTTGGCATCGCGGATTTTTATGGATCATTATTTCGGGAGCGTTTTTTGCCGTTTCTCATGTAGCAGCCAAATATTTGTATGATGTTTACGGTTTTTTATCGGGTTTGGTTTGGACTAGAGGATTATCGGGATTTTTCGGTTTGATTCTTTTGGCGACACCTTCTGTGAGAATAGAAATTTGTTCTTGGTTCAAAAAAGAAGGTTGTTCTTCTGAAACAGCAAAAAACGAGAAAAAGATTTGGTTGATATTGTTCAATAAAATTTTTGGAGTTATCGGTGTATTGTTGATACAATTGGCTACAGCGCTGGGTAGTGTTTCTTTGGTAAACGCCATGGCCGGCGTGCAATTCGGTTTATTGGTTATTTTAGTGGGTATTTTGAGTTTATTTTTTCCGAGAATTTTTAAAGAAGAATATAATAAACTTGAGATTGTACAAGAGGCGATTGCGGTGGTTGTGATCGGAATCGGTCTGGGGCTATTGCTCTGAAGCACTCTTGAAGGTTTTAATAATTTTATTATGATGCTTAAAAAATTTTTAAAATATTTTTTAATAATTGTTGCCGTGCTTGCTTTTCTTTACGGCCAAGCTTGGCTTTTGAGTTTGGAAAAAAACGAGAAAGCGGTTTTTGGTGTCAGCTTTAACCCTGATTATACTCGTTATTTGCAATTGGATGAAAAAAAATTATTTGACAATATTCTCGGGGAGTGGGGTTTTAAATTTATAAGATTATCAGTTCAATGGAATAATATTGAGAAAGAAAAAGGTAAATACGATTTTAGCGAAGTGGATTATTATTTGGCAAAAGCTCAGGAAAAAGGCGCCAGAGTTATTTTGGCTATAGGACAAAAAACACCTCGTTGGCCGGAATGTCATATACCGGATTGGACGAAAGAGTTGAAAAATGAAGATTATAAAAAAGCTCTAAATGATTATATTGTTGAAACGGTAAAAAGATACAAAGACAATCCAGCTTTGGAAATGTGGCAAGTGGAAAACGAACCTTTTTTGCCTTTTGGCGAATGTAAAGTTTACAAATATTCCGATTTAAAAAAAGAAATCGATTTAGTTAAAAGTTTGGATGGTTTGCATCCGTTGCTTACCACTGACAGTGGAGAATTGAGTCTGTGGCAGAGAAGCGCCAGGGCGGCAGATTATTTTGGAACTACGATGTATCGAGTGGTTTGGAGTGAACAATTTGGGTATTTCAATTATGATTGGTTACCCCCATTTTTTTATGTAGCCAAACTATGGTTAGCCGGCAAAAGCGTTCATAATGCTTTTGTGATGGAATTGCAAGCCGAGCCGTGGATTGCCAATCAAAATTTGATGTTGACTCCTTTGGATGAACAATATAAAACCATGGATTTGAATAGATTAAATGAAAATATAGTTTATGCGCAGAGAGTCGGTTTTCCGAGAATATATTTGTGGGGTGCGGAATGGTGGTATTGGTTAAGTGAAAAAAAAGGAATAAATGATTTTGTTGAAGCGATTCAAAAACTTAAAAAAGAATAAAATATACATACGAAATTATTAAAATTATTAAAAAAAATACCGGCCGAGACCGGTATTTTTTGTATTATTTTTTTATTTTAACTCTATTTGGAAAACTCTTCCTTTATCGAGTATATAGGCGATTTTGTTTTTCTCTTCTATTATCATATCGCTCGGTTCTTCAAATTGATCGGAAGTATATTGATTTTTGAGCGTGCCATCTTTGTTGAGAACTATCAATCTTTTTTCTTTGGAATCCAAAATATAAAGATATTTATCTTCGGAGTAAGTCCATATTTTGGCACTGTTTTGCAAAACAGGTTTTAGATCAGGAAGATTAAATGTTTGTAGTTCGCCGTTGGTGAATTTGAGAATTTCTCCTTGTCCTTTTACCAAAAAAAGATCACCATCTATAGCGAAAGATATTCCGTTTTTAATGTCAGTATTTTGCGATTTTATCCATTCTTTTCCTAAGCCGTATCCGGAAGCGATGGCGTCGTGACGGTAAATTTGATTATTTAAAGTGTCCAGAATATACAATCTACTGTTGTAGGGTAAAAGAGCTTTTAATTCTCCGTCATTATCGGTAAAAGAAATACTTAATTTGGTAAAAGAATTTGTATCAGCGGTATATTTGTATAGTTCTTTTTTATCGTTTAAAAATAAGGCTGATTTTTCATCTCTGAGAGAAGCTGCTAACCGTGTTTTATTTTCTCCCGGCAATTTGAGAGTAGCTGTTCCGTCTTTGGTCAATAAGTTATAAACGTATACGGTGTCACTTTCGGTGTTGATGCCGAAAATTTTTCCGTCTACTTTGGTAAATTTGGTTATATTTTGAAAACCTAGAACGTTCCAATTGATCAACATGGTTATTTCCGTGTCTGCAAATTTTTGGATTTTTGCTTGCAATTTCGCAAACTTTTCTTTGACATCTCGACAATCGGCTTCGTCTTGGGGTCTGCAAACCAAAGTGTTTAAAGTTTGTTCTATCTGGTTTGCCAAATTGGCAGCCGAATTATTATCACTATAAATCAAAGAATTTTCAGCTTCTTCCATTTCAGATCGTAAATTCGAAAAGGCTTGTTCGTAATAAACGTTTTCTTTTTGGATATTTTTGGCATGTTGCAGATAAAATATGCTGGACAAAAAAGTAACCAAAACCACCAAAGAAATCAGGCCTAAAATTTTGGTCGTTAACGGTAAATGTTTAAAATTTTGTTTATAACTATAAAAAGTTTGCGACCAACGTTCTTTGATTTGTCGGCGTTGATTTTTGTAATTGATTAAATAAAAAAAGATTGATTGTAAAAATTTGAGCAAAGCCCCTATCGTCGCTGCCAACATAAGTGTTAGCCACCATAGTAATTTGCCAAAATTTTTCACGGCTATCCATGAATATTTGGCAATAATTTTTCCCAAAGTTATAAATATTTCAGTATTCATCTTTGATGCCAAACGTTGTTTGAGGTGAGGGGCATTGATTTTTGTGTCAGTATCAATGGTTTCTTCTATTGTTGCGGAAGATGGTTTTTCGGAGTTTTGTTTTTTAAAATTTACAGCTCCGTTTTTGAGTTTGGTCGCAAATTCTCCGAATAGAGAAGGGGAGAGGGTATTGGCGGTATTTTGTTCGGTGACGAAAAGAGAATTTATTTTTTCTTTGTTTTCTGAAAAAAGACGAATTTTTTTCTCCGGAGCTTTGTCTACGGCGTTTTTTTCTCGCAGGTTTATTATCAAACCACCAAAAGATAAGCCGTTTTTCAACTCGGAAAGAACTCTGCGAATATGTTCGGAACTTTGTTCGGAACCGCGAGTGGTGATGATTTTTTGCAAACGGTCATGGCTGAAATACTCAATTACTTTTTTGGTTCCGACAAAAAAATAATCGCCGGGACTTACTTTACCTTGGACCAATTGAGAAAATAAAGTTTTGTCAGTATTTGTTTCCGGTTCGGAATTTTCGGTTAAATCCAATTTACTGTAGATTTTTTCTTTGTTGGCGTAAAAAAGCAATATGTTTGGTTTGCCACAATAAGAAAAAACTATTTCGTTGCTTTTGATGGCTCCGACTACGCAATGTAAAGATAGGTTTAATCCGAAAAGAGCCAAATTTTGTTGATTAATTTTTTCCAACACTATTTCCAGAGAGTTTTTATTTTCAGTGTCGGAAGTTTCATAATATCCGTTTTCTATTTCACCCATTATTCTTTGGAGTTCGGCGATTTGTTGACTGTTACCTTGATTGATTTCACAGATGGCAAAAAAATACCCCTTTTCTTTTTCTTCCGTTTCACTGGTTGGCTGTATGAGATTGAGTAAAACGTGGGATATTTCTTGATGTCCTCCTTCGACAAAGAATTCGTTTAATTGCAGAAGTTTTTCCATATTATCTTTGACTTTTTAAACTTAGTTTATTATACTAATAATAAAGAAAAAATACAATAGTAATTTTATGCTTGAACACATTTTTGGTTCAAAAACCAGGTTAAAGCTCTTGAAGATATTTTTTGCCTATCCGGAGCGGTCTTTTTACGTGCGAGAATTGACTCGTTTATGCGAAAGTCAGATAAACGGCGTGAGAAGAGAGATAGCCAATTTGGAAACATTGGGTATCATTGTTCGTGTTAGCGGTGGAGAAAAAGAAGTGAAAGCCAGAGAAAACATCAAAAGTTATCGTTTACAAACCGGTTTCTTGCTTTATCAAGAATTGAAAGATTTGATTGATAAAGCTCAGATGCTTGAAGAAAGGGAGTTTGTGGATAATCTGAAGGCTAAAGCAGGGAAAATAAAGTTGATGTTATTGTCCGGTTATTTTACCCAAGAAAATGACGCTCCGACGGATTTATTGTTGGTTGGGGAGATCAAAGAAAGCGCGTTTAGTAAAATATTTCAGGCTTTTGAAAAAAATATCGGCAAAGAATTGCGTTATACTATTTTTAGCGAAAAAGAATTTTTGGATCGTAAAGAAATGGGGGATAAATTTTTGTATAACCTATTGGAACGTCGTTATATCAAAGTAACGGATGATTATCAATTTTTAAGCTAAAATTATGTATTTGTTTTTGGATAATAGCGAAGAAGAAAAAATATTTTTTTATATCATAAGCCGAAGCGGTAAAGAAAAAAAATTCGTTTTTAAAGATGTTAAGGCGCACCGTGGTCTTTTGGCGTGTTTTGACGAATTATTGAAAAAAAAGTTTTTTAATTTGAAGAATATCGAAGGTTTGGGGGTACGAACAGGTGTCGGTCGTTTTACCGCTTCTAGAATAGCGGTTACTTTTGCCAATACTCTGAGTTATGTCTTGAAAAAACCGATTGTCGGTTTAATCGACTATGATTCAAAAATGTTTTTGAAAAAAATCAAAAAAACTAAAAAGGGAGCTTATTTAAGCGCTAAATATAGCGGCCAAGCCAATGTAGGCTCAAACAAAAAACTATGATTCCCGATTACGTCAGGTATCGAATTTATGAAATTTTACCAGGGCTGTCTATTTGGCTTACCCTTATTTTAGGGGTGGTTCTGTCTTTTTTTAAACCTCTTTGGATGATCTATTTTATTTTGGTTTTTGACGTATATTGGGTTTTACGCGTACTTTATTTTTCCGTTTATTTGATTTTGTCTTGGTTTCGCTTTCATCGAGCTACAAAAAAAGATTGGTTAGCGATGCTAAATTCCGAATTTTTTGATCGAAAAAAACAGATCAAGAATGTTGTTTTTTTACCGCTTTATAACGAAACTTACGAAGTGGTTCAAACAACCTTAAAGGCTTTGGCTTCGTCCACTTTTCCGGCAAAAAATATTTATGTGGTAGTGGCCGGGGAAGAAAGAAAACAAGAACATTGGAATAATTTGCAAGGACTTATCAGTCAAGAATTCAGAGGAATTTTTGCGGATTTGATTTTTACCACACATCCAAAGAATTTACTCGATGAGATTCCCGGAAAAGGAAGCAATATTCACTTTGCGGAAAAGGAATTTAAAAAATACGCCGATGATAAAGGGTGGAATTATAAAGATATCATAGTTTCGGTTTTTGATGTTGATACCGTGATTCATCCCCAATATTTTGCTCATTTAACTTATTTGTATTGTCTGCACCCCAGACCGGAACACAGCTCTTTTCAACCGGTTACCCTTTACAATAATAATTTATGGGAATCTCCTTCCATACTTCGCATAATGTCTTTCGGTACGACTTTTTGGATGCTTTTTTCTCTTGCGCGTTTGGATAATTTGGTAACTTTTTCTTCCCACAGTATGAGTTTTCAAGCGATAGTCGATGTAGGTGGACATTCCAAAAGCATTGTTTCCGAAGATTCCAGAATTTTTTATCAATGCTGGTTGCATTATAAAGGAGATTACGAAGTTACTCCGCTTTATATTCCGGTATCTATGGATACGGTTCGCGATGAAAGTATTTGGAAGAGTTTAAAAAATTTATATTATCAACAAAGACGTTGGGCGTGGGGAACCGAAAATATACCTTACTTACTTTGGCAATTGCGTAAAGTGAAGGAAATCGCCTGGTGGAAAAAGTTTTCCATGGTTTTTCATGAATGGGAAGGAAAATGGAGTTGGGCGGTAGTGGCTATTCTCATAACTTTTTTGGGTAGGTTGCCTTTGTATGTGGCCGGAGACGAAGTCCGTCAAAGCGCTTTGTTTTTTAATACTCCGCATATTTTGGAAACAATGATGACTTTAGCCATGAGCGGTTTATTTATCAGCGCTATCATGAGTATGCTTATTTTGCCGCGCAAACCGCAGAGTGAAAAACATTTTAAATATTTGATAATGCTTTTGCAATGGGCTTTATTACCTTTTTCTTTATTGATTTTTTCTTCATTGCCTTGTTTGGATGCGGTTACTCATCTAATGTTCGGAAAATATCTCGGTTTTAATGTTTCGCAAAAAAAGAGATAAAAATATTTAATAATTTAGACGATTAATATGTTGAGAAAAATTTTTAACGTGTTACTGATTGTCGCTGTTTTATTGGCTGCTGCCGGAACAGGATTATATTTTTGGTTTCAGAGCGGCGGTCTGCAAAAATATGTTTTGGATAGTTATGGAAAAGATGTTATTCAAAGTCAAGATTTGTATGAAATTATCCGCGACGGATTGGGTTTTGGAGAACAAAAACACATTTTGATTTTATTTTTGAATAATACCGAATTGCGTCCGGGAGGGGGATTTATCGGATCTTATGCCGCTGTAAGCACTCAAAATGGAGCGCCGCATCTTTTGAAGGTGGAAGGCACTGAAATAATAGATAATTATGCCTCTTCTTATCTGCAATCTGTTCCGCCCGCGGCCATAAAAACATATTTAGGCGTGGAAAAATGGTATTTTAGAGATAGTAATTGGTCTCCGGATTTTACGGAATCAGCCAAAAAATCTTTGGAATTATATACTGCTGAAAACGGAGTTTCCGCCAAAGATATGGATTATGTCATAGGTATAACTCCGAGTGTTATTCGAGAAATTTTGAAAATCACCGGACCGATGAAAGTTAACGGAATGGAGTTTAACGCCGATAATTTTTTGGATAAATTACAATGGGAGGTGGAATACGGCTATGCTAACAAAGGGGTTTCTTTTGATGAACGTAAAAAAACTTTACAAGATTTGACTAAGACTGTTTTTATCAATTTCGGTCGTGATTTTTTGAAATATAACGCCGAGTTTATAAAATTGGCCAAAGAAATGTTGGCAGAAAAACAAATTATTATTTATAGTGCTGATCAAATGATGCAGAAAAAAATTATTGCCGGAGGCTGGGCCGGAGAAATGAGAAACTCAAACAGTGATTTTGTTCTTTGGGCTGATGCAAACTTAGGGGCTTTAAAAACCGATTTGGTGATAGATAGAGAAATAACATATTCGGTTTCTCCAACCGGTAGCGGAAAATATTTAGCCAAGGTTGCTATGAAATATATGCATCGTGGCGGTTTTGATTGGCGGACTACCAGATACCGTACTTATGCCAGAGTTTTTGTTCCGACAGGAAGCGAACTTGTAAAAACAACCGGTGCAATGCGTTTTGAAAAGAGTAAAGAACCCCCGAGGATAGATTGGGGTATAGAAAATAATAAACAATGGTTTGGAACTTTTATTGCCGTTGAACCGGGGAAAACAGGTGAGTTGTCTTTTGAATATTATTTACCTCCTGAAATCGTATCAGCTATTCAAAAAGGAGAGTATGAATTGATTGTTCAAAAACAGATAGGCACTGAGGGACATAAATTGACACTAAATCTTGATTTTGGTAAAAAGATAAAAACAGCCGTGCCAAGCGAAGATCCTAAAGATTACGGTGATGACAAATATAAGATTATCTCCGACTTACGTTTGGATAGGTTTTTTAAGGTGGGGTTAAATAATTAGTTTAAAGTTTATGTTTATCAAAAAAGTTGGAATAGATTTGGGAACAAACAACGTGATGGTATATGTGCCAAAAAAAGGTATAGCGGTGAATGAACCCGGTGTTGTGGCTATTTCCAAAACAGACGGTAAAATTTTGGCCGTGGGTTTAGAAGCCAAAGATATGACTGGCAGAACCCCGGACAGTATTATTGCCGAACATCCTTTAAAAGAAGGTGTTATAGCTAATTATCGTACGACTGAAGCGATGTTGCGTTATTTTATCAATAAAGCTTTAGGAGGTATTCATCTGTTTCGACCGGAAGTTATGGTGGCTGTTCCGGCCGGTATTACTTCTACGGAGCGTCGCGCCGTTATTGACGCTACTATTGCCGCGGGCGCGCGAGCCGCTTATCTTATCAAAGCTCCTTTGGTGGCCGCCATAGGAGCCGATATTCCAATTGGCGCCGCTTCTGGACATATGGTTATCGATATTGGCGCTGGTACGGCGGAAATAGCAGTTATTTCTTTGGGCGGAATAGTTTCTTGGGGTTCGGTCAGAATAGGCGGAAATAAATTTGATCAATCCATAGGTGATTTTGTCAGAAGAAAATACAATTTGGAAATAGGTGTGCATACGGCGGAAGAAATCAAAACAAGTGTCGGTTCTGCCATGTATATGGCTAAACCTCTTTCTACCAATATCAAAGGGCGAGATTTGGTTACCGGTCTGCCGAGAATTGTCTCTGTCAGTTCGGATGATGTTACGGAAGCTCTTCAACACGATTTGAATTCTTTGGTTAATGCGATAAAAGAAGTTTTACACAAAACTCCGCCGGAATTATCTGCTGATGTTATGGATAAAGGCATTATTTTAACCGGAGGATCCGCTCTTTTGCGAAATTTAGATGAATTGGTTACTCAAGCTACCGGCGTGCCGACTTATGTTGCCGACGAACCTATGTTTTGCGCGGCAAAAGGCACAGGTATAGCGCTTGAAAACATCGAAAGTTATAAACGCAGTATTTTGGCTACCAAATAATATGGTTATCGGAATTGAAGCTAATCATGCCAATAAAGAGCATAGAACAGGAGTGGAAAATTATTGTTGGCAAATAATAAATAATCTTAAAAAACAAATCTCCTCTGATACGAGGGTGATTTTGTATACCCAAAGACCGCTTTTACCCGGGTTGGTGGAAAATATGCCAATTAATTGGGAGGTAAAAGTTTTAAAATGGCCTTTCTATAAACTCTGGAGTCAAATAAGGTTGTCATTGGAAATGTTTCTTAATCCTCCGGATATTTTTTTCGCTCCAGGTCAATTGATCCCGTTTTTTTGTCCAAAAAATACGACGGTGACAATACATGACAGCGCTTTTTTGGTAAATAAAAAAGCTTATAATTTTTTGGGTCGATTCTATCTGATATGGATGAATAAAAGGATTATTAAATGCGCAAAAAATATTTTAACTCCTTCGGAATTTACCAAAAAAGAAACTTTGCGCCTATATCCGTATTTGTTACCGGAAAAAATTTTTGTAACACCTTTGGCTTATGATAAAAATTTTTATCATTGTTTAAATTTAGACGAAAGAGATGTTAATATTTTAAAAAAGTTTGACATTACAAAGCCGTTCCTTATTTATTTGGGTCGATTGGAAGAGAAAAAGAATATTTTGGGTCTGATAAAAGCATTTTCATTTTTCAAAAAAGAAGTTGATGCCCAACTAGTACTTGTTGGCGGACCGGGTGTCGGATTTGAAAAAATTGAAAAAGAAATCGAAATAAATCCTTGCCGCCAAGATATTATTTTAACCGGCTGGCTTACTGAAAAAGAAACGGCGCAAATGTTAAACCAAGCCACAGTTTTTGTTTTTCCGTCTTTTTATGAAGGCTTTGGTTTGCCGATGCTCGAAGCTTTTGCTTGTGGTTTGCCTGTAATCGCCGCCAAAGGGCATAGTTTGGAAGAAATCGGAAAAGAAGCGACTATTTATTTTGATCCGAATAATATTGCTGAAATCAAGGAAAAGATGAAAATCTTTTTTGCAGATGAAAACAGAAGGCTAATTTGTAAAAATTCAGGTTTGGAGCTAGTTAAAAACTATTCTTGGGAAAAAACCGCGATAAATACGGCTAAAATACTGAATGGGTTGCAAATTTAGCCAAAATTTGGTATATTAATAACCTAAAATGAGTGTGTTTATAGGAAATAGTAAAAATGTTATTTTTTTTGAAAAAGCCTTGCAAAACGGTCGTCTTTCTCATGCCTATTGTTTTTGCGGTCCGGAAGGGGTGGGAAAATTTACTTTAGCCAAAAAAATAGCATCTGAAATTTTACAAACTCCGGAAGATAAATTATTGCAGAATCCGAATTTTTATTATTTTGAAAGAAGCATAGATGAAAAAACCGGCAAAGCCAAAAAAGAGATTACCGTTTCTCAAGCTAGAGAAATAAAAGAAAAAATGACCAGAAAAGCTTGGGGAGAAAGAGGTCAAGTTTTGATAGTGGATGGGGCGCAATATTTAAATGAAGAATCGGGAAACGCTTTACTCAAAGCTTTGGAAGAACCGGCGCAAAATAGTTATTTATTTTTATTGGGAGATCACGAAAAAAATATTTTACCGACTATTTTATCCAGATGTCAAAAGGTTTTTTTTCACCCCGTGGGTAATTTGGAACTTTTGGAAGGTTTGAAAAAAAACGGTTATGATGAAAAAAATTCCGAAATGGCAGTTTTGCTCGCAAACGGTTTGCCGGGAAAGGCTAAAAAATTAGCGGAAGACAAAGAATTTGTGGAAGAGTTTAGGACGGAAATTAGAAAATGGCTATCGCTTTTGAAAACCGATTTTTTCGGAAAAACGGAAAGTTTAGAAAATATTTTTTCCGATAAAGATGGTAATAAAGCCAGAGATATACTAATCAAAAAAACCGATTTTTGGTTGGAGCTTTGGAGAGAACTGCTACTTTTTAAAACTAAAAAAAGAAATAGTCGGCTGTTAACCGAAGCGGAAATGATATTGTTGCCGTATACGGCAAAACAGATAAGCGAGATTATGGATGAATTGATTAAAACTCAAAATTATTTAAAAAATAACGTCCAAATTCGTTTGGCCGTTGAACAATTTTTATTAAAATTTTAAATATATGCGTTCCAAAATAACCGTTTTTACCTTATTACTTTGCGCGATTACGGTCATGGGAGCCGGTTGTATCAGTATTGGTAAAAAAGATTCCGGTCCGATGGGTGTTTTTCGTTCTTTGGATAAAGGCGAAAATTGGGAAGCGGTCAGCGCTTTTCCCACTCCTCAAGGCGTCAAAAGTATAGCGGGGATAAAAGTTTACAGAATGTTTGAAGATCCGAGCGATCCCAATGCTTTTTATCTCGGTACTCGAGGTCAAGGACTTTTTTATACTTATGACAACGGAGATAGTTGGCAAAGTGTACCTTTTTTTGCTGGCAAATTTATTTATGCCTTAGCGGTTGATCCCAAAGATAAATGTAGTATTTATGCCAGTGACGGAGTACATATTTATAAAACCACCGATTGTTCGCGAACTTGGAACTTGATGTTTACGGAAGAGAGGGCCAATGAACGTTTTGTTTCTATCAGTATAGATAATCAAAATACGAAGGTCGTGTATGCTGCGGAATTAAATGGTGATATTTTGGTTTCTCGCGACGAGGGTAGATCTTGGCAGGTAATAAAACGTTTTGGCTTTCAATTGCAACAAATGGAAGTTGATCATAAAACAGCCAATCGTATTTTTGTAGCGTCTTATCGCAAAGGATTGTATCGTTCCGATGATGGTGGAAAAAATTGGACGGCTTTAAACGATGAATTGAAAAAGATTGGTGGAGACACTTTTAATTTCTATCGTTTAGTTTTAAACACTTCGCAAAAAGACAGTTTATACTGGATAAGCAAATACGGTATTTTACGTTCCGATAATGCCGGGGCCAGTTGGACAGAGTTGAAACTTTTAACCCCTCCGGGTGCGGTAACTATTTTGGCTTTTGCGGTTAATCCGAAAAATGCCAATGAAATTTATTACACCGGTTCGCAATTGGGAGAAAAAAATGTTCATATCAAATCCACTTTTTATCGTTCAAACGACGGTGGAGTAAGATGGGAGACAAAAAAATTACCGACCAATACATTGCCGGTGATGATAAAAATAAACGCCAAAAACGACAGTAGTTTATTAATGGGCTTTTCTATTTTAGATTAATATAAAATTTAAAAATTATTTATGAATTTAAACGTTTTTAAAGGAGAGTTTGATAAAATAATAGAATTTCTCAAAACCGATATTTCCGGTTTGAGAACCGGCCGAGCCAATACCGCTTTGGTTGAAAATATCATGGTTGAAGCCTATGGGACCAGACAATCTTTAAAATCGGTAGCTTCTATTTCTATCGCCGATCCCAAAACTATCAATGTTGAGCCTTGGGATAAGGGATTGCTTGCCGCAGTTGAAAAAGGTATAAGAGATTCCGGTATCGGTATTAACCCGGTTAATGACGGTCGTTTGATTCGTGTTTGTTTGCCGGAATTGACAATTGAAAGACGAAGTGAATTGGTAAAGGTTTTACATCAAAAATTAGAAGGCGCTCGGATTTCTATTCGTAAAATAAGAGAAGAAGTAAGAAATACGATTCTTGAAGAAGAAAAAGGTAAAAGTATTTCCGAGGACGAACGCTATAGTTTGCAAGATCAATTGGAAGAAATGGTTAAAAAATACAATGAAGACGTCAAAATTATCGGAGAGGATAAAGAAAAAGAAATAACTAATGTTTAAAATTATGCAGCAAAATGATTTGATGGAAAAAGTGGTTTCTCTTTGTAAACGTCGCGGATTTATTTTTCCGGGCAGTGAAATCTACGGAGGATTGGCCAATAGTTGGGATTACGGTCCGCTCGGACATCTTCTCAAACAAAATATCAAAAATGCTTGGTGGAAATTTTTTGTGCAAGAACGCGAAGATATGGTGCCTTTGGATACCGCTATTATTATGAATCCGAAAGTATGGGAAGCTTCCGGACATTTGCAAAATTTTAGCGATGAATTGGTAGAATGTAAAAGTTGCCATCGTCGTTTTCGTACTGATCATCTTTTGGCGGCGATTAGCGCCAAGCCGGGTTATGATAAAGAAAAAATTCGCAGCATCAAAGATGTCAGATGCCCGGATTGTAACGGAGAATTTACCGCGCCGAAAAGTTTTAATTTGATGTTCAAAACCTTTTTAGGCACTACCGAAGATTCCACCACTGTTGCTTATTTGCGTCCGGAAACCGCCGGAGGTATGTTTGTTAATTTTAAAAACGTACAACAAACTACACGTCGACGTTTACCTTTCGGTATCGCCCAAATAGGTAAAAATTTTCGCAATGAGATAACTCCGGGTAATTTTATTTTTCGAACTCGCGAATTTGAAATAGGCGAATTTGAATATTTCATCAACCCCAAAGATTGGGAAAAAACTTTTGAAATGTGGTTGTCTGAAATAAAACGTTGGTGGAAAGATGTGATGTGTGTCAATATGGAAAATCTGGTATGGCACGAAATAGAAGAAGGTGACAGAGCTCATTACAGTAAAAGAACGGTGGATATAGAATACAATTATCCGTTCGGTTTGGGAGAATTGCACGGTATAGCTTATCGTACGGATTTTGATCTTAGCCGTCATGAAAAAGTTTCCGGACAAGATTTACATTATACCGATCCGGAGACCAATGAAAAATTTTTACCACACGTCATTGAACCGACTTTCGGTATTGATCGTATGTTATTGGTTTCTTTGCTTGAAGCTTATACCGAAGAGGAAGCGCCGACTGCGGATGAAGGCGAAACGGAAGCCAGAGTGGTTTTGAAATTTCCGAAACATTTGGCACCTATCAAAGTGGCGGTTTTGCCACTTTCCAAAAAAGAAGAACTAAGTTCGTTTGCCAAACAAATCGCCGGTGATTTACGCAAAAATTTTCAAGTTGATTACGATGAAACGCAAAGTATCGGTAAACGCTATCGCCGACAAGATGAAATCGGCACACCTTATTGCGTGACTGTAGATTTTGACAGTTTGGAAGATAAAAAAGTTACAGTGAGAGATAGAGACACTATGCAACAAGAGAGGATAGAGATAACCAAATTAAAAGAATATTTGGCAGATAAATTGAAATAATTATGTTTACGGTTTCCAAATTAAAAAACGGAGCCACCTTGATAAAAGCGCCTATCAAAGGAACTAAGGCGGTAACAGTGATGGTGGCCTTTCCGGTCGGTTCCCGTTATGAAAACGATAAAATAGCCGGTGTTTCTCATTTTGTGGAACACATGCTTTTTAAAGGTACGCAAAAAAGACCGACTCATTTGGAAATTTCTCGTGAACTGGAGGCCCAAGGCGCGGAATTCAACGCTTTTACCGGTAAAGACAGTACTGTATATTATATAAAAATAGACGGTAAAAAAATAAATTTGGCTTTGGATCTGCTTTCTGATATGGTTTTTAACTCCAAAATAGAAAAAGAAGAAGTACAAAAAGAAAAAGGAGTTATTTTTGAAGAAAAAAAAATGTATGAGGATAATCCTCGTATGCACGTGGATTCTTTGTTTGAAGAAGTAATGTACGGTAAAAACGATTTAGGTCGCGATATTGTGGGTACTAATAAATCCTTAAAGGATCTTACCAGAGAAGATTTATGGAATTATTATCGCGGCAGTTATGTTCCGGAAAACGCTTTTATCGGTGTGGCTGGAAATTTTGGTAAAGATTTGCACGAAAGAATGGAAAAATATTTTGGAGGTAATGTAAAAAATGAAGTTAAAAAATGGTTTAAAAAGAATAATTTTCAAAAAGTTAATCCTTTGAAAAAAATTTCTTTATCCAAAAGAATTTCTATACAAAATAGAAAAATAGACCAAACAAATGTTTTGTTGGGTTTTCCCGGTTTGAATTATTATGATAAACGTCGTTATGCTTTGGAAATTTTGGCGCATATTTTGGGTGGAGGCATGAGTTCTCGTCTGTTTACGGAAATAAGAGAGAAAAGAGGTTTAGCTTATGGAATTAGGGCTGATTTTGATTTTTTACGCGATACCGGAGCCGTTTACATACGTACGGGTTTGGATACCAAACGCTTGGAAGAAGCTCTCAAAACCATACTTGCTGAAATTGAAAAAATCAAAAATAAGCCAGTCGGACAGGATGAGCTTCAAGAAGCCAAAACACACTTGATAGGATCTCTGGCTTTATCTTTGGAAAACAGTAAAACGGTTGCTCTTCGCGGAGCCGGAGACGTGATGCTCGGTAAAAAAATAGAAACTTACGAAATTATTTCCAAAAATATTAAATCCGTTACCGCCGCTCAGATTCAAAAATTGGCGCAAGATCTTTTTAAAAAAGACAGATTGCGTTTGGCGGCTATCGGACCAATTAAAAAAGAAGAAATAATTAAAATTTTAAAATAAAAATATGACTGAAAAGAAATTTTATTTTTTTGCCAACTGGAAAATGTATCTTGATTTTGATGAAAGCAATATTTTAGCCAACGGTTTGGCGGAAGAATTGAAAAATAAATCAAGAAGTTATGAAATGACCGTATTTCCGAGCGCTCTGGCTTTGCAAACGGTAACCCAAGTGTTAAGAGATTTAAATATCGATACAGGTATACAAAACGGTTATTGGGTTGATAAAGGCGGTTATACCGGAGAAATATCATTTTCAATGGCGCAAAATATCGGATGTCGTTTTGCATTGATAGGACATAGCGAACGTCGTCATCAATTCAAAGAAAGTAATCATGATGTTAGAATGAAAATGGAAAATGTTATAAATAATACCAAATTGGTTCCGGTACTTTGCGTTGGAGAAACGCAAAAAGAAAGAGATGATGGGAAAACCGAAGAAATTATCGAAGCTCAATTGAGATCCGCTTATGATGGTGTTAATTGGGATGAAAAAAGAGAGATTATCATAGCTTATGAACCTGTTTGGGCTATAGGTACCGGCAATGCGTGCGATGCTAAAGAAGCTCAAAGTCAACACGAAAGAATAAAAGCTATCGTAAAAGAATTATTACCGGGACAATCTTTGTCAGTTCTTTACGGTGGAAGTGTTTCTCCGGAAAACGCCGAAAATTATTTGAAAGAAAAAGACATAGACGGAGTTTTAGTCGGTGGAGCTTCCGCTAAAATGGATAGTTGGTTAAAAATATTGGCAATAGCGGAAAAAATTTCAAAAAAATATGTATAATTTTATTTTTTTAGCCATAATTTTAATTAGTTTAGCTATAATAGTCTATATTGTTTTGCCGAAAATTCCCAGTCTGGCCAATTTGGATGTAAATAATTTACCGGAAGAATTGGAACAGAAAAAGAAAAAAGAAATTGTTATAAATCGTTTGGAAAATAAAGGTAAAGAGTTGGGTAAAAAAATAGTTGAAAAGCTTTATTTCTTGAAAAATGCATGGGTTTTTTTACAGGATAGATTTAGGTTGTTGGTACATAGAATAGAGAAATTATGGCGTTATGAAGAATCTGTACGTACTAAAGAAAAAGATAGAGAAATGACTCAAGAAGAGAAAGATAACAAGTTGAAAGGTTTGATAAAAGAAGCGGAAAATTTTTTTACCGTACAAAATTATGATAAGGCCGAGGAATTTTTTATCGCCGCCTTGAGATTGGATCCGAAATCCCCGACAATATATCGAGGTTTGGCTGATACTTATTTGGCCAAAAAATCGTATAATGAAGCTGCGGAAACTTATGAATTTTTATTAACTCTAAACAAAGATGATGATAATGTTTTGATGAAGTTGGGTGAAATTAAAGAAACACAAAACAAATTGGATGAAGCTATAAATTATTATCAACAGGCTGCAGTGATAGGAGATTCGCTTTCACCGAGGTTTTTTCATTTGGCCGAGTTACTTTTAAAGATCAATCAGAATGAAGTTGCAAAGGAAGCAATAGTAGAAGCTTGCGCTTTGGAATCGAAGAATCCAAAGTATCTTGACTTATTGATAGAAACTGCTATAATATGTGGCGATAAGTTGTTAGCGGAAAAAGGTTGGGAAGATTTACGGATTGTAAATCCGGAAAATAATAAACTTTCCGATTTTAGAGAACGTATTGACAAGTTATCTTAATTTTTTGGGTGGGTACCAAAGTGGTCAAATGGGGCAGACTGTAAATCTGCTGGCTCCGCCTTCGAAGGTTCGAAACCTTCCCCACCCACACCCAAATGCCGTCTTAGCTCAGTTGGTAGAGCAGCTGTTTTGTAAACAGCATGTCATGGGTTCGAGTCCCTTAGACGGCTCGGTTATATGTGCCGTTGTAACCCCGGTAGCAATATTGTTACAGGAAATAAAATTTAGTTGGCCCCTCACCATTTGTGCCGTTGTAGCTCAGTTGGTAGAGCACCTCCATGGTAAGGAGGTGGTCAGCGGTTCAAATCCGCTCAACGGCTCAAATGATGAGGGGTAAATGCCGCACCTCCATGCGGAAGTCCCGCACTGACCCGGATGGTCTAGTGCTTGGGAGTAAGGAGGTGGTCAGCGGTTCAAATCCGCTCAACGGCTCCGAGTTAATTTAAAAAATAATTTATATTTGTATGCCGTCAAAAAATGCCGACAACATGATTAAATTGGAATGCACGGAATGTAAGCGCACCAATTATTTTTCCAATAAAAACAAAAAAACATTGAAAAATAGATTGGAAATGAAAAAACATTGCTTGCATTGCAAAAAACACACCGTACATAAAGAAACCAAATAAATTTTAAAGGACAGATCTTTGGTCTGTCCTTTAAAAAATAGGGAGTTCGTATAATGGTAGTACAAGGGTCTCCAAAACCTTTAGCGCGGGTTCGATTCCTGCACTCCCTGCTAAATTAAAATCCACCCCAAATGGGTGGATTTTAATTTATTTTGGAGTATGTAGGAATCGAATAGGGAAGGGAGAAACCGACAAAGGTTTCTCTTTTTGGAGGAAAGGTATTGGAAAACCAGAAGGTTTTCCAAGGAGGACCCGTTTAGGCGGGGACGACGTGAGTATTCCTGCACTCCCTGCATAATTAAAAACCGCTCAATTGAGCGGTTTTTAATTTGAGATTATTAAGCTTGAGGAGCTTCTTCGGTTGAAGTGTCTTCGGCTGAGGCTTCTTCAACAGGAATTTCTTCGGTAGTAGGAGCTTCTACTTCCGGGTTGGTTTCTTCGGAAACAACAGTGTTGTTTTCCTCGTCAAAATTTACGAACATAGTCGTTAAATTTAAGAATAACTGACGACTAGTGGTAGCCGACTAAAAAAGTTTAACAGCCTTAAGACGATATGTCAACCTGTCTGGCTGTTGATAATCGAATTTTTTGTAACTTTTGACTAAAAAACGGAGTATATATATACTGAATACGTATGGAAAAAAAACAAAGAATATTATTTGAAAAGATGTATAATGCACAAATGGATAAAGTTTATCGTTTTGTCTTTTTTCGCGTAGGTAATAATCGTGAAATAGCGGAAGATTTGACCTCGGAAATATTTTTGAGAGCTTTGGAGTATTTTGATAGTTATGACAGCTCCAAGAGTGAGAGTGCTTGGCTCATGACAATTGCCAAAAATTGTTTGGTTGATTTTTATAAAAAAAATAAACACGAAATTTCTTTGGAATCGGTTATGGAAGATGATGAAAATTCTAATAAAGTCGACAGAATATTGTTTGATAGTGCCAAAGAAAATTTTATTAAAGCCGGTTTAACTCGTGAGATTACGGAAAAATTAGCCCAATTAAACGAAAACGACCGTGAAATTGTAACTTTACACTATCTTTTCGGGTATAATTACTTAGAAATAGCTCAAATGCGCGGAATGAGTGAAACTGCGATAAAAGTGGCTGCCCATCGCGCTTTGAAAAAAATAAGATTATGAATTTGAAAACCAGATACAATTTATGGAAGACTAAAAGATTTGCCACACCGAGTCATGTTTTTAAACGTAAATTACAAAAGAAATTGGAAGTTGTTTTGGCGGATAAATACCAAACTAAGATTTTTTGGTTTCAAACCAAGATTTTTAAATTTACGATTGTAGGGATGATTGTTTTACTTTTGACTGGAAGTTTTGGTACCGGAGCTTATGCTTATTACAGTCCGGAAGTAACAGAAGGATCTGTTTTGTATCCGGTAAAAAATACGCTTGAGAAGATAGAAGAAAAAACCAAACGTACTCCGGAAGCGCAAGCAAAATTTTATTTGAAACAGCTGCAAAGACGTGAAGCGGAAAAGAAAAGGGTAGAAGAGAAAAATAAAATTAGAGAAAATTTAGAAATGCAAATAGAAAAGATAGGGGAGAAGCTTGATCAAATAAATACCAAATTACAAAACCAAGAACTGAAAGATAAGAATTTAAAACCGCAAATTGAACAACGCTTACAAGAGCGCAAGACAAAGTTGGAAGAAAAACAAAAGAGATTTGAGAATAAAAAGCAAGAAATAGAACAAAAAGTCCAAGAAAAAACACAAAAAGATTTACAAAACAGAGAAAGGCAAAGAATAAATTAAATAAAAAAAACACCCCTAAAAGTCGGGGTGTTTTTTTATTTTAATATCGCTTGTTTATCCAAAGTTTCATTGACCAATCTGTCTGCTTCTTTATTATTTTCTCGAGGAGTGTGGCGATAAGAGACTTTTCTGAATTTAGACGCGCTATTATAAGCTTGAATAAAAAGTTTTTGCAAAGTCGGTTCTTTGACTTTGAAAAGACCTTTCATTTGGTTGACAATAAGATCGCTATCCAAAATACATTCTATTTCCGTACCACCAAGTTCATACGCCCGCTTGAGTCCGGCAATGAGGGCGCTGTATTCGGCGAAGTTATTTGTTTGCTCTCCGAGGTATTCTCCAAAAGCGTCGAGATTTTTTCCGGTTTCATCTTTGATTACTATGCCTGCGGCAGCCGGACCGGGATTACCTCGCGCCCCACCGTCGGAATAAATAGTTAATTTCATAGTTGATTTTTTAAATTATTTTGTTAGTATTCAAGTTTCCACAACCCTTCTTTGTCATTATATTTTCCTCCGAAATAAAGAATACGTTTATCGCTATCGGAAACCGCCGTATTTATTTTTTGGTCTATTAAATCGTGAGAAACTAGATAATAGGGAAATAAAACCGAAGTGTTCTCCGCCCAAATTAAGCCCAAAGTATTGTATTTATCCAAAGGAATAATTTCCTGAAGTTGTAATCCCGAACGGTTTAACAAAACCGGTTCTTCATTTTGCGCACGAGTCCAAATTTCCCAAGGAGTCCAAGAAATAAACCAATTATTATATTTGGAAAAAAGATATTTTTCCCCGGCTATGGCATATTTTTTATTATTGGAAAAAAGAGTCATTTCCGGTTGATTTTTTTTCTTAATCAAGACCACGCCATCTTTGGCGGTTAAAATTTGCCAAAAATCGGCGGAAGTTTCGAAATCTTCAGAAAAGAGATTATTAAATCCCAAATAATCTTTTATCAGTTCAGCTTTTTTTGTAGAGGTATTATCGGTCAATATCCAAAGTTGCCCGTTTTCCATAAACCAATCGGTAAAGGTGTTTTTTGTGATAAATGTTTGGTTTCCGTTATCCGGAAAAAAGGTCATAAGTTGTTTTTCTGTGGAATAATATATTTCCGGAGATAAGGTTTCTTTCCACTGGTATTTTGTTATCGGTATTTTCGAAGATTTTGCCAAGTCTGAAATTTTTTCCGGCCTTTCAGGGTTGATTATCAATACTTGAGTATAAGGAGATTGCTTTTTTGAAATCGCATAAAAATTATTATTGGGAGAAAAAATCAATTGCAAAGGGTCGGTATTTGTAAATTCGACTATCATCGCTTCGGTATCATCGGTTGTTTTTTTCTGCCAAATTTCTTTGCGATCGTTCTTTTTGATGGAATAGACGAGATATTGAGCGTCCGGGGAAAAGGCTATTTCTTCTACTGTGCCGTCATGAATAAGTGTTGGTAAATTTTTCTTCAAAAGAACGACATCTTTTATATAAACGGTTTCTTTGTTGTTTATTTCGATATTTTTGTACCAATCAAAATAACCTTCTTTTTTTATAGTAACAGTATATTTTCCCGGGGTGAGATTGTTAAGACGTACGGGTATTTCCGATTTTATTTTTATATTATTGAAAAACACCTCTGCGGTTGACGGTAAAACATCTATATTTAAAGATCCTGTTTCTTTGAGTAAGCCGTTTTGAAAATCATAACGATAACCGCTGGTATACATGATTATGGCAGGGGATAGTATTAAGAAAAGTGCCACAAAAAAGACGAAAATAGCTCGTCTGATAGGTTTGATAAGCTTGGTGCCGGGGTATTCCATAGTAGTTTGCCAAAATGTTTTTTTTATAATATACTTTATGCTATACAATAGCTTAAAAATCGGCTTTAGTCAATTTAAAATTATGTCTTATTTAGTTATTCAGGGCGGCAAAAAATTGCACGGGGAAATAAAAAACCAGACAGCCAAGAATTCGGCTGTGGCTATTTTATGCGCGACTGCGATGATAAAAGGTAAAACCGTATTATCCGATGTTCCTGAAATTGAAGAAGTTTATAGAATCATAGAGCTTCTCAAAAGTATCGGAGTAAAAGTAGAAAAAATTGCGATTGGAAAATATAAATTTGATTCCAGCGCGCGTTTAAATTTGAAAAATATTGATAAAAACGCTTCGGAAAAAACCAGATCCTCGCTTTTGCTTTTGGGTGCGTTGGCTAATCGAGAGAAAAAATACAAACTTTATAAATCCGGCGGTTGCAAATTGGGCGAGAGAACTATTCGTCCGCATTTATACGCTTTGGAAAAAATAGGTGTGAATGTTAAATCTTTTGAACATTACTACGAAGTTACCAACAAGCCATTGCATTCTGCCGATATCGTCATGTATGAATCCGGCGACACAGCCACGGAAAACGCGGTAATGGCCGCGGTTTTTGCGAAAGGAATTACTACTATCAAGATGGCTTCCGCCAATTATATGGTGGCTGATCTTTGTTATTTCTTGATTTCCGCTGGTGCCAAAATCAGAGGCGTAGGCACGACAACTTTGGAAATTGAAGGTGTAAAAAAATTAAAAGAAATAAAAGATTATTCCATCATGCCTGATCCGATTGTGGCCATGACTTATTTGGCTACCGCCATTGTCACTGATTCCAATTTGATAATCAAAAATTGTCCGCTTGACTTTTTGGAATTGGAGCTTTGTAAATTGGAACGCATGGGACAAAAATATAATATCAAAAGAAAATATAAATCAAAAAACGGCAAATTTAACGTGGTAGATATAGAAATTGTTCCGTCAAAACTCGTCGCTTTGCCTGATAAGATAGAATGTCGTCCTTTTCCGGGGTTAAATATTGATAATCTTCCTTTGTTTGTTCCGATTTTAGCCAAAGCTTCCGGCAGAACATTGGTACATGATTGGCCTTATGAAAATCGCGCCGTAGCTTATTTGGAATTACAAAAAATCGGCGCTAAATTGACCTTGCTTGATCCGCATCGAGTGTGGGTGGAAGGTCCGACTAAATTTACTGCCAACGAAGCGGTTTGCCCATCTATTTTGCGTGTAGCGGTTATTTTATTGCTCAGCATGATGGCTGCGCCGGGAAAATCTATTTTACGCAACACTTACATGATTGAACGCGGTTATGAAAATCTTTATGAAGTTTTGAATAAAGTCGGAGCGGATATAAAAGTGATAAAAGAATAAAAATGTAGGATGTAAGATTGAGAAAATTAATAAATAATAAATCAATAAATTTTACTATGGATTTTAATATTAATACTTCGATTAATTCAGAATCGACACCGACAAAGAGAAGAGCGGGAAAATATTTCGGATTTTATTTGTCCCTTATTTTATTTGTGGTAGCTTTCGGTTTAGGGTTTATATCAAGCCAGTATTATTTTATCCATAAAAATGTAACTGACGAAAACGGAGAGGTGGAACAGATAAAAGTTTTGAAATTAAACAGGATGTTGAATCGTTCGGACGAAGTTGATTTCCAACAGTTTTGGGATGTATGGGATAAAATAAAAGAGAAATATGTAAAAAAAGATATCAAAGACGTGGATTTATTTTACGGGGCGATGCAAGGTTTAGTCTATGCTTTGGGTGATCCTTACTCTTTATATTTTCCACCAAAAGCTGCGGATGAATTTGCCAAAGATTTATCCGGAGAATTGGAAGGAATAGGTGCTGAAGTGGGGATAAAGAATCAGCAGCTGGTTATAGTTGCGCCACTTCCCGATACTCCGGCGGAAAAAGCAGGTTTGCGACCAGGAGACAAAATAATGCAAATAGATAAAGAACAGACCATGGGTATGGATGTAAATTTGGCTGTTTCCAAAATACGCGGTAAGGCCGGCACGGAAGTTGTTTTATTGATAGAGCGCGACGGTTCTCCAGAACAACAAGAAATAAAAATTATTCGAGCAAAAATTAGCGTACCCTCGGTAACTTTCAAAATGGAAAATAATGAAGTTGGATATTTTAGGGTTATGCAGTTCAACGAAGATACTCAGAAACAATTTGATAAAGGGATAAAAGAATTTCAACGCCTTGGTGGTAAAAAAATGATTTTGGATTTACGAAGTAATCCTGGTGGTTATTTGGATCAATCTATCAAAATGGCCAGTGAATGGGTAGAAAAAGGGGTGGTGGTTAGTGAAAAAGGAAGTGACGGTAATTCCAAAGATCATGAAGCTTTGGGCGGGGCCAGATTAAGTAATATAAAAACAATCGTGCTTATCAACGGTGGTTCGGCTTCAGCTTCGGAAATCGTAGCCGGTGCTCTACAGGATACCAAAAAAGCTACACTTGTGGGAACAAAGACTTTTGGTAAAGGTTCGGTTCAAGATTATGAAATGTTTCCCGATGGTTCGGCTTTGAAATTAACCGTTGCCGAATGGTTTACTCCAAACGGTCGCAATATTAATAAAGAAGGTATTGCCCCGGATATTGAAGTTAAAGAAGATTGGAATAAAGAAAAAGTAGGGGAAGATGTAATGATTGATAAAGCAATGGAGCTTTTGAAATAATTTTATAAAGTTGAAATATAGATAATAAAAAACTTCCTATTAAATAGGAAGTTTTTTATTATCTATACGCGTTCCGTCCATCGTTTATCCGTCTCCACTTCTATTTCCAGAAAAACTTTTTTGTTTAAGGCAGTTTCCAATTCTTTGCGAGCGGCGATACCTATTTCTTTGATAGCACGACCGCCTTTGCCGATAATCATTTTTTTGTATTCTTTGGAATGGGTCAAGACTCTGATTTTGATAACTAAGACATTTCCTTTGTCTTCCACACTTTCCACTTCAACATGTGTGCTGTAGGGAACTTCTTGGCGTAAGGCCAAAAATATTTTTTCTCTGACCACCTCGGCAATCCAAAATTCTTCATCGGTATTACTGATTTGTCCGGGCGGGTAATAAGGTTCGCCTTCGGGTAAAAATTCAAAAACTTTTTGGCGTAAAGGTTCCACGTGGCGATCTTTGAGAGCGGAAAGTTCAAAAACAGCGTTAAATTGATCACCTATAGCGCGATAGTCTTCCAAAAATTCTTTATCTTTTTCCGGCATGTCGCATTTGTTGATAACCAAAATTTTTGGCACATCGGATTTTCGCAAAAGTGACATGTTGAATCTTTCTTCCGCGCCGATGGCTTTGGTCGGATCAACTACATAAATTATCAAATTGATATCTTGTAAAGATTCTTCAACTCTTTCTATCATCTTTCCGGAAAGAGGATTTCTCTTTTCTTTGAAAATACCCGGGGTGTCGATAAAAACAGCTTGACCTTGCGAAGTGTTTAATACTCCGTGAATAATATTTCTGGTGGTTTGCGGTTTATGGGTGACAATCGCGACTTTTTGACCGATCAGGGTGTTTAAAAGAGTTGATTTCCCTACGTTGGAACGGCCAATTAAAGTAATAAGGCCAGATTTGAAAGAAGGAGTGGTTTCTGTTTGTTCAGGTTGTTTTTTATTAGGAGACATATTTGTTTTAAATAGTTATAAAAATTTTCAATTTTCAATTTCCATTGAATGTTCAATGAATTAATTTTCAAACATCGCGAGTTTCGGTTTACAATATTGAAAATTGATAATTGAAAATTAAGCAACAGAAAGGTAATTAGTTGTTTTTCTTAAGGAAAACGGTTATTTTGAATAATACTTTTCAATAAACCGCTTTTGTAGTACTATATTATAGGAAATTAATAAAATAAGCAAGAATCATATGAAAGTAATTTTACTTGAAAGAGTTCCCGGGTTGGGGGATATTGACGATATCAAAGAGGTGTCCGACGGCTATGCTCTCAATCTTCTTTTTCCTAAACATTTGGCTATCCAAGCCTCTAACGCCAAAATAAAGGAGTTGAAAGATAAAGAAAAAAAACGAGCCAAAGATACGGAAAAAGAATTGCGCGAGACACAATCATTGGCCGATCGTTTGGAAGGATACACTTTAATTATTGAAGATAAAGCCAACGAAGATAGTTTATTATACGCGGCTATTACTCCACAACGTATCGCCGAAGCTCTAAAAACTTACGGTTTTCCGGTGAATAAAACTATGGTTTTTACCGAACCGATTAAGGAAATCGGTGATTATAAAATAAAAATAAAAATGCGACACGGGTTGGAAGCGAATATCAATTTAACGGTTAATGCTAAGATTGAAGCAGAAACAGGTAAAAGTAAAAAATAATGAATAAATAATTTACTTTTTTTAAAAAACAAATATATGGGTAGGACCAAATATATTTTTGTTGTAGGCGGAGTAATGAGCGGGGTGGGGAAAGGAGTTACCGTCGCTTCTATTGGGAGAATTTTGAATAATTACGGTTTACGAGTTTCGGCTATCAAGATAGATCCGTATATTAATGTTGACGCTGGAACGATGAATCCGGTAGAACACGGAGAAGTTTTTGTAACCGATGACGGAGATGAAACAGACCAAGATATAGGTAATTATGAAAGATTTTTGGATACCGATATTTTGTCCACCAATTATATGACTACCGGTAGGGTTTATCAGAGTGTGATTGAGAAAGAAAGAACTATGCAGTTTAAAGGCAAATGCGTGCAAGTTGTTCCTCATATCCCTTTGGAAGTTTTAGGTAGAATAGATAAAGCGGTTAAAGAAACAAAAGCCGATGTAATGATAATTGAAATCGGAGGTACGGTAGGGGAATATGAAAATATTTTATTTTTGGAAGCGGCCAGAAGTTTAAAATTGAAACAACCGGAAGATGTTTTGTTTGTTTTGGTGAGTTATTTGCCAGTACCCGGACATTTGGGTGAAATGAAGACTAAGCCTACTCAACATGCCGCCAGGATGTTAAATAACAGTGGACTGCAAGCTGATATTATAATTGCTCGCGGCAAGGAATTGTTAGACGATGTTCGTAGAGAAAAATTAGCCTTTTTCTGTTCTTTGCGCAGTAAAGAAGATATTATCCCCGCACCGGATGTAAAAAATATTTACGAAATTCCCGATAATTTTGAAAATTATAATTTAGGTAAGATTGTTGCCAAGAAATTGAAATTAAAATTGAAAAATCGTAAAAATGGCGATTGGTCGAATTTTGTTTCCAAAATGAAACATGCGAAAAAAGAAATAAAAATCGCGGTGGTGGGTAAATATTTCACCACTGGAAATTTTACTTTGTCTGATTCTTATATTTCCGTAATTGAAGCGGCTAAACACGCGGCGTGGACTTGCGGCGCGATAGCGAAAATGACTTGGCTTGATTCCGAAGTCTTTGAAAAACAGCCGAAAAAACTGGTGGATTTAAAACAGTTTGATGCAATTATAGTGCCTGGCGGATTTGGGACGAGAGGTGTAGACGGTATTTTGAAAGTTATTCAGTATGCTCGCGAAAAAAAGATTCCTTATTTGGGACTTTGCTATGGAATGCAATTGATGTCTATAGAATTTGCGCGTAATGTTTTGAAATTAAAAGATGCCGATACGGCCGAACGAAATCCCCAATCTTCCAATTTAATAATTCATATCAATCCCAATCAAAAAATGAACGTTAAAAATAATCGTTATGGCGGAACAATGCGTTTAGGGGCGTATTCTTGCGAGCTCAAGAAGGGGAGTTTGACGGAAAAATTATACGGTCAAAAAGTTATTTCCGAAAGACATCGCCATCGTTATGAATTTAATAATGATTATCGCGAAAAACTTGATAATGCCGGTTTGAAAATCGTCGGCGTAAATAAAGAAGCGAATTTGGTGGAAATCTTAGAATTACAGAAACATCCTTTTTTTGTCGGCACCCAATTTCATCCGGAATTAAAAAGCAGACCTCTTCATCCGCACCCTCTTTTTGTTGGTTTGATAAAAGCGGCTTTAAAGGGGACAAAGGGTTGATTTTTAATTTAAATACTGATAAAATAATCAGGCCTTTAATCGGGCCTGATTTTTGTAATTTAACAGTAAAAATATGTCATTTTTAGCGAAAATTTTTGGAGATCCGAACGCAAAGATTATTAAAGATATAATGCCTGTAGTAGAAAAAATAAATTCTTTCGAATCGACAATACAAAAATTGTCAATGGAAGAGTTAAGAGGAAAAACAATAGAATTTAAAAAACGACTTGCAAACGGTGAAACTTTGGAAGATATTTTACCCGAAGCCTTTGCGGTTGTTCGCGAAGCCTCTAAACGCATTACAGGAATGCGTCATTATGATACTCAACTTATCGGCGGTATTGTTCTTCATCGTGGACAAATTTCGGAAATGCATACCGGTGAAGGTAAAACATTGGTTGCCACTTTGCCGGTTTATTTAAACGCTTTGACCGGAAAAGGAGTTCATGTAGTTACGGTAAACGATTATTTGGCTAAACGCGACGCGGTATGGATGGGGCAAATTTATGACACACTCGGGTTAAGTGTTGGAGTCATTCAAAATTTATTGGTTTCTTACAAATTTCATAAACATGAAGTGGAAGTAAAAGATGAAGCAATTTTAAACGATGAAAACAAAAAAGAAAACACTGCTGTTTATAAAGTTAAAACCGAATATTTGATTTCTTGTAAACGTCAAGAAGCGTATCAATGCGATATTATTTACGGCACTAACAACGAATTCGGTTTTGATTATTTACGCGACAACATGGTAGGTTCTTTGATGGAAATGTCCCAAAGACCTCTTTATTATGCGATAGTTGACGAGGTCGACTCTATTTTAATAGATGAAGCCAGAACTCCTCTTATCATTTCTGCTCCGGCGCAAAAGGCTACGGATACTTATTATAAATTTGCCGCCTTGGTAAAACAACTCAAAGAAAATGAAGATTACAATGTGGACGAAAAGATGCGTTCCGCTACTTTGACGGAAAACGGTATACATAAAATAGAAAAAGCTTTGGGAGTGGAAAATATTTATGTGGAAGGCGGTATTCAAACAGTGCACCACGTTGAACAAGCTTTAAAAGCGGAAACTATTTTAAAACGCGATAGAGATTATGTGGTTGAAAACGGGGAAGTGGTAATAGTTGACGAATTTACCGGACGTAAAATGCCGGGGCGTCGATACAGTGAAGGATTGCATCAAGCGATAGAAGCCAAAGAGGGTGTACAAATCCAACGTGAAAGTCAAACTATGGCAACCGTAACCTTCCAAAATTATTTTCGTATGTATGAAAAATTGGCGGGTATGACCGGTACGGCCGTAACCGAAGCTGAAGAGTTTGGAAAAATTTATAAATTGGAAGTAGTGACTATTCCGACCAATAAACAAAGACAAAGAAAGGATTTGGCCGATAGAATCTATCGTACCGAGGATGTGAAATTTAAAGCTATAGCCAAAGAGGTTAAAGCTCTACAGTTAAAGGGGCAACCAGTGCTCATAGGTACAATATCTGTAGATAAGAATGAGATATTGAGTCAATATTTGGAAATGGAAGGAGTACACCATGAAATACTCAATGCCAAGAACCATGAACGTGAAGGTGAAATTATCGCTCAGGCCGGCGCGCCGGGCGCGGTGACTTTGGCTACCAACATGGCCGGTCGTGGCGTGGATATCATACTTGGTGGTAATCCTCAAGATCCGGAAAAGGCCAAAAAAGTGCGCGAACTAGGAGGTTTATTTGTAATCGGTACCGAACGTCATGAAAGTCGCCGTATTGATAATCAGTTGCGTGGTCGCGCCGGACGTCAAGGAGATCCGGGTATGTCGCAATTTTATTTGAGTACAGAAGATGATTTGATGCGTATTTTTGCCGGCGACAGGATTAGAGGGGTAATGCAAACACTCAAAGTGCCGGATGATATGCCGATAGAAAATAAAACTATCAGTAAAATTATAGAATCCGCTCAACGTAAAGTGGAAGGATTTCATTTTGACGCCCGTAAACACTTGTTGGAATATGATGATGTTCTCAATAAACATCGAGAAGTTATATATAGTAAACGTCGTCAGGTTTTGAAATCTTTTGATACGGAAAAATCAAAATTACGAGGAGAAAATATTGTTTTAGCCGCGGATTTTAAACCGCTAAGAGATATTATTTTGGAAATGGTGGAGCAAGAAATAGAGAGCGTGGTTTCTTTTCATACCAATTACGAAGATCATAACTCTTGGAATTTCAAAGAAATAGCGGAAACCGTTTCAACTATTTTTCCTTTAAACGCGGAAGAAAAAGATAAAATTTTAAATTTTAAGCCGTCGATTTCAAGCGGAATTCCGGAAGTGGAGGAGAGAAGCGAATTAACCGATTATTTGGTAAAATTGTCCAAAGAAAAATACGAAGATTTATTAGTTAAAAAAATCAGTGAGCCGGAATTTTTATTGGAAATAGAAAAACAAGTCTTGTTGCGAGGAATAGATAATTTGTGGATAGAGCATTTGGTAGCTATAGATTATTTGCGTACCGGCATAGGTTTACGCGGTTATGGTCAACGCGATCCTCTGGTTGAATACAAAAAAGAGACTTATCACATGTTTAACGAGCTTTTGAGTTATATTCAAAAAGAAATAGTCTATACGATTTATAAAGTAACACTTGGTGTAGAAATGTCCGCTTCTGCGCTTGCTTCTCAAAATTTGGTTTTTCAAGGCGCGGAAAAAGAAGCTGGTGATAGCGCCGGTGCATCGATTAGAAAAAATCAAAATAAAGAAATTGGACGAAACGATCCTTGTCCGTGCGGTAGTGGAAAGAAGTTTAAAAAATGTTGCGGAGCTTAATAAAAAAGCCGACCGTTTAGGTTTGGTCGGCGAAGAATTCCGGATTGGTGGTTTTAAGGCGGTTGAAAAAATCAGGTCTGGTTTTTTCCAGGCTGATTAAAGCTTTAGGCAAATCATCTTTATTTGCCCTGGCTATTATCCCTAGAAGAACCAAGATGGCTCCGTTAGGGATAATGTTAGGAGACGACGAAGTCGCCTTTTCAAAATTTTGCAACGTTATCATGGTCGCAACCTCCGTTTTCTCCGTTTTTGAAAGTGCTGTTTTTATCTTATCAAAAAAATTTCAATAAAGCAATGGTTTGTCATATTATTTTTTTGCCTAAGGTTAGACAAAAAAAATTGTGGACTAACCACTTGCCAAATAAGAAAAAAAAAGGTAAAATTTGGCTAAATTAACAATAGTATTTATTTAATTATTTAATTTATGGCTAGCAATCTTGCTCCCAAGAAGTTTACGCGAACCCAAATTTACTGGAGGGTGGCCGGTTCGTTTGCTTTATTGTTGCTTTGTCTCGTGGTAATTTTCCCGAGTATTGTCAACAGTGGTTTTAAATTTATTAACGATAAAATGAGTATCGGTATGCCGCTTTTGCCGGATAACGGGTTTAATCTCGGTCTGGATTTGCGCGGTGGAGCTCATTTGATTTATCAAGCCGACACTTCCAATATAGCAGAAAAGGACAAAGCCGGTTCTGTTGAAGGTGTTCGCGACGTTATTGAAAGACGTGTTCGCGGAGGACTCGGTGTGGCCGAACCTTTGGTACAAACCACCAGAGTCGGTGAAGAATATCGTGTTATCGTAGAACTTCCGGGTGTGACTGATGTTAACCAAGCTATCAAAATGATCGGAGAAACTCCGGTTTTGGCGTTTAAAGAACAGAATACAGAAGGACAAAGAGAAATGACTGCGGACGAAACCAAACAAATGAATGAATACAATAAAGCTGCGGAAAAAAAGATTAATCAAGCTTTGACCGATTTGCGCAAAATAACTTTTGTGGAAGCGGTTAATCGTTATAGTGAAGATTTAGAATCAAAAAACAATAGCGGCAATATCGGTTTTATCTCCGAAGATGCTCAACCGGAAATTTACGCTTGGGCCAAAACCGCTAAAACCGGTGTTAATAGTAGAGTTATAAAAAGCGTAGACGGTTATAATATAGTCAAGAAAATTTCCGAAAAAGACGGTGATGTTCAAGTCAACGCCGCCCATCTTTTGATTTGTTATACCGGAGCCACGAATTGCGACAGTCAAAATTATCCGACCAAAGAAGATGCTTTGAAAAAAATTCAAGAAATCAAACAGCAAGCCACTGTTTCCGGATTTGCTGATTTGGTAAAACAATATTCCACTGAACCGGGTGCTGCCGACAGAGGCGGGGATTTGGGTTGGTTCAAAAAAGGCGACATGGTGCCTGATTTTGAAAATGCCGTTTTTGCCATGCAAAAAGGACAAATATCCGATGTAGTAGAAACTCCTTTTGGTTTTCATTTAATTTATAAAAAAGATGAAAAAACCCCGAAAGAATATGAAATTGCCAGAATTTTTGTTAATACCAAAGATAAAACCGATTTTGTTCCTCCGGCTGACGAATGGAAAGATACCGGACTTTCCGGTAAACAGTTAAAAAGAGCCGAAGTTGTTTCTGATTCTCGTACCGGTCAAGTTCAAGTTAGTTTGCAATTTGATACTGATGGCGCAAAATTGTTTGGCGATTTAACTACACGTAATGTCGGTAAACCGGTAGCTATTTTCTTGGATGGTCAACCGATAAGCGTACCTAAAGTAAACGAACCTATTAAAGATGGAAGTGCTGTTATAAGCGGTGAATTTACTTGGGAAGAAGCTCGTTTATTGGCCCAAAGATTGAACTCTGGCGCTTTGCCTGTGCCTGTAGAATTGATTTCTCAACAAAAAGTGGATGCTACATTGGGAGCGGATTCTTTAACTTCCAGTTTCAAAGCCGGTTTGGTAGGTTTGATGTTAATTATTTTATTCATGATTTTGTATTATCGCTGGCCGGGCATAGTATCTGTTTTTTCTTTGGTAATTTACGGCTCTATCACTTTGGCTTTGTTCAAGTTATTGGGTGTGACATTGACTCTTTCCGGTATCGCCGGTTTCATTCTTTCTGTTGGTATGGCGGTTGATGCCAATGTTTTGGTTTTTGAACGCCTCAAAGAAGAATTGAAAAACAAAAAAACTTTGACTACGGCTATGGAAGAAGCGTTTATTCGCGCTTGGAGTTCTATTCGCGACAGTAATATAACCACTCTTATCAGTTGTGTATTTTTGATCTGGCTTGGTACTGGTTTTGTTCAAGGTTTTGCTGTGACTTTGGCTATCGGTGTATTGGTTTCCATGTTTACCGCTGTTACTATCACCAGAATATTATGTCGTTTCTCTTTTGCTTGGTTCAAACCGGAAGGAAATATTTTCTTTTTGGGTTTTGATAAAAAACAAGGCGAAGCTATTAACGAAATTAAGAAATAAATCGTATGAATATTCAATTTATTAAATATTCCAAACTTTGGGTCGGTATTGGTTTGACTGTATCAATAGTTGCCTTGGCTTTCATTTTTATTTGGGGATTGCGTCCAGGTATTGATTTTACTGGAGGCTCCTTGATGGAAGTGGAATTCAACCAAGAACGTCCGACTCCGGAATCCATAGTTAAAATTTTTGAGGACGAAGGAATTAACAATACTTCAGTTCAAAAAGCCGAGGATAAAAATTTGATTATTCGCGCTTCTTTTTTGAGTGAAGAAAAACATCAACAAATTTTGAAAAAAATTCAAGAGTTAAGTAAAGATAATGATCTTATAGAACAACGTTTTGAAACCATCGGTTCTTCTGTTAGTAAACAATTGAGAGAACGAGCGATTTGGGCGATAGTGTTTGTTTCTTTGGGTGTTATTTTGTATGTAGCTTATGCTTTCCGTAAAGTTTCTCAACCGGTAAAAAGTTGGAAATACGGCACTTTGGCGTTGGTAGCTGTTTTGCATGATTTGCTTTTGGTAATGGGTGTTTTTGCTGTGCTTGGACGTTTCAAAGGGGTGGAAGTGGATGTCGCTTTTGTAGTGGCGCTTCTAACCGTTTTGGGTTATTCTATCAACGATACTATCGTGGTTTACGACAGAATCAGAGAAAATCTTATTCATCGTGGTAATCGCAGTTTTGCCGAAGTGGTAAATGATGGCTTAAATCAAACTTTTGCTCGTTCTATTAATACTACTTTGACAACTTTGTTACCGCTTTTTGCTTTGTTTTTCTTTGGCGGTCCGACCATACATAATTTTGTTTTGGCCTTGCTTATCGGAGTAGCTTCCGGAGCTTATTCTTCTATTTTTATCGCTTCACCACTTTTGGCTCTTGTGGAGCAATGGCAGAGAACAAAAAAAATATTTTAATTATCCAATAAATAATCCCGTCCGCCTAAGGCGGACGGGATTTTATTTTAGAGAGAAGTTGTGATATAATAAAAAAGTCAAAAGTCCATAAAGTCTGTAAAGACTACGAGGCTTGATAGACTTTGTGACTTTAAAGACTTTAAAGACTTAATTTTTATGTCTGATAATACGGTAAAACACCTGGTTTCTTTTTTAGCCACAATATGTTGCCTTTTGGCTTACATTGCCGGATACTTCTCAGGTTTATCCGGATGGTGGTGGACCGGGGTTACGGTGATAATCGTATACGGTTTGATTTATCGTTTAATTGATTAATATGGTTCCGGTTATTGAAACACCGTGGAATTTTTCCATAAGTTTGGGTTTTTGGCAGACATTTATGGAAATGAGTTTGACCGAACAATTGCGGTTGGCTTTTGTATTTCTTTGGTGGTTGCCGATAACCCCCCTTTTTCATAAAGGTTTGGGAGAAGTTTTGTCTTTGAAACAAAAAAGATTTGACAGTACTTGCTCTTGGTCTGTTTTGGCTGTGGATATTCCGGCGGCAGTTATCCAATCTCCTCGCGCAGTGGAACAAATTTTTACACATTTTAGCGGTATATATTCCAAAATAGGCCTTTATGATAAATATTGGTTAGGTAAAAAGCAAAAAAATTTCAGTTTAGAAATTATCAGTTTGGAGGGGTATATTCAATTTCTGGTGAGAATGCCGAGTGAGTTTCGAGATCTGGTTGAAGCTGCTATCTATGCTCAATACCCGGAAGCGGAAATAACCGAAGTTGAAGATTATATCACGAATTTACCGGATAATTTTCCGGATAATCGTTATGAAGTGGCGGGTGTGGAATTTGATATGGCGGAAGATGATTCTTATCCGATACGTACTTATACGGAGTTTGAACATAGTTTATACAAAGATGCGCCGTTTATTGATCCGATGGCGGCAATTTTGGAAAATTTTACGCGTATCGGCGCTGGTGAAAATTTATGGATGCAACTCATAGTAGAACCGGCGGACAATAGTTGGAAGAAAAAGGGGATAGATTTGGTAAAAAATTTGGCTAGCGGTAAAAAGGCTCCGCCCAAACCGAATGCCGCTCAACACGTTGCTAATTTTACTGAAGGTATTTTAAAATTAATTTGGCAAATTTGGACTCATGATTTTAGCGGCAGTGAAAAGAAAAAAGAAGAGAGTAAAGGAGAAGTGGCGCCGGGTGTCAAAAATGCCATTTCCGGAATTGAAAATAAAATTTCTAAACTTGGTTTTAAATCTCGTTTGCGTTTACTCTATAGCGCTCGCAAAGAAGTGTTCAATCCCAAAAAATGTATCAATGGTTTTATAGGTTCTATCAATCAGTTTTATATTGCCAACCAAAACGGTTTCAAGGCTTCATCTATCGGGGGAAATGATGCGGTTTCAGCCTACAAAAAAAGAAAAATGAAATTAAAAAGCGATCCATATATGTTGAATATAGAAGAGTTGGCGACTTTGTGGCATTTCCCGATGCCGACGGTAAAAGCCCCGCTTATCCAAAAAGCCGGCGGAAAACGCAGTGAACCGCCGACCAATTTACCAGTAGAGGTTTTTGAAGGAGGATTGAAATATAAAGAAGAACAAAAACAAGAAAAACCTCCTGAACCGGAAGAATTGCCTTACGCTTAAAATTTGATTTTATAAAGCCAACTGTGTTAAAATCGGTTGGCTTTTAATTATATGAAAAAGTGGTTTGAAACAAAAAAACCAATATTGATTTTAGCGCCCATGGCCGATTACACTGATGGTCCTTTTGGGCGTATTTGTCGTAAATATTCAGGTAAAGATTTTGTAATTTTTAAAGAAATGGTAAGTAGCGAGGCTCTGGTTAGAGGAAATGAAAAGACTCTTAAAATGAGCGAATTTACCGTTAAAGAAAGACCTCTGGTTATACAAATTTTTGGAGATAAACCCGGTGTGATGGCCAAAGCTGCCAAATTGGTGGAGGAGAAGTTTAAACCGGACGGAATTGATATTAATATGGGCTGTCCAGTGCCTAAAATTGCGCAAAAAATGGCTGCTGGAGTGGCTTTGATGAAAAATCCGAAGTTAGCCTCGGAAATAGTTAAAAGTGTCAAAAAAGCCGTAAATTTACCAGTCTCGGTGAAGACCAGATTAGGGTGGGTAAGTAAAGATGAAATATTGAAATTTGCCGTAGTTTTGGAAAAAGCCGGAGCCGATTTAATAACTCTTCACGGGCGTACAAAAGCCCAAGGTTATTCGGGAATCGCGGACCGGGAAACTATTGCAAAAGTAAAAAAAATATTAAAAATACCGGTTATTGCCAACGGAGATATTGTTGATGTTGCGAGCGCAAAGAAATGTTTAGAAATCACAAAAGCTGATGGAATAATGATCGGTCGAGGCGCGCTTGGAAAACCATGGATTTTTAAAGAGATTGCAAAATTACAAAATTACAAAATTACAAGATTACAAGATGTGTGTAAGATTGTATTGGAACATGCGAAATTTCATGAGAAATATTATAGTAAGGGGAGTCTGGTAACTTTCCGCAAACATCTAGCATTTTATTTTAAAGGTGTGCCAAATATGAAAGAGTTTCGCGTTCAATTGATGCAAATAAAAGAATATAAAGAATTAGAAAAAATTTTGAAAGATTATTTAAAAAATAAAAATTAAAAAAGACCCGGACGAACCGGGTCTTGAGTTTTAATAAAGAACAATTAACGAGTAAAATATTCATTCTGTTCCGGCCCTACAGAAACAAGGGTTATCGGAACCTCAAGATGTTTTTCGATGTAGTCGAGGTATTCTCGAGCTGCCTTGGGCAGATCTTCAAATTTACGGATGTGCCGCAAATTTTCAGTCCATCCTTCAAATTCCTGATAATGCGGTGTGACTTTTTTGGTGTCGAATTCAGTAAAGGGGTCATCGGGGCGAATCTGAAGAAATTTGTGTTTTCCGTCATTCGTCTGTTTAAGTGTTTTGTAAGATTTACATACCTGGATTTTTTTTAATCCTGAAAGAACATCCAGTTTAGTAATAGCCAATTTAGTTACCCCGTTGACTCTAACTGCATATTTGAGAGCAACCAAATCAAGCCAGCCACACCGGCGATCGCGACCGGTAGTCGCGCCTTTTTCCAGTCCTTTTTCACGAAGAAATAAACCGGTATCATCGAACAATTCTGTCGGGAAAGGACCGGAACCAACGCGAGTGGTATAGGCTTTGCAAACCCCGAGAACCTTTTTAATAGCAGTCGGACCAATACCTGAACCTGTGCAAGCTGCACCGGCTGTCGTGTTTGATGATGTGACGAACGGATAAGTGCCATGGTCAATGTCAAGAAGTGCCCCTTGTGCTCCTTCAAAAACAATACCTTTGTTTTGACGAATGGCCAAGTTAATGAGGTGTCCGGTGTCGCAAATAAAAGGCTTCAGGATTCTCCCGTATTCCATAAGATCAGACACGGTCTGCTTTCTGTTAAGCCAAGAGTATTCCGGCAACCCCTCTAATTTGCTGTGCAATTCTTTGGCGTCACAAAGTAAATCCTGCATTCTCAAACCTCTTCGCCCAATCTTGTCTTCATAGGTCGGACCGATACCTCTGCCAGTGGTACCGATTTTCTTTTGGCCGAGCGCTTTCTCATTTTTTCCATCCCTTTCTCTGTGAGAAGGTAAGGTAATGTGTGCGAGGTTTGAAATTCGGAGCTGCTTTTTGTCAATCAGAAGGTCGTTTTTTTGCAAATCCTTAATTTCATTAATCAACCGTTCCGGATCGATAACCATTCCGTTACCGATCACACAGATTTTGTCCGGATAAGGGATACCGGACGGGACCAGGTGCAAGACGATTTTCTTTTCGCCCATAAAAATAGTGTGTCCGGCGTTCGCTCCTCCCTGAAAGCGAACGATCATACTTACATTGGGATCGTCAGCAAGCGCGTGAACGAGGCGTCCTTTTGCCTCATCACCATACTGCATGCCAGCAACTACCACGGTTCCGGATTCGTTACTCATAATAATAGCCTCCTTAAACGTTGTTTACAGAATATTTCCCGCCGATAAATTGTCAAAAAACTATTTTCTCCCCAAAGCAGGTTATACTATTTTAAAAGTTTCGTCAATCTTTAAAAAGGGGATAAAAATAAAAAAATCTTCGATTTACGAAGATTAAAGAAATTTGTTTTTTGGATATTTATTTTTTAAATTTTAGACGGAATACAGTAATAAAAAATTCCCAAATATCTTTGGTGGATAATTTTGATTTTCCCAGTTTGCGATCGGAAAAAATTACTGGAACTTCGGTTATTTTGAAATTATTTTTTTCCGTCAAGTAGAGCATTTCTTCTTGAAAAGCGTAACCTCCGGATGAAATTTTATCGAAATTTATTGATTCCAAAACTTTTCTACTGTAGCAACGAAAACCGGAAGTTACATCGCGAGTTTTCAAACCTAAAATAAACCGACTAAAAAACATCGCTCCGTCGCTCATGAAATGTCGTCGCCAATTCCAACCAATGATTTTTCCACCGTTTATTTTTCGCGAGCCTATAGCCAAATCAGCACCGTCTTCACAAGCCTGTAACAAAGAAGGAATATCTTGAGGATTATGTGAAAGATCAGCGTCCATCTCAAAAATATAATCGGCTTTTTGTTTTAAAGCTTCTTTAAAACCCGCAACATAGGCCGATCCCAGCCCGAGCTTTTGCGGTCTTTGAATCAGAGTAATCGGATATTGCTTGATGAAAGTTTGAATAATTTGAGAAGTTTTATCCGGAGAATTGTCGTCGACAAAAAAAATTCGCCAATCAGTTAAATTTAAAGCGGCGATTTTTTGTATCAAAGTTTCTATATTTTTTGCTTCGTTATAAGTTGGAACAACTACGGCTATTTTCATAGATAAGCGTAAATTCCCAAAAGCAAACTGCAAAATAAGGCGATAATAGCTCCGGCATATTGCATTTTGGAAAGTTTTTCTTTGTTAACGACTACTCCCAAGAAAATAGCGATTATCGGATAACAAAGAGTTATAGCCGAAAGTAAAGAAAAATTTATTTTGGTTGAGGCGATAGAAAAAGTTACCCAAGCAATACAATTGGCCAAGCACATGAATAAAATGAAAAGCCAATTTTTGCGAAGATTGATAAAAGTTCTTTTGATATCGCGTTTCATCAAAAGAAAAGCCAGAGAAAAAACGGTAAAAACAAACCAAGGAAACCAAATAGCTAAGTATGGAGTGGTCAGACGAGCATTGGTAGCGGTAAAATAATTGATAAGAGAAATCACAATAACCGCGCCCATGGCCAAGAAAACGCCTTTTTCAATCCAATGAGAAGAAGAAAATAATTGTTTCAATTTACTTTCTCTTTTCTTCAACGTGGCTAAAATTATTCCGCCAAAAAGCGCTCCGACTATCAAACTTTGTTCCAAGGTTAAAGTCTCTTTGAAAAATAATATTCCCCAAAATATAGTTAAAGGCAGTTCAGCTATCATCACTGTCTCTACTACTGAAAGCTTGCCGTGTTTGAAAGCGGAAAAAAGCAATAAAGCGGAAAGAATGTGTAATAAAGTCAAGAAAAAAAGGAAATAAAAATTATTGATATTAAAAATAATTCCAAGGTCATTTTTGACAAAAGGGAACAGTACCACAGTACCAAAAATTCCGACCCAAGTCAGGGTGGCGATACGGCCGATTTTGCGGACGAAATATTGCATGGAAAAGTCGCTTATACCCCAAAGGATCATGGCGATAAAAGCGTAGAAAATATAGATATTCATACAGGCGGTATTATAGCATAAAAAGGGGAAAATAAAAAACCGCAAACATTGACTTGTCTGGGTTTTTATTTTTAAGTAGTAAAGTTAAATAATCTTTTTATTTATCAATCGGTAAACATTCGGCAATTTCTGCGTGAAGTCCGTTTGATTCTCCTGTAAATCCAACTATTTGTAATGAGCATCCTGAAGGACAGTCTTGTTTAGTCCAAAAATATTTTCTTGTGCAATATTCAGGATATTGCTTATACATATAAAATATATAACTTGAAAAAATAACCACAATAAAAAGAATTGTAAATATTAAAGTTTTTGCAGGATTCTTTTTTAATAATTTAAACCAAAAATAAATAAAGATAAGAATTAATAATAGAAAAAAAGATTGTAGAATTAAATATTTTAAATTTGGAAAATAAATATTCAATAGTTGTATTGTTACTATACCAATAAACACAATCATTGAAATGGTGATTACAGATAAAAACACATTTAGAAATTTTTTAGTTTTGTCGTTTATTTGTAGTTGCATATAATTTTTAATTATTAGTGTGTTTATATTAAGATTATGATTTAAATAAGTTTGTTCCGAGGCTTGGAATCGGCCGCGACTAAAATTTTCTTCCGAAAATTTTGTCTGGCCACCGCCTCACGGTTTTGCTCGTCAATAAACTCGCAAAACATCGTTCCGGCGTTCTCGTCCAAACGCGACACAAATTATTGTGTCGCTCCCTCTACACTTCGTTCCGAGGCTTGGACTCGAACCAAGATAAGCAGATTCAGAGTCTGCTGTCCTACCATTAGACCACCTCGGAATATGTTTTATTGTTTATACGCCAATTCGGCGTTTGGTAAGTTTTCCAAAAATTCTTTGGAAACTTTGCGGACTTGCGAAAATTTCCACCCCATATCTTTGAAAATTCCGCTATGCGGAAAAGGTTTTTTAATTCCGTCTTCAATGAGGTATATGGCCGGCGTACCTGCTACTTTGGCAGTGAAATATTGTTTGGTAAATATCACTGTGCCGGGTTTCTCGGTTTTGTTTGTTTTGTGATTGTAATCTCGCAAGCTGGACATCAAAATATCATATTTGTAGCGAAAGTCAACCCCGTTCTTATGAGAGCCATTGTCATGGACGATAAATTCCTCTGTGTTTTCGTCAAATCCTTTTATCACAAACATATGATAAGCCGAACCGTCGCGACGGAAAACCAAGTCGGGATTTTTGAGATCAAATCCGTAATGCAGAGAAATCACTGGTCGTCCGGCGCGCAATTCGTCTTTGATTTGATCAAGAGTCGGATTGCGGATAATCTCGCCTTTAAAAGTCATATTATTAGCAATTATCATTTGGAGAGTGCGAGTTGCATTACTATTCGCATTGCTTTTAAATAATTTATTTTGCCAAGCGAAAAGTTGATTCATCAGATTGGATGCTTCTTTGATTGCAACTTTATTTTTTCCCAAATAAAAATTATCTACCATTGCAACGCTAGCTTCTTCACAAGCATTTATCCAAGGACCGGACCACTTTTTTTCTGGCGCTTCACTGATAAAAGGTACGTTTAAATTGACGATTTCTTTTTGTTCGTCAACTGCCAAAACCGGGCAGGGGAGAAGGAATAATAAAAACAAAAGGTATTTTTTCACACTTTATAGACTTTATTTACCCCTGTTAAATTCTGCCAAAGGCAGACCCCATGGGGATTTAACGGGGTAAACTTTATGGACTTTTTTTGACTTAAATCACTTGTCCGCCAAAATCAGCAGCGAGGTCGTTTATTTCAGTATTTAAGGGTTTTTCTGCAACTGAGCAATTAAGTTGAAGTGTTTCGCCGAAAATTTCTTTAAATATCGTTTGTAAAATTTCGTTATTTTTGGAATCTTTGAGTTTCTTCTGGTGAAAATCGTAAGGCAACGATAAAGTCAAAATATTATCTGAAGCTTCTATCAAATCCGCCATTTTAACGACAAATAAAAGTGAAGGACTTTTCTCGTTTATTTTGCTCATTACTTCCGGCCACTTTTCATTTATCTCTTCAAACGATACGATTTTAGCGGAAGTTTTTTTAGGCGGAACTATCGGAGTTTCTTCACTTGTTTTTTTGACCTCCGGTTTTTTTGTTTCTTCTTCTTTTTTTATTTCAACGATATTTTTTTTCGGTTTTTGCGGTTCCTTTGTAGTTTCATTTTCTGATTCGTCTTCTATGAGTTCTACCGCCAAAAGCTCTAATGGAAGTTGAGCCAAAGGACAATTTTTAGCAAAAATTAATCTTTTTAAAGTTGAATCTGCAAAAGACATTATTTCTTTTTCTGTTAATTTTTGCGCCATTGTTTCCATGTTTTTTATCGTTTCATCGCTAAATTCGTAAATAGTCGATGTTTTTATTTTGTTTTTTATCATCAAAAGTAATCGCCAAAAAGAAAGCAGATCCTCGTGAAATTGTGTCAAAGATATTCCGTTTTGCGCCAAATCATCTATAATTTGCAAAGCGGCAACGAGATTTTTATCTATTACAGCCTCGGCAAAATCAGCTACCGATTCCATTTGTGAAGTCGGGAGAACACTGTCGGCTTCTTCTTTACTTATTTTGTTTTTTCCGGAAGAAAAGATTTGTCCGAGTAAACTTTCGGCATCACGCATGCAGCCGTCGCTTTTGGCGGCGACTTTACGTAATACACTTTCGTCAACTTTGATTTTTTCCTGTTCAGCTATATCTTCAAGACGTTTAATCAAAGAATCAAAATTTATTTTTTTAAAATTAAATCTTTGGCAGCGAGAAATGATGGTGGCCGGTATTTTTTGCGGTTCGGTGGTGGCTAAGATAAAAACGGCATGAGACGGAGGTTCTTCTAAAGTTTTTAATAAAGCGTTAAAAGCTGAAGTGGAAAGCATGTGCACTTCGTCGATAATAAAAACTTTGTATTTTGATTTAGTCGGCTTAAATTGAGCGTTTTCAATAATGTTTTCTCGAACATTGTCCACGCCGGTATGAGAAGCTGCGTCAATTTCTATCACGTCAATATTGCGAGAAGCGGATATTTCAAGGCAAGAAGAACATTCATCACAAGGTTCATATTCTCCATGTTTGCGATTTTGACAGTTGACAGCTTTGGCAAAAAGTCGGGCCAGAGTTGTTTTACCAACTCCTCGCGGTCCGGAAAAAAGATAAGCATGAGCTATTTTGTCTCCGCTGATTTCATTTTGCAAAGTTTTGACCAAATGTTTTTGTTCTACCAAATCGGAAAACTTTTGCGGTCTGTATTTTCGATATAAAGTTGACATAATAAAAAGCAGGCCTTAACCTCCTTTATTGTTAAAATTTAATAAACTTATATTATAAACTCGGTTCGGTCGGTTGAGTGCCGGTCATGATAGAGCCTAACGCCGATCTTTCCAAAATTTCCGCTTCGACTATTTCTCTGGGTCGTCCGTATTTCAAACGAGAGAGTTCTTTGATAGCGGCCGCCATTTCTTTGTTACCTGGTTGAGGCGGTAGAGTATACATATTAAACGGTTTGGCGGCGGTATTGTCAATAAGCAATTTCACATAAGCGGTGTATTGTTCTACATTGACCAAATCATAAGCTGAAAATACGGGCGCAAATTCTTTTTGTAGTATTTCTGCATCTTCTATACCGATACGAAAAGAGGCGATAGTGCCGGCATTTCCCAAGATGGCATCTCGCACCGCGGTTTTGCCTTTATTGTCTTCCAATTGTTTCATATATTGGTTGGCGACTATCAAATTTAAGCGATATTTGCGAGCTTCGGAAAGAATGGTGGCTATGGAATCGGTAATGAAATTTTGAAACTCGTCAATATACAAATAAAAATCATGGCGTTTTTCTTCTGATAAAGATGCTCGTTCCATGGCGGCCATTTGTAACTTGGAAACAATGATCATACCGAGTAAATTGGAGTTTATCTCTCCGACTAATCCTTTGGCCAAATTTACTATCAATATTTTTTTGTTATCCATGATTTCGCGAAAATTAAATCCGGAATGCGATTGACCGATAATATTTCTGATCATGGCGTTTTCTACAAAACGACCGACTTTGGAAATGAGATATCCGAGCATTTCCGATTTGTGAAAATCTGAAGTTTTGGCCATTTCTTTTTCCCAAAAAGCCATGACTACCGGGTCTTTTAATTTTTTCTTCCAAGTTTCTACAAATTCATCGTCCGTGAACATACGCGGAATCTCAGCTATCGTTCCCGGCATAACATCATCTGACATTAAGGTTAACATGACATTTCTCATGTTGTGTTCAAACATCGGACCGATCATGGACGGATCGGTAACCATTTTATAAAAAATGGAAATCATTTCTTGGCAAGCAAAATCTTTTTGATCTTCGGTTTTAACTTCAAGCATGTTGAGACCTATGGGTCGTTCGGTATCTGAAGGATTGAAATAAATAACATCTTCGGCGCGTTCTTTGGGAACATGTTGCAGCACATATTCGGCAAAATCACCGTGCGGATCTATAACGCAAACACCTTCGCCGTTAAGCACGTCTTGAACGGCTAAGTTTTGAATGAATACGGATTTACCAACGCCGGATTTACCGATAGTGTAAAGATGACGTCGTCTATCGGCTCGCTTCATCCTGACAGTTGTTTCTTCTCCGCGATAAACACAACGACCCAAAACAATACCCTCGTTTGGCATATTAAGCGGTGGCGGCGCTTTGCGGGCTCCCAACCAATTGATATGAGGCGTCTCGGTGGAGGGGAGAGGTAAATGCCAAAAAGAAGCCATTTCTTCAGTGGAAGCGACTCGAGAAAATTTTTCATTGAAAGCGCGATAGATAGAATCTTGAATCAAACGATTGGGTCGACGAGGAATAAGCGCAGAAAAAGAATTTCCGTAACGATAAATATTATAAAGAGAAAACGCGTTGATAATATTATCCAGATTCAACCTAGCTTTTTCGCGTGAATTTGCCGAACTGACCAAACGCACAGTGATTTCCAATCCGCCGCGACTCATTTTTTCTTCCATTCCTTTTACCATTTCTTCTTCCATCTGAGTAAGGTGGTAAGGTTCTTTGGGATTCAAAGTATCTTTTTTATTGTTGGAAAAAATAATTTTAGTCCAAGAAGCGGCGGCATTGCTAAAACCGGAATTTTTCAAAACAGATTCGAATTTTTTGCCTTCCTTTATTTCTCGCACTATTCTAACTCCGGATTTGCGCCAGTTGCTTGCTGCCGGTCTGACTATATATTGGATAAGCGCGCCTTCATCATTTTCCAATTTTGAAAGAGGGTTTAATAATGCCGGCAAAGGATCGCTTTCCAGATGTTTGTAGGTTTTAAAAGGAAAAAAAGATTTTTCTTTAAAAGTGAGATAAGCGCCGACAATATGACTTTGCGGCTTGAAAATATTGTAATCAGGTTCTTCGCTGATTTCGGCATTGGGATATTGAGCGTGTATTTGTTGTTCCGCCAAACTGCGAAGTTTGGCCGGGACTGCTACATAAAAAGAAATAGATCCGTCTTTAACGACAATTTCAAAAGATAAATTATCGTTTCGACCGGACAACCAAGCCCCAAAACCTTTTTGCGGACGCAAGCCGGCGATGTTGGAGAATAAAGTTTCCGCCGTACCTATTTGTTCGCGAATTTGATTTATGTTTTCTTCTTGAAAACTTTCTTGCTTATCACCTTTTTTTTCTTTTGGGACTTTTATCAAAAATACGGTTTTATGAAAAGCTTTCCCGCGACGATTTTTTTCATGCATCACCAAGCGTAAAATTTTGACCATTAATATCAAGCATACCAAAATAAGCGCGGCGCTGAACACTACGGTTTGAGTCTCGGGCGGAAACCCTAAAGATGTCAATATATCAAGACTTAGATTAATTTCAAAAATTCCCAACAAAGACATAGTTATTCTTTTTGATGATTTTTTAAAGCTAGTATGCGATCAGCTTTGATTTTGGCTTCTTGTTCCAGAAAAAAATAATTAACCCCGGGTATCATCTTGAGCCATTCAAAAATCAAAGTGAAAATTTTCCTGACTTTTACATGAGTTTTTTTGAGCAGTTGGCCGATTTTTTCCGCTGTTTCTTCGCCCTTGATTTTGAATTCTTGTTTGGCGATGGGGGACATCTTTTCATAAGCTTCGCGCAAACCCTCTTCCATGATTTTTTCCACCCTGACCGTTGTTGCGTCGCGTAATTTGGGCACTGCCACGGAAACAATGCGAGGTTTTTTGAAAAAAGGCTTTTTTTCCGTTTCTGGCTTAGATTGATTTTCTTTTTTGGGAGAAAGAGTCTCTTTTTTGCTTTCTGCCGATTCTTTATTTTCTTTTACGACAAAATCTCCGGCTTGTTCTGCCTGGTTATCTTCCATGTTTAGAAGTTGTTTTTCCGGAGTTATGGCCACATTTTTCTTTTTCCATATTATAGCACTTTTTTCAAATGATAACAAATACGCTTTTTGATTGTGATTTGGAGAGAAAGCCGAATATGTGGTATAATGAAATTAGCTAAAAAATAATTTTTGGAGGGTTATGAAAACCACAAGCGAAATATCTCATCAGGGCATACTTTGGGTAAATGTGCCGGAGCAATCGGAAAAAGAATTGTTCAAACTTCAAAAGAAGTTTGGTTTTGATCATGGCGATATCAAAGAAAGTTTACCGCCTTTTCAGCGCGCCAAAATAATGAAACGCGACCATTATTATTTTATGGTTTTGCATTTTCCGGTTTTTGACAGAGAAACCAGACGTCTGGGTTTTACCGAAGTGGATTTCTTTTTGAGTAGCAATCTTTTGGTAACCGTTCATGATAATAAATTGCCGATTTTGGATAATTTTTTTAACTTGTGTAAAAAGAACGATGAAATTCGAGCGAAATTTTTTTCCGGCACAGCGGTTCATATTTTATTTGAATTATTAAGTCAATTGCTCGAATCGATTTTCCCGATATTGCTCCATGTCAATGAAGACATCAATCAGGTTGACGGCGAACTTTTTGCCCACAAAATATCCGGACGCGACATGGCTGAAGAAATTTTGCGTCTCAAAACCAATATCGTTACTTTCCGCCGCACCATGCAAGGACACAGGACTGTGTTGGAGCGTCTCATCATGTATAGCGGCAGGGAACTGGATCTGTTTTCTTATCAAAACTATATCAACAATCTTCGCGAGTTTGCCAACGAGATTTGGCATATCTTAGAAAGTCAAAAAGAAAGTATCAATGCCCTGCATGAAACCAATGAGTCTATTCTTACTTTGCGTACCAATGAAGTGATGAAAACTTTAACTTTGATTTCAGTAGTGACTTTTCCGCTTACTTTGGTTGCTGCGCTTTTTGCCATCGAAGCTCCAGGTAGACCTTTTGTGAATACTCCGGGAGGTTTTTGGATAATTGCCGGTTTGATAGGTTTGGGCGCGTTGCTTATGATATTGATATTTAAAAGGAAGAAATGGATGTAGGGTGAAAGTCTGAAAAGTCCATAAAGTTTATAAAGTCCATAAAGTCTTTTTATAAAGTAAAAAACCGCCTTTTTGGCGGTTTTTTAAATTTTGTTTTGGCTTATATTAGCCAAGAAAGACTATTGACAAAAAGGCTAAAATGTGCTATAATATGTCGTTAGTTATTTTTTAGTTGTTTGACAATTTATTTTATAAGGAGAATGAAAAATGGATGAGTTAACTGGAAAAGAGAGAATCAGATTGTTTCTTGAAGAAACAAGATTTAAAAATGTGGAGTTGAAAAAGCTGTTAAACATTTCTCCCGCAGGTGTAGGACAGGCAATTGAAGCGGGAACACTCTTTTATCAGAAAAACAATCTTATGAAAGACAGGTTGTTTAAACTGGCAGAAGAGATGTTTAAAGCCGGAGAAGAGTGGTCAGTACATTACCAGATTTTTGTAATGGAATCTATCTTCAGACATTTTCCGGAAACAAAAAAAGATGAAAGATTCAAAAAACACTATGAAAAAATCTTTCCTGAAAAAAAGATTTCCGAGGAAGAAGTTACAAAAGAAAACAAACCTTTGAAAGGAAATATTGTTTTCGGCAACGAAAATTCTCTTACAGTGCTTAACTGTGAAGGAAAAGCCTTCCAGTTGATGCTCACTGTGAAGAGCAAGAAGAATCCGGTTGTTATTGACACCGACGAGGTATCACTGATGTTTATCAAAAAGTAAGCATCATTCGTTCATTGTATAGGCGGACCTGCGGGTCCGTCGTTTTATTTTCTAAAACAAAAACTCGTCCTTGCGGACGGTTTTTTTGTTTGTCATTCTGAGTCGCAGACGAAGAATCTGTAAAAAGAAATTATTTTGCTTGCAGATCCTTCACTGCGTTCAGGATGACAGTCGATGTTAATTTAATATTTAATATTCAGTATTCAATATCCTAGCTTATTTTCGTTCCTTCTTTCGTATCTTCCACCTTATATCCCATCCCTTCCAATTTTTTCCTCAATTCATCACTCTTGCCCCAATCTTTATTTTGGCGCGCAGTATTTCTTTCCGCTACCAACTTTTCCGCATCATCAGAAATTTTTGTTTTTTTCTCTTTGAGATTTTCTTTTATTTTCAAACCAAACACTTCGTCAAATTTTAATAATGTTTTTAAATCTAATTTTTTTTCTTTTAATTTTTCCCAAACAAAAGCCAAGGCTCCGGCAGTGTCCAGATCATTGTTGATAAAATTCAAAAATATTTCTTTTGTTTCTTTGGAGGCGGTTTTTGTTTTTTTATCTATATTCCCGGCGACAGAATAAAGATGTTCCAAACCTTTTTGCGCCGAATCCAAAGCTTCAAAACTGAAAACAACTTGTTTACGATAATGAGCTTGTAAAAGAAAATAACGATAGGCGAGGGGATTATATCCTTTTTCAACCAGCGAAGATAAAGTGATGAAATTCTCACCTGATTTTGACATTTTGGCGTCTTTCAGATTCAAAAATTCATTATGAAGCCAATAATTGGCCATAGGTTTATCGTTTGCCGCTTCGCTTTGAGCTATCTCGTTGGTGTGATGAACCGGGACATGATCTATACCTCCGCAATGAATATCAAAAGGTTGTCCGAGATATTTTACAGACATGGCGCTACATTCTATATGCCAACCGGGAAAACCCATACCCCACGGGCTTTTCCACTCCATCTGTCTTTTTTCATGTTTGGGAGAAAATTTCCAAAGCGCGAAATCATTGGGGTGTTTTTTACCGCCCAGTTCAACACGTATTCCGGCTTTTAATTCTTGGTGTTGCAAATCCGCCAATTTGCCATAGTCGCTTAATTTTGACGTGTCAAAATAAATTCCGTCAACGGTTTGGTAAACAAAACCTTTCTTTTCCAGTTTTTTGATTAAATTTATCTGCTCTTTGATATGGTCTGTGGCTTTACATAAAACAGTCGGAGAAATGATGTTTAGATCGGATAAATCTTTTTTGAAAGACATGGTGTAAAATTTGGCGATTTCCCAAGCGGATTTTCCCGTGCGACGGCTGCCTTTTTCCATCTTATCTTCGCCTTCGTCACTATCCGAAACCAAATGTCCGACGTCGGTGATATTCATTACATGTTTGGTTTTAAAACCATTATATTGCAGGACCCTTTTTAAGATGTCTTCAAAAACAAACGATCTCAGATTACCAATATGCGCATAATCATAAACTGTAGGTCCGCAAGTATAAAGACCGACTTTGTTTTTTTTGATAGGTTTAAATTCTTGTTTTTGACGACCGAGGGTATTAAATAGAGTTATGGACATATTTTAGAGTATGATTTAAATTCTAAGCTCTAATTTCTAATCTCTAAACAATATTGAATTTCAAATTTCAAATTTTTTGATATTGAATATTAAATATTGGATATTGTTTAGAATTTAGGGCTTAGGATTTAGAGTTTAACCATTGGAATTTTATCTTATTTTAACAACTTTTTCAACCCTAGTGGTTTTTGACATTAAAATATGGTATAATATTTAAGTCAAAAGTCCATAAAGTCTATAACGTCCATCAAGTCGTGACTTTGTAGACTTTAAAGACTTTTTAACTTTATAGACTTTTAATTATGTTATTTTCTAAACCAAAATCCTATTTGGGGGTGGATTTGGGTGCGCACGGTATAAAATTGGTTGAATTGAAACAGGAAAAAAATCGTCCGGTTCTTTTTACCTATGGTTATGGTTCGGAACGTAAAAATATCCATAAGCTTTTTGCTCCGACGGAAAAAACAGTCGAGGATTTATTAAAAAGTAAAAATATTGTTACGGGTAAAGAATTGCGACTGCAAGATTTACCGGAAGCGCAAGATCCTAAACAAATAGAAAATTACGCCGCTGATTTGAAAGCTGTTTGTAAAATGGCAAAAACTGTTTCAAAATTAGCCACCGCCAGTTTACCGATTTCCGCTGTTTTTCATACAGTTGTCAATTTGCCTCAATTGGACAGAAAAGAATTTGATGCGGTTTTGAAAGCGGAAATCAAAAAATTATTGCCTCTTCCGGTGGAAGAAATGGTTCTCGATTATCAGATTATCAAGAACGGAGATAAAAATCAGAAAGTTATTGTTAACGCTGTTTCCAAAAAATTGGTGACTTTTTATACTCAAGTTTTTACCAAAGCCGGTTTAACGCTCCAAGCTTTGGAGCCGGAATCAGTCGCTTTGGCTCGTTCTTTGGTCGGACGTGATACGGCTGTCACTATGTTGATAGATATGGGCGCGGAACGAACGAATTTTTTTATCATTGATCAGGGTGCGCCGATAACTCACCATTCTTTGACTTTGGGAGGGGATAAGATAGATGTTTTATTACAAAAAACTTTGGGAGTGGAAAATGAAGAAATTGAACAGATTAAAACAGACATATTTCATTTTCAATCCGGGAGTGGAAAAAATTCTTTGGATAAAGATAAATTTTTAGCATTGCTTAACCCGGTTATCGATCCTATTGTTAAACAAATAGAATACGGTTTTGATGTTTATTTGCGACAAACGGGTAATGAACAAAAAAAACCGGAAAAAATAATTTTGACCGGCGGAGCGGCAAGCTTGCCTTATATAGCCCAGTTTTTAGCGGAGAAATTTCAAATACGTTGTTTTTTGGGAGATCCGTGGGCCAGAGTTGTCCATCAAGAAAAACTCAAACCAGTGCTCAATGAAATCGGTCCGAGAATGTCGGTAGCTATAGGATTGGCGTTGCGAAAAATAGTATAAAAATCCTAAATCCTAAGCTCTAAATCCTAAACAATATCCAATATTTAATAATCAATATTAAAAAATTTGAAATTTAATATTGTTTAGAGATTATAAATTAGAATTTAGAGTTTTAATTAAATTTATGACCAAAAAGCCTATTATACTACTCATCGAGCCGGATGAATTCTTGGCTGATATTTATGAAAAAAATTTGACCATGAACGGTTTTAAAGTGGTTTCATCCAAGACCGGAGAGAAAGGTTTTGTTTTGGCGCAAACCAAAGAACCAAAATTGATATTGCTCGAAGTGGCTTTGGGTAAAGAAAACGGTTTTGATGTTTTGGCCAGAATAAAAGGGAATAAAACGACTAAAAATATTCCGGTGATTATCATCACCAAGCTCGGACAAAAAAAAGATGTGCAAAAAGGATTGGAGCTTGGCGCTTTGGATTATATTATCAAAATACATTTTTCTCCGAGCGAACTTGTGGATAAAGTAAAGAGAGTATTGGCGGGAAACTGATAGTCATGCTATAATAATTTTATTAAAAAGATCCCTAAACCAAGAAAGGGGGTGAACATATGAATAAAAAAGGTTTTACTTTAATTGAGTTGTTGGTCGTAATCGCTATTATCGGTTTATTGTCCACTTTGGCTGTCGTAGCTTTGGGTAACGCCCGTGAAAAAGCTCGCGATTCCAAAAGACTTTCCGATCTTAAACAATTACAAACCGCGTTGGAACTTTTCTTCAACGAAAACAACAGTTATCCGATAGAAACTTCTTTGAACTTAGGTAGTGCAAGTACCACTTGTTTTACCACAGTAGGTTTCGAAGAAACATGTTCAGCAGCTCCGGCTATCACTTATATGAATCAAGTCCCAGCCGGTCCGCTACCTGGTGAATATTACAGTTATACAGGTAACACTACTTCCTATAGCATCACAGCTACTTTGGAAGGTACATCCGGAGGATTTACCGGAGACGTTACTGCCACACAAAATGGCATGACTGACTAATTTTAGGGAATTAATTCCAGACAATCCCGCCTTTTAAAAAGGGCGGGATTGTTTTTTAAAAATTGTATTTTTTTGATAAAAATGATAGAATTTAACAAAGAACTTGGTCTTAAGTTCAAAAATAATTATATGAATAAAAAAGGTTTTACTTTAATTGAGTTGTTGGTCGTAATCGCCATTATCGGATTGTTGTCCACTTTGGCGGTCGTGTCTTTGGGAAACGCTCGCACTAAATCCAGAGACGCCAAAAGGTTAAGCGATATCAAACAAATACAAAACGCTTTGGAAATGTATTTTAATGATCGCAATACTTACCCCAATCCGACAGCTGTTAATTTATCGCTTGGTGAAAGCAATAGTAATTGTTTGGGTATGAACGGCTTTGTTTCTACTACTTTGTGCGTTGACGATGAATTTTTTATGAAAGATATTCCTCTTGATCCTTTGGGTGAAGCTTATATTTATAACGGCGGAGTTACCACCTATACTTTGAGAGCCGTATTGGAAAGCGGTGGCGGGGGATTTGCTTCAGGCCCGGTTACGGCGACTCCGAACGGTTTGGAAGGGACGAGATAAAAAGCGGATTATGTATCAAAATATGATTTTTTATATTATTTTTTTTGTTAGCGGAGCCATTATCGGCAGTTTTCTCAACTGTTTGGTTTGGCGTTTGAAAAATAATAAAAATTTTATTACCGCAAGAAGTCAATGTCCTTTTTGTGAAAGAAAATTGGCTTGGTTTGAAAATATACCGGTTTTCAGTTTTTTGTTTTTAAAAGGGAAATGTCGAACTTGTCGGGAAAAAATACCTATTTTTTATTTTTTGGCGGAAATTTTTACCGGATTATTATTTGTTCTTGTTTTTTGGTTTAACCAATCCGATTTATTTTTTTATAAAATATTTTTTGAATTATTCGTAATTTCTTTTTTGATATTTGTTTTTATCTACGATGCTTTGTATAAAGAAATTTTACCGGGTGCGGTCTGGGTGGCGGTGCTTATCGTGACAGCTTATCATTGGTTGGTGAAGGATTTGACGATAGAATCTTTTGTTTATGGAATTATTTTAGGTTTTTCTTTTTTTGCTTTTCAATATTTTGTTTCCAAAGGTAGATGGATAGGCGGAGGAGATGTGAGATTGGGTTTGTTTATAGGAGCGCTTTTGGGTTGGGAAAAAACAGTATTAGCCGTTCTTGTTGCTTATTGGCTGGGAGCTTTTTTCGGTTTGTTTTTATTATTTTCCAAAAAAGGGAAAATGAATTCAGAAGTACCTTTGGGAACATTTTTGACCGCAGGAACATTGTTTGCTATGTATTTTGGAGAGTATATTATTAATTGGTATTTCAAATTTCTCAATTAAAAATTTTAAGTTTTTATGACTTACGAGGAGATTAAAAAACGTATTGAAAAATTGCGAAAGGAGATTGATTACTATCGTTATCAGTATCATGTTTTGGATAAGCAAGAAATTTCCGATGCGGCTTTGGATAGCTTGAAAAAAGAACTTTATGATTTGGAAGCCAAAAATCCCGAGCTTGTCACACCGGATTCCCCGACTCAACGAGTAGCCGGTAAACCGCTTGATAAATTCGAAAAAGTCACGCATCAAGTTTCGCAGTGGAGTTTTGACGATGCGTTTACGCGCGAAGATATGCAGGATTGGGAAAATAAAGTTTTGAATTATCTTGAGAAAGAAACTGGGAAGCGCCCGAGTGATGTGGAGTATATGTGCGAACTCAAAATTGACGGTTTGCATATAGTCTTCACTTATGAAAAAGGTGTTTTAAAAACAGCTGCCACTCGCGGAGACGGTAAAGTGGGAGAAAACGTCACTCAAAATATCAAAACTATCCAAAGCGTACCGCTAAAATTGAAAGAAGAAGTTGATATTATCACCGAGGGTGAAGTGTTCATGGGTAAGAGTAATCTGGAAAAATTGAACAAAGAACGCGAGAAATCCGGTGAACAAATTTTTGCTAACCCGCGCAATGCTGCAGCCGGAACCATTCGACAGTTGGACAGTTCTATAGTGGCCAAAAGAAAATTGGATACTTTCATATATGATATTTCACAGGGTGAAATTCCGGAAACTCAAGAAAAAGAGTTGAAAAGATTGGAAGGTCTGGGCTTCAAAGTAAATCCTTTTAGAAAATTATGCAAAAATCTGGACGAGGTTGTGGAATTTTGGTCGCAATGGCAAAAGAAAAAAGAAAAAGAAGATTATTGGATTGATGGGGTGGTGATAAAAGTCAATCAACGTCACTATCAAGAAAAGTTGGGATTTACCGGAAAATCTCCGCGTTGGGCCATAGCTTTCAAATTTCCAGCCGAACAAGGGACCTCGGTAGTAGAAGAAATTTATGTGCAAGTCGGTCGTACCGGCGCTTTGACGCCGGTGGCAAAATTGAAGCCGGTGCAATTGGTCGGGACTACTGTGACTCATGCTACGCTTCATAATTTTGATGAAATAGAAAGATTGGACATAAGAGTCGGGGATAGTGTGATTGTGGAGAAAGCCGGAGATGTTATTCCTAAAATTGTGAAAGTTTTGACAGGTTTGCGTACGGGGAAAGAAAAAGTTTTTCGTCGTCCCGTAAAATGTCCGGTGTGTGAAAGTGAAGTTTCCAATAAAAAGTTAAATGTCGGAAACGATGATGAACAAGTGATATTATATTGTCAAAATAAAAATTGTTTTGCGCAAGAATTGCAAAAAATCACTCATTTTGTCAGTAAAAAATGTTTTGATATAGATCATTGCGGAGAAAAAGTGGTGGAACAGCTGGTGAATGAGGGGTTGATAGAAGATGCGGCTGATTTGTTTTCTTTAACCGTCGGAGATTTGGAAAGTTTGGAAAGATTTGGAGAAAAATCCGCTCGTAATTTAATCCAGGCCATAGACGAAAGAAGAAAAATATCTTTTGCCAGATTTATAAACGCTTTGAGCATTCCGCAAGTCGGCGAAGAGACGGCGCAAGATTTGGCTGAAAATTTTAAAACTTTGGATAATTTGGCAAATGCAACTGCGGAAGATCTGCAAAAAGTTTACGGTGTGGGTGAAAAAGTGGCTTTGTCGACAGAAGAATATTTTAAAGATAAAAAGAATTTGAAGTTTATTGAAAAATTATTGTTAAACGGCGTAGAAATAGAAAAACAAATTGCGCGCAAAGAAGACGGGCCGCTTCAAGGTCAAACTTTTGTTTTGACCGGTACGATGGCCACTATGCCGCGTGAAGATGCTAAAGAAAAAATAAAATCTTTGGGTGGAGAAATTTCCGAAAGTGTAAGTAAAAAAACCACCGCTGTCATAGTTGGGGATAACCCAGGCAGTAAATACGATAAAGCCAAGGATTTGGGGGTAAAAATAATCAACGAGCAAGACTTTCTCAAGATGATAAAAATGTGATATACTAAATTAAATTCGAAATTCTAATTCCTAAATCCTAAACAATATTAAATATTGAATATTAAAATATTTTTGTTTAGAGCTTAGATTTTAGAAATTAGAGCTTTTATAAATTAAAGGGGGATTATGTCTTCAAAAACTTCGTATATAAAATGGTTTAGAGAAACTACTATCAAAGATATTCCTAGCGTGGGAGGAAAAAATGCATCGCTTGGCGAAATGTTTCGCAATTTGACCAAAAAAGGAATAATGATTCCAAACGGTTTTGCCATAACCGCGGATGGTTATCGTAAATTTTTACAACAAAACGGTTTGGAGGCAAAAATAAAAACTTCTTTGAAGGGGATTAATGGAACTGATGTAAAAAAATTGGCTTCTGCCGGTAAGAAAATTCGCGAAATGATTTTAAAAGCGGAAATACCTTGGGAAATCAGTCGGGAAATATTGAGTTCTTATCGTGAGTTGACAAAAAATTCCGGAAAAAAGATTTTGAGCGTGGCGGTTCGCAGTAGTGCGACAGCTGAAGACTTACCGGATGCTTCCTTTGCCGGACAACAAGAAACTTATCTCAATGTAATAGGTGATAAAGCTTTATTGGTAGCTGTCAAAAAATGTATGGCTTCTCTTTTTACCGATAGAGCTATTTCTTATCGTATTGACAAAGGATTTGATCATCTGGACGTGGCTTTATCTGTATGTGTTCAAGAAATGGTTCGATCGGATATCGGACAATCCGGTGTTGTTTTTACATTGGATACTGAAAGCGGATTTACCGGCGCGGTTTTGGTTAGCGCTACTTACGGTTTGGGAGAATATGTCGTGCAAGGTGAAGTGGTTCCCGATCAATACTTTGTTTTCAAAGAAGGTGTGCGTCAAGGATACGACGCTATCATTTCCAGAAGATTGGGTAGTAAAGAAGTAAAATTGGTTTATCAAAAAGAAGGAGGAACAAAACAAGCCATAGTTGATAAAAAAGACAGGGAAAAATTTTGTTTGAACGATAAAGATGTTTTATTGTTGGCTTCTTGGGCGATGAAAATAGAAGATCATTATGGACATCCGATGGATATCGAATGGGCGCGGGACGGAGAAACCGGAAAAATGTTCATTGTTCAAGCTCGCAGTGAAACCGTAAAAACTTTGTTAGCTAAAAAATCGGTTATAGAAACTTATAAATTGAAACAAAAGGGAAAGGTTTTGACCGAAGGTTTGAGTATCGGACAAAAGATAGGTGTTGGTAAAGCGAGGATAATAGACAGTCCCGCGCAGATGAAAGAGTTTAAAAAAGGAGAAGTATTGATTACACGGATTACCGATCCGGACTGGGAACCTATCATGAAAATAGCTGCTGCCATTGTTACCGAACAGGGTGGTAAGACATCTCATGCGGCCATAGTATCACGCGAACTCGGTGTGCCGTGTGTAGTGGGAGCCGAGGGTGCAAGAAAAAAAATTAAAATGGGACAAGAAGTTACCGTCTCTTGCGCTGAAGGAGAAGTCGGATATGTTTACGACAAAAAATTACCATACGAGGTAAACAGAGAAGAAATAAAAGAAAAGGTAAAAACCAAAACCAAAATAATGATGAATGTCGGCGATCCCGATAGTGCTTTTTCTCTTGCGCATTTGCAAAGTGATGGGGTTGGGTTGGCCAGAGAAGAATTTATTTTTACAAATTTTATCAAAATTCACCCGATGGCTTTGATTAATTATGATAAAATCAAAGATAAATCGGTTAAAGAAAAGATAGACAAATTGACACTTGGTTACAAAAATAAAACAGAATATTGCGTGGACAAACTGGCCGAAGGGATAGCTTTTATTGCCAGCGCTTTTTATCCGAACGATGTGATAGTTCGTTTATCCGATTTTAAAACAAACGAATATGCTACGCTTATCGGCGGTGCCGACTATGAGCCTAAAGAGGAAAATCCGATGCTCGGATGGCGCGGGGCGTCGCGTTATTATGATCCCAAATATAAAGAAGGTTTCAAGTTGGAATGTTTGGCGCTCAAAAAAGTTCGCGAAACTTGGGGGTTAAAAAATGTCATTGTGATGGTGCCTTTCTGCCGTACGGTAGATGAAGGTAAAAAAGTATTGGATACAATGAAAGAATTCGGATTAGAAAAAGGAAAAAACGGCTTACAAGTTTATGTGATGTGCGAAATTCCGAGTAATGTTATTTTGGCTGATGAGTTCAGTAAAATATTTGACGGGTTTAGTATCGGCAGTAATGATTTGACCCAATTGACTCTCGGAGTGGATAGAGACAGTTCGTTGGTTTCTCATATTTATGATGAAAATAACGAAGCGGTCAAAAAATTGATTAGAAACGTTATTAAAACCGCGCATAAAAACGGATGTAAAGTCGGTATTTGCGGACAAGCACCGAGTGATTACCCGAAATTTGCGGAATTCTTGGTTGAAGAAGGAATAGATAGTATTTCACTCAACCCCGACACTGTTCTCAAAACCGGTGAACGGATAGCACAGATGGAGAAAAAAATTCATCATACCCGTTACGGACAGACTACGGTTGATATTATGACGAAAATGTTTATTGTTATGGGGGTTGTAGCTTTTTTGTTAGTCTTCGGCGCTTTTGTTTGGGATTCTTTTTCTGAAATCGGATTGTTGACTGAAAAAATCAAGATGGCAAAACTTTCTACGTTTATACCGTTTATAAAAAATTAAATTTTCACCGCCTTTAAAAGGGCGGTGTTTTTTTATAAAAGTTCTTTGTTTAAAATATGGTTTCTTATTATTTTTTTCGCGGAGGCGAAAATGATAGACCAAAAGAAAGAGGAAAAAAAGGTTGAGCAAAAAGGGATTCCGACCGGGCGTTTTACCGAATGTAAAAACTGCGGAAAAACGGCAGAGATTATTATTTTGGATAAAGCGGTTTCCACAGCCGGAATACGGGTACCTCACCCGTGTTGTTCTTTGTGTGAAGAAAGGTTGGATAAATAACCAACCGACCAGTTTTTTAAGCCCGTGAAACACCGGGCTTTTTTTATTGACAATTAGTTAAATTTTTATTAGTATTGCTTTATTATTAGTACTTTTAAAATGGAGATTTAAATGGAAGAAAATTTTCTAACCAAGATTTTGGAAGAAGAAAACCTTATTAATGGAATCAAACCAGGTATTTTCTCAAGAAAAGACGACGAAGGTGAAGGTCGGGTTTTAAAAGTTGAAATTACTAAAAACAAAGATATTATTGTTGATTGTGAAGTTGATCAAAATCTTTGTTTGCACAGAAGTAAACTTAAAATGTGCAGGTTTAGAACTTTTATCGGAGGCGGTCTTAGTCAAAATGTTTTAAAATCTCTATGGATACTTGCTTTGGCTATAAAATTAGACAAAGAAGATCCGGTTAGTTCTTATGAACAAATACGCTTTGATTTTCAACAGAAAAACTCTCTTCAAGAGATTTTTAAACGGATATTTGAAGAAGACTTTGTTTTTCCTTTGGAAATAGATAAAGAATATTCCGTTTGTTCTGAAGAAGGAATTTCCCTCAATATTTTGATACAGCTGGGTAATAGTGATACTGTTATCCATCTGGGGTATGATCAAAAAAAATTTAAAACTGATCATCAAAATTCCAGGGTAAAAAACGCTCTGATTATCGTGGCGAAAGCCATAGAATTGGATAATGAGAAAGTTCCTTGGTAGTTCTTCGTATAGTCGAGTTGTATTAACTCGACTTTTTTATTCACAAATACGATATTTGACAAAATCATTCTTTTTGTTTATAATTTATCTCACCTAACTACCATTTGGGTCGGTAGTTCAACTGGTTAGAGCACCGCCCTGTCACGGCGGAAGTTGCGGGTTCGAGTCCCGTCCGACCCGCAAAAACAGTCCTGCATAGGACTGTTTTTTCGTGGGCGGAAGTGACACAACTGTTTGTGTCGCGTCGGGACGAGAACGCCGGAACGATGTCGCGCGACGCAGACGAGCGAGCGCGACCGTGAGGCGGTGGCCAGACAAAATTTTCGGAAGAAAATTTTAGTCGCGGCCGAGTCCTTAGTTTTCCCGTCCGACCCGCAAAAACAGTCCTATTCAGGACTGTTTTTTCGTTTATAAAAAAGACAGCCTATTAGCTGTCTTGTAAAGAGCTTTTATTTCCCAAGTTTTTTGAGAGCTTTGCGCGCCTCGCGCGCTTTTTTACTCGGTTTTTTTCCGAGTAAAGTAAAGGCCTTGATCGGTCCGAAATTTTTATCTCTGTTCCAAATTCGGAATTTGATAAAACTATGAGTCTTTTTGATAAAGACATTTATTACCGAATAGGGGACGCGAAAACAGTCGTGTTTTTTACCCTTGTCATCCTCGAGTCCAGGCACCAGATCAACCCTCAAAGCGGTAAGATTGAGGTAATCTGCGATAGCTTCGTTGGTCTGCGAATTACGCGGTTCAATGAACCATTCAAAAACTTTAGCTTCGTTGCTCATTGTTTTCTCCTTGCAAAAAGTTTTTCAACAAAAAAGGCCACGAAGTGTTCGGTATACGGGAATTGAATTGAAGGAGGGGGCAATTCAATCTCGATACCAAACACATTTGTGACCTCTTTTGCTTTTTTGTATTTTCAAAGTCAATTTAAGATAGCAAATTTCAGTGTTTTTGTCAAGAACCGGTTTGTGGATATTCGAACCTTTATTTGACAGCTTTGATTACTTCGTCAAATATTTTTTTATAATCTTTTGCCAATTCAACCAAAACTTTACGATTTAATTTGATATTCTTTTTATTGAGTTCGCCAATCAATCTGCTATAAGTGGTTCCGGCTTGACGAGCGGCGGCGTTGATAGAGATATTCCAATTTTGACGGAATTGTCCTTTTTTGGCGCGACGAGAAGCGAAAGCGTGTTGACCGGCTTTCATTTTTGCCACTTTGGCTACTTTGATTTTGCTTTTGCGACCCCAGCGGAAACCTTTGGTATGTTTCAATATACTGTGGCGTCTTTTATTGTGGAGAATACCACCTTTAACTCTGGTCATATTATTACTACAATTTATGATTAATTATTATTTCACAATACTGCCGCTGATATGTTTGGCGTAAGAATCAGCCATAACCAAATCGCGTCTTTTATTACGATTTTCTTTACCGGTTTCGCGGGCGTTAAAATGGCCTTGACCGGCGACTCTTTTGATAATCTTGCCATTTTTGGTTACTTTGAACCTTTTGGCAATAGCTTTTACGGTTTTTAATTTTGACATATTTTTTTAAGTTCATTTCCAAGCGTTTCTAAGAGAGTCTTTGAAGAAACGTGTAAGGCTTTTCTTCTCAACTCTTCGCTTTTCTATGAGTTAATTATTTAAATTTTTTAACTTTTAAAAATTATTGCGGTAACCGATCTTCCTTGTCGTTCTACTTCCTGATCGTATTTTATCGGAACTTGAGCGTTAACATCGGAAATAAATTTTTTGATAAGTTCAAAAGCCAAACTTCCTTGTTGCATCTCGCGTCCTTTGAGAATAACTTCCACTTTGACTTTATCTCCGCCGTTCAAAAATTCTATAGTTTGACGTTGGCGAATTTCCAAATCATGAGTGCCGATACGAATGGAAAGTCTGACGCATTTTATCTTGATCTCTTTTTGATGAGCTTTTTTGATGCGAGCGGCTTTTTCTTGTTGATATTGAAATTGACCGAAATTCATGATTTTACAAACAGGGGGTTCGGCTTTCGGGTTTATCTCTACCAAATCCATTTCTTGATCATAAGCAGCTCGGATAGCTTCACCGGTTTTCATGATACCCAAATTACCGTTATCAGGACCCAAAACACGCACTTCCGGTGCAGTGATTTTTTCATTGAAAAAATATTGTTTTTCGTTTATTTCTGGTTTTCTTTTTTTATGTGAAATGCGCATAAGCGGAGTTTATAAAGTTTTTAAAGTTATAAAGTTTATAAAATCAATTTATCGGAACTTTATGAACTTTATGAACTTTTTACTAGTCGCGAAAGCGACCGTGGAGATGGCGAGAGTCGAACTCGCGTCCAAAAAGTTTTCAACAAACCTTCTACATACATAGTTGTCCCGGTAGTTTTCGGCGTTAAAATAATGGGGCAACGGAATTTTTAACGCTTAACCGAAATGCCTTCGGAACAAATCCGTCGGTACGAATTTGAACCTACGCGAAGTAAGTGACACCGCAACCGACTACTTCGTATTATCGGCACGATGGCGCATGAAGCCTTATTTAGGCCATGGCAGGCGCAAAGCTCATCGTGTTAGCGAATATTGCTCTGGCTTTTGAAAATAAGTTGGCACTTATTTGATGCATTTGGTTTTTATCGAGGCCAAATGCCGCCCCGGTATGCCAGCTTGTCAAGGAACTTTTGTCGAAACCAAACATCCCCCCGTTAGAAATTTTCAATTTCTAATTTTCAATTTTTAATGAATTTTTAATGATCAATTCGCAATTGTAAATTGAAGCATTGTAAATTCAATGAAAATTAAAAATTGTAAAATTAAAAATTATTTGTCGTGTAAGGACCTTCTCATCTCTCTTTCCACATCCTTTTTTTTGAGAGTCTCTCTCTTATCAAAAGTATGTTTACCGCGAGCTACGGCAATTTCTATTTTAACTAAGCGGTTTTTAGTATACACCGAAATAGGAACGATTGTCAAGCCCTTTTCTGCAAATTTTCCCTGTAAATAGCGAATTTCTTTCTTATGAAGTAAAACCTGTCTACTTCTGGTCGGGTCGTAATTATCCAATTTGCCAGCTTGTTTATATTTGCTTATAGTTGCGTTGGTTAAATAAGCTTTATTGTTATGAAAGGTGATAAAAGCCCCTTTTAGACTTATTTGTCCGTTTTTTGCAGACTTAACCTCATGTCCGAGCAACATTAAGCCAGCCTCGAATTTTTCGAGAATCTCATAATCAAAAAAAGCTTTTTTATTGTCAGCTAATTGAGGCATATGTTTATATGTGGTAATTTTAGCAGAAAAAATGAATAAAATCAAGCCCCTTTATCATTTTTTAAATCTTTATTTTTTTTAATCTTTAAATTTTAGCCAGATTTGATTTTTTTCTTATTTTGTGCTATATTAAGCTGTAATAAATATATACCATGAAAAATATTTCTTTTCATCCCAAATTAGCGGCTTTTATAGATGTTATAGCCAATTTGGTTATGTTTTGGGGGTTGTTTAGATTGGGGCATTGGCAAACTCTTTTAGCTTGGTTTGTTTTAAGGACTGTTTTGTGGATTTTCTTTATCCGTCTGGTTTATTATCCGAAGGAGCTTTCTCGTTTACGTCATTTTATTTCACTTCTTTTCTTTAACGTCGGGGTGTTGTTATCTCTCATCTTTATGGAGTGGGGTCAGGCGTTAACTTTGACTGTGGCTTTATTTGTTATTTTTTCCGGAGTCAGTTTTTGGCTTTTACCGACCAAAAGTGAACCGGGAGTTATTAACTTTGTCATAAAACCTTATCGTCGTTGGCTTTTACTGATGGATGTTTTCGGTTTGGCGTTACTTTGGAGTTCATTGTATGCCGGATCTTCTTTTCAGTTGATAAGTTTTAATTATTTTTGGTTAGGTTTGATTTTGGCGTCTCTTATCACTTCTTCTATTTCATATTGGTGGTGGAGAGAATACGGACTGGAAAATAAAGATCGTTTATGGTGGAGTGTTATTGCTTGTTTTTTTACTTTTTTGGAACTTTCATTTGCGCTTTGGTTATGGCCGCTCGGGTTTTTGGTAAACGGCTTGATAGTGGTTTGGTTTTGGTATGTTTTTTGGTTGATGGTTCGTTTTAATCTCAGTAAAGATGGAATCAATTGGCGCAAACAGAATATTTTTTTGATTATAAATTTTATTTTATTTATCGGTTTTTTGTTTTTAGTTAAATGGAAATGACGAAGTTCATAAAGTTATAAAGTTCATAAAGTTTATAAAGTAACCACTATTTCTTTTTGGAAACTTTACAAACTTTACAAACTTTACAAACTTTCAACTATTTTTATGTCACATCCTCCTCATCTACCAAATCCTTCTTGCAGTATATCCCTTCATCAGTTATGGCAAAGGTTAGGTTTGATTTTTTTGTCTATATTTTTCGGTCTCATAGGCGGTTTGACCGGAGCTGCTATGACTGTGGGTTGGATCTGGCCGGATTTGGGAGGTGGAAATTATTGGTTGGTTTCTCAAGTTGATAGAAGTAGTCAAAAGGTGGAGATGGAAGAATTTATCAAAAAAGAAACTTCGCAAAAAATAATGTCTGTTTATGAAAACTCTCAAAAATCCGGAGAAGTGTCTTTTTTGAATTCACAATCAAAATTGGGCGAAGCTGCGTTGGTCGGAAGCGACGGTTGGCTTGCTATGTATTTGTCGGATGAAAAAAAATCAAACAATTTTATCACTTGGACGGCGGTTAATAATGAAGGTAGGACTTATAAAATTGAAAAATTACTTTACGACAAGTTGACTAAAATAGTTTATTTCAAAATACGCGGCCTAACAAAAAGCGGAGAAACGGAAATAAAAAACGAACAGTTTAAAGTTATAGGTTTTTCGGAAAATGAAAAATTGGGAGAACAAGTTTTTGTGTATCAAAATAATTCTTGGCGTTATAATTTTTTAGCTGACGAATATTCTTTAACTGTTAAGCCTCATCTGGATTCCGTGCCGATGAAAGTTAGAACTTTGGAAAATAAAAATGCTCCTGCCGGTTCTTTGGTATTAAATAACCAAGGCAGATTTCTCGGTTTTTTAAATGAAAATAATGAAGTTATCGGTAGTGTCTATGTAAACAGGGTATTACCGGGAGTTTTGAATAAACAACAAATAATCTATCCGACTTTTTCTATAGAAGGATGGTATTCGTCAGAGCAGATTTTGATAACTGACGGAGGTGTTGTCAAAGGCTTTTTAGTGACCGGTGTCTTGAAAAATGATTCAAAATTACAAAAAGGAGATATAATTTTGGAAATCAACGGACAAATTGTTGAAAATGAAAATTTGTGGTATAATCTGAGAGGAGAACAAGCCCGTTTGAAAGTACTCAGACGAGGCAAAGTTTTGGATTTGGAAGCCCAAATAAAAGAAAATATTTTTAAATAAAAAATAGAATTTAAATTTTTAATTTATGATTTCTCTAATATTTAAACATTGGAAAGCGGTATTTTTTTGGGGTTTATTTTTTGCAGCTGTGAGTATCGGGGTCAGCGCTTTATTTCCGAGACAATATAGCGCCGATAGTCAGCTTCTTATAATCACTCAGGACAGATACGGAGTAGATCCTTATACCCAGGCTAAAGCCGCCGAGCGAGTCGGAGAAAATTTGGCTCAAATCATGAGTACGGCTGATTTTTACAATAAAGTTATAGAAAGTAATTTTACTTTCAATCGTGAAGCTTGGAAAAATATGCCTACTGAAAGAGAAAGACGCAAGCAGTGGCAAAAAAATGTTCAAGCTAGTGTGGTTTACGGAACTTCTTTGATGAGAGTAACTTCTTATGCTGCCACTCAGGAAGAAGCCGCTTTGTTAAATAGCGCTGTCACTCAAACCGTGACTTTGCGAGGTTGGGAATATGTCGGCGGCGATGTAGTTATCAAGACGGTTAGTGCACCTCTTTCTTCTCGTTGGTATGCCAGACCGAATTTTGCTATGAACGGGGTATTGGGTTTTGCAGTCGGTTGTTTGATCGCTTCTTTATGGATTTTGCGTTATAGAAAACATCATGTTTTCGGCGCTTAAATTCTGAAAAATATGGAGGAACCAACAAAAAAAGAATTATATAAAAAATTAGAAAATGTTTTCTTACAAATAGAGGACTGTTTGAAGTTACTTGAAAAACAAGAAGAAGAGCTTCATAGAGAAGTATTGTCCGCGATAGACAGAGAAAAAATGCAAAAAATTAAAAACAGAATCACTAATCTAAAAGATTTTTAATATGAACTCACCGAATAATAATTTCGGTTTGTCTTCGGACGAACAAACAAAAGCCGCAGCTTTGGGTCAAAAGCTGGCTTATTTTGTCGCTTCTTTATCGGCGACTCCGGAAGAAAAATTGGAAATCATAGACCTTATCCAAGAGATGACTTTGTCTCAGATGGAAAAATTGTCGCAACTCGTAGATGAATTTTATACCGAAAGCAAAACTGAAGTGATAGAAGAAAAAATGAAAAAAGCTCTCTTGGCCGTCAAAAAAGATTTTGAAAAGAAAAATGAAAAAACTGATACTGAATTTTCCGAAAAGTTGAGACAAATGGAAGAAGAATTAAAAAAATAATTACCGCTAATTTTTTAAAAATATGCCAGCTAACAATACTATAAAAGCGGAACGCGGCGGTGGTGTTCCGGAAACAAAAAAGATTTTTTCCGACAAAAGACAGGAAGCGGTTTTTTTGATAGCGTTAGAAAAGTTCAAAGAGAAAAATTTTGAAGGTAAAAAAGGTGTTAGAAAATCCGATAAAGAAAGAAATGACAGCGCTAGAAAAACTCTAAAAGATATGGCGGATAAAAATTCCGAAGCCGTAAGAATTTTGGCCGAAATAAAAAAGGAAGACGCGGTAAAAGCTTATGGCGAAGCGGCCGGTTATCTATGGGAAGCGGCTCAGAATATTGCATTGAAAGAAATGGAAAAGACGGAAACCAATGATAAAGAAAAAGAAAACGCTCAAAAAGCGGAAGAAGAAAAAATGAAAAAATTGGAAGAAATAAAAAACAATTTAACAAAAAAATTTGCGGAGTTTGGAGATAAGTTCGAGAAACACGGCGAAGAAATCGCCAAATTATCCGAAGGTAAAAAGAAAGAAGAAATGAAAGAAACGGAGAGAAAAATCATCAATAATTATACCAAGATAGAAAAAGCTTTGAAACAAGCTCAAGAAACTCTGCTTTCCGTAAAGAGTGAAGAAAAAGCGGAAAATATGGAAAAAACCTTACAGAGATTAAGTGCTGAATTGGTGCAAAATCAAGAATCAATTCGCAATTTAGCCACGGTTGAAACCGTTGAAAAACCGCAAGAAGAAGTTCAACCGCAAGAAAAGATTCCGGCAAAAGAAGAAGAAAAAGAAATTCAGCAAGTAGTCGAAGAGGTCAAACCTGTGGTCAAAGTTGTTGCCAAAGAAGAAAAACCCGAACCGGAAATCAAAGTCGTACCTGAAGCAAAACCGGAGATAAAAATTGAAACTGTAAAAACCAAGGAAAACGACTTGGAAATTTTGAAAAACGAAGCAAGTATTTTCAAAAAAGAAATACAAAAATATATTTCTGGTGAAGAAGCGAAAAGCATGCCTGCCGATTTCATAGATACGGCAAAGGCTTATTTGGTTTTGGTTGAAAAAGCCGAAGATGATGAAGAGCGAGGGGATTTTGAAAAAGCGCGCACGGCTTTTTTGGCGGATTTAAAAGATATCACTGACAAAACCATAGTCGCTCCGGAGAAAGCTGTTTTACCGACAGAAGAAAAGAAAGGCTTTTTTGGAAAAATTTGGAATAAAACAAAAGAGGTTTTTGGAAAGAGTAAAGAAGTTTTGAAAAAAGAAGAAGTCAGAGATATGGCTGCTGAAACAGCTTACAAATCAATCACTTCGGTTTTAGGTGTTAAATTTGCCACAGATTTGGTCAGAGCTATAGGTGGAAAAGGGGATATTGCTGATTATTACAAACATAAAATGGAAGAAGGCAATGTAAAAGAAAAATTTGCTTCTTTACTTCGTCAATCGGAAAAAAATAAAACTGTCGGCAAAGAAAATTTGAAAAAAGAAGAAGAAACGGCTTTTATCGCCAGAGCTCGCGAGCTTTTTTATGAAATCAACAAATCCGATCGTAGTCCGAAAGAAAAACAAGAAATGAAAGATAAATTGAAAAAATTGGTTAAACAATATGACAGTGAAAAAGGTAATACTGAAAAACAAGCTCAAACCGCCGTTATCGACATTGTCGACGATTATACCAAAAATAAAGTTAGCGGAGTTTCCATTGCCAAAGATTTTCTGAATACTTTGACTACCGCTACAGGCACATATGCTTTGCGCGGTGTTATTTACGGAACTGCGGCCGCGGCTGAAAAATATTTAAAATTAAGAAAAGAAAACAGACGTCGAGAAAGCAGTGGAGAAACACGCAAAGGAATTTTAAAAGAATTGACTGTCGGTTCTTTTAATGAAACCCTGAAAGAATTGAATGTTCTTGATAAGGAAAAAACTGCAACCAAGAAAGTGATTGATGTTATCAAAGCCAGCGGTGTATTGTTGCGAGTCGCCGGTATCGGCGGTTTGGCTATTGGAGAATTACATCAAGAAGGCGCCGGAATAATTGAAAAAACTTTGGAAAATATAAAAAATGCGACAGAACACGGAGTTTTGGAAAAAGGTGGAGCTTTGAATAATTTTGCCGCCAATTTTGATCGTTTGACACTTGGTTCTACCAATCTTTCTGAAAAAATAGATTCATTGTCCGGGAAAATTAGTTCGGAGGTTTTGGCTTCGGGAACTTTGATGGCGCAAGGATTGGAAAATGATACTTCTCCAAATAATGAAGATATTGATATGAAACTTCCTTGGGAAAAAGAAGAACCTCTTTATGCTGAAGAAAAATTATCTCCAACCGATATCCCCGAAACAACCGAAACCCCGGAGCCGGTAGAAATAGACACTACTATTCATAAAGGCGACGGATATTATGATGTCTTCAAAAGACAGATAGAGGCTGACCCGGAAAAATTTGGGTTTAAAGACGAGGGTGATGTGGATGATTTTATCGAAAAGAAAACCAAAGAGTTTTTGAAAATTAATAATCTTTGGAAAAACGGCAAAAGCGTAGGTTTGATTTATAATCCGGAAGCGAAAATTGTTTTGAATTCCGACGGCAGTTTTACGGAGAATAATGTGGAAACTTACAAAATGGAAATACCGAAACCTAAAGTGGAAATTCCTCAAACGAAAGTTACCACAGAAACGTCTTTGGAAAAAAACGAATCGCCAAAAATGACCGGAGAAGAAATAATAGCGGAAAACAAATCTGTGTTCAATAAAGCGGACAGAAAAGAGTTGGATGAGATTTATTCGAAAACCGTGAAAGATATCCAAAAAGATTTTGGCGATGCCAAAGCTCAAAAATTTGTTGAAAAAATGGATGTTGTAAATAAGAGATTAAACGATTTGGAAAATGTGGTTTCGCAACACAAAGTGGAAGGTTCGGATAATTTGGCCGGACGTTTGAAAGATTTGAAAACAGCTTTGCTTAAAGCGCAGGAAGATGAAGTTCCGGCAAATTACAAAAGCACACTTTCTATGCTTGATGATATCAAAGCAACTATAGATAGCGATATCAAGATTATAGAAAATCAAACCGGCGGAGGACAGACTGCCGAATCTGTTAACGCGGATTTGTCCACCGAACAAATGATTGCAGAAAATTATGAGAATTTAGCCAAAGCCGGTGAGCACAAAGAAGCCGCCATGCGTTCTCTGGGTTTGAGTAATGAAGAAATCATAAATAAAATCCAGGAAGAAGCCGACACCAAAGAAGCGGCCGGCCGGGCTTTGTTGGAAAAAGAAAAATTGGCGGAAATGCAAGCGGAAGAAGCAAAAATAGATAAAGCTTTTGCGCAAGAAGAAATAAACGCCAAAGCCAGTGAAATGAAATGGCAAGAAATGCAAAAAAGTTTTGATACGCAAAGAGCTCAAAGCCAACAAGAAATAGATGAAATGTTCAAAAATTTACAACGCCGTTATGTGGATGATCCGGAAAATTTGAGTAAATTGAATAGACAACTTGAAAAAAGTCAAAGCATTTTGGCAAAAGCTTCTTTGGTAAAGGATTCTTTGAAAAATACTCCGGAAGACAAATCATCGTTGACAGATGTGATTGAAAAAACTTCCAAGAGTTTGGATAAAAGTAATATTGATTTTTTCAAGAAATTACCACATGTCCAAGAAGCCCAAAGTTGGGCTAAAGATTATTCCGGCGCCGGAGAAGATAAAGTGCAAGAGGCTTTGTTGAAATTGAATACAGCGACCAAAGAAACAAATAGCGCCGATTATCTTAAAGCTGTAAAAAGAATAGAAGAACTGAAAAATGAAATTGAAAAAACGGAAAAAGTCGGATTGGTGGGAATATTGAATAAAGAGAAAACAGTGGATGAAGTTATGGCTAAACCCATAGATCCGGCCGACAGAGCCAAATTGGACGCTATCCGTCAGGAAGCTCATGATGCGGAAATAAAAGCCAAAGAAGAAGTGGCCAGATATGCCGCAGAACAAGAAGAAGCGAATAAGTTGAAAGAAATTAAAACGGAAAGGATGAAAGCAACGGCCGGAGCTTTAGACAATAGAGCTGCTGAAATTTCTTTGTCCTTGGCGGAAAAACAAACCGCCAAAGCTTTTGAAGATGCTTATAAATATCTGGAAGAAAAACAAAAAGAAGTTGATTTCATTCGTTCCGTAGATGCGGAAAAAGAATCGTTTAATATCCAAAAAGAAATCAAAGCTTTGGAAAAACTTTCTCGGGCTTTGGAAAAAGCCAATGAAAAAGGTGTTCCTTTGGATAAAGAGAAAGTCAATGATTTTGTGGTGAAAATGGAAATGATAAAGAGAAATTCCGATAATGATGGAGCTTTGGAAGCTATCAAAGAAGCTGAAGATTATCTGAAAAAAGGCGGTAAGTTGGATAAATATATGGAAATGGTCAAGGACGCTGTTTCACAAGTGCTGCGAGGCCCTAATAGCTAAATTGTCAAGATAAAAACACCCCGATAATATATCGGGGTGTTTTTATCTTGACAATTAATGAAAAATCCGTTATTTTAAGATGTTGTTCATTGAAAATTTTATAGTCATTTATACAAAGGAGATTGCCATGTACGAAAAAGCAGTCGTTTATGTTTCGCTGTGCATCGCGTTCATCGCTATTTGTATCGCTGTTTTTTATGCGTTCAAAGAGCGCCGACAACGCAAAAATGAAGAAAAACGGAGATTAATCGAGGAAGAAAAATTTCGGACGGAGATTGCGGAAAAAACCGAAAAGTTCATCCGTCTTTCTTCGCGATATTTCGGCAACATGCCTATGACCGAGGAAGAAAAAAACGAATTTTTTTATCAGGTTCTCGCTGACCAAGAAAGAGACGGGATGATTGTGTGGTTGGATTTGATGGGTCTTCTCAGGGACGATGTCAACCTGATGAAGATGGTTGAAGATGAAGAATTTCGTTTTTCCGTCAATCTGACTTTTACCGAATACAAAGAACTGTACGATCACATGTACGGTCCGGGCGCTTATGCTATAGAGGTAAAAGATGAAATGAAGGCGAAGATTGAAAAATTCGCCTGGCTTTCTTTTCGAGATAAACCGGAAAGACAAAAAGTGGTAGAAGCTCGCGCTATGGCGCAGAGATTGTCTCAAGAATCCGCGGAAGAATTTCTGGATAAGAAAACCGAATACAAGTTCAAAGATCTGGATTCAGTGCGGAAAGCGTATGCTATCAAGCTCAAAGAACTGACCGATTTTATGTTCAAGACATTTCCTATCCTCAACGATGGTATCGACCGTTTAAAAAAAGCTGAAGCATCGCTCTGGGATTATGTGGAAGATTTCCGCAAAGCAAGAAAAGAAGCTGATGATTACCACAAACATCTCATGAGTATGGGTTCGCCCTTTGCTGATCCCAAGGAATTGGAAAAGAATATCAAAGATATTGTTTCCAAGGCTATTGTGGAGGCAATGAAAAAGGTTTTGGAAAATGAAGCGAAACTTCGTGAGGAATCCATCAAGAAAGCTGTAGAAGAAGCCTTGAAACCGGTTTACGACAAAATGAAGAAATACAGCGATTCGTTTGAACATTACGACAAACTCATTGAAGACCTGATCAATTCTTCGGATTTGGAAAGCGGGCAAATTGAAACTTTGAAACAGGAGATTGAATCTTACAAAGAACAGAAAAAGGTCGCTCAATCGGTTGCAGTGGAATCGACAAAAAATGAAAAAAGCGGACTTTTTAATTTGGTGTCTTCCGTACTTTGGATATTGTCGGTTTTAGGTATCCTTGCTGTGGCTTTCAGTATCGCAAACGAGAATCAGGATACTAAAAGCAATACTGAAGAACAAAAAAATTCTTCGGTTATTGCGCCTCTTGATTCCGAACCGGAATTTTTGTTATCGGATTTTGATCCTGATTTCCTGCGACAGGCTGAAGAAAAAACAGAAGAGATTACCGTTTCTACTGAAGAAAGTTGTTTGTCCAAGCAGTGTTGCGTGGATAAATATGGTGGCAATGTTGATTCCTGGACGCAAGCGGTAAAATGCTTCAAAGAGGTAGAAAAGAGATAAATGACTGTATTTTCGGACCGACGTAAGTCGGTCCTTTTTCTTTTATTTTAGCCATTTTTTGGTTTAAAACAAGTTAAAATAAGGTAGGGGTCTTGACAAAATCGTCAAAATGTGCTATCATATGTTGTTAAAATCAATTTGGATTTTGGTCTGCTGTGGAAGAGGGCGACCAAATAGAATTCTGAATTAACTCCTCCCGGAGTAATTTTTTGTTCCTAAAATAAAATTTTCTTTTTCATAGCGCGATCAAAAATTTTGATCTTGCTACCAAGGAGAAAAAAGTTCCTTACAATATAAGAAAATCGTTTAACATAGTCTAAGAGAGTTCCACGGATATTATCAACAGAACCCCAAGGAGGGTAGTCATGAAGAAGCTTATCGTTTTTTTCGCGATCGTTTTCGCGATGGTTTCCATGTTCGCGCAGGAAGAGAAGGTCACCCTGAAGGAATGCAGCGATCTTTGCAAAAAGGCCGCCGCGACCGAGCTCGAACAGAAGGTGTCCGCGGGCGTGGCGAATCCGGATCCGAAGATCGGGGCCAAGGAGATCGCCAGCGCGGTAATGATCTATCAGCAGAAACTTTCGGTGGACACGCTGAAAAAGGCGAATGATCTCGCCGCCGCCCTTTACTACAAAAAAGGGAAGGTGGATGAACTCTTCGCTGAATTCAAGAAAGGTATCGATGACGAGATCAAAAAGATCAATGAAAAGATCACCGCCATCGAAACCAAGAACACCGAGCAGGACACGAAGATCACCGCCATCGAAACCAAGAACACCGAGCAGGACACTGCTATCGGCAACATCAGCATCATTACGGTGAAGAATTCCAAGGACATTGAAGACCTGAAAAAAAGCCAGCAGAACATCTACGGATTCGTGACGCTCGGCCTTTCGACGGCCGTCAACATCAAGCTGGTGAACATGTCGCTCGGTATCGGGCTCGGTCTTCCGTTCAAGTATTTCACGGTCGAAGCCGGCGCCGAAGGGGGTCTTGATTTGACCTCCAATAACCTGACCACCATCGCGCATGCGGGTATGATATTCCCGATGAAAGATTGGGCTGACAAAGGCTCGATCCACTTCATCGTCAAAGGAATGTTCTATTCCATCATCAAGCTTCCTGAAGACAATGTGAATACCAGTCTTCTGGGGCTCGGATATTACGGTGGTGGCGGGCTCGCAGTCCGTTATCTTCTTCCCGTCGGCAAGGCTGAACTGCTCTTTCAGAGTGGTCTCAACGGCCTCTACGGTGAAGGACGCGAAAGGACGGATGACGGGTGGAAGAGGATTCTTCAGCCCGTGGTCGAAATAGACCTTTTCAAATTCGGCGTCCTGTTCTAGGACAGCCAGTAACGATTTTCTTTGGGGGACGCTTCAGTCGTCCCCCCTGTTACTTTGCCAACAATTTATTTGTTGACAGAGATGCAGTTTAAAAATAAACTGAAAAATAGTTCCTTAAAATATAGAGAAAGAGTTTCAAGAGTTTCCGGATATTAATAACAATGCCCAAAGGAGGGTAGTCATGAAGAATCTTATCAAGTTTTTCATCGCGGTTGCGATGGTGTTCGGCTTCATTTCCTGTGGCGTGTCCATGGCGGACACTACTGCCGAAAAGATCGACGGTGTGGCCGATGGCTACAAAGGTGGTCTTTGTGCGCAGCCCGGCGACAAATGCTTCGATGACCTCGTCTGCGGCAAGACCAAAGACGGCGAAAAGGTCTGTATGGAGCCGGTCGTTGTGGCTGATGATTCCGAAGAATCCGACGAAGACACTACTCCGGCGTTTCCCGAACTGAGCAAAAGTGATTGCGAGGGTCTGGAACTGGAGTTCAGTGAAGTACCGTCAAAAGTGGTTTTCTTCGGCGCCAAAGGTGAAGAGGACACCAAGACTGAGTTCAAACTGAGCTACAAGTACATCAAAGCGTACGACTATGTGAAGTACGCTTGCAGCGGCATCGGTTACGACGCCAAAGGCAATGTGCTCAAACCGCTCAAATGCCACGGGATGCAGGGTAACTCCGCAGTTGAATGCGGCTCCTGTAACGGCGGTGAAAACGGTACTACTCAGGTCTGCGCTTGGGATTGCGACCCGTTCAGGTGTGCGTCCCTTTAACACAGCAGAGCTCTTTCTTTCACGGGGCGGGTTAAAATCCGCCCCACATTTCCTTGAACATTATCGTATACAAATAGTGTTCAGAGAAGTGTAAATTAAAATTGGTCTTTCAACTTGAATTTTCGGAGAGAAATTTAGGTTGGCAGATGAAAATCCGCTGACAAAAAATCGCCATAATCTCTCCTTTGGCGTTTTTTTGTAAGAGAAATCATCCGCAAAAGGGGATTTAGGTCACTTTTTGCGGATAAAATTTCTCTAAGATTAGATAAATTAAGACTACTTGCCCGCCCGTAGCTTTAGCGAAGGAGGGTTGACAAAATCGTCAAAATGTGCTATAATATAGCGTTGTTACAGTAACAAAATGTAACAAAATAACCAATAATCACATTGTCATTCTGACCCGCCTAGGCGGGGAAGAATCTGCAATAAGCAATAATCTTAAAACAAAGATTTACCTTATTTACAGATCCTTCACCCTTCGGATTCAGGATGATAGAAAATATTTATCTTTTTCATTTTCCACCGGATTTTTCAGGTGGAGATAGAAAAGATTTAGTTCTTTACAATATATCAACGAAAATAAGGTTTCAGAATATATACAGGTACAACAATAACTTTTCTGATGGAGGACATCATGAAGAAGCTTAGCGTTTTTTTCGTGGCGGTTGCCACGATGTTTCTTGCAGGTTGCTATGTCACACCCGGAACGGGCGAAGAGCTCAACAACAACAATGGTCACGACTATGAACCCGTCAACGATGACGCGGTGAGTGACGAGACCGTGAAAGACGATGTCGTCAACGACAACACTCAGGCGGACGAAACCGTTGATGAGGATGTTGCGGAAGATGATGTCGACAATGTCGATACTGACACTGCGTCAGATTCGGATGTTGATACTGACGACGAAGATCTGACGGCGAGCATTTCCGCTCCCGAAAAGATCAACGAGAACGGCGGTATTGCCGAGATCTATGTGACGCTGAATCGCGCTGAAAAGTACGATATCTACGCATCACTTAGTTTCAGCGGTGATGCTATCCGCAACAAGGATTACCTGGTGTCAGGTCTCAATGGAGATAAACTGAACATTTCCGCTGGCGAAAAATCGGCGAAGTTCCAGTTGACCTCTATCAACAATGAAACGAACAATGGTAACCGCGAGATCGTGGTAACTATTGATCAGAGTAATTATTTTGAGATCAAAACCAAGGAAGCCCGCGTCACCATCCTGGAAGATGACGGAACCTTCAACGGGGAGTTCAACTTTGAATCCGTGTCGGCAACGATTACGGAAAATAGCTCCTCGGATACGGCAACTGTTACTGTCAAGCGTTCGGTTTCGACCGACAAAGTTGCAGTGACTGTGGTCGCGACAGGAGATCTTTCTCGCTTGACCTTCAACCCTTCCGGCGATTATCTCAATGGAAAGGAAGTAGAGTTTCTGCATGGTGAAAGCGTCAAAACATTTACCGTTAAGGTAAACAATGACAATATTTCACAGCCGGAGCTCAAGGTCAATTTCAAACTCAGAACTCCTACAGGATATACCACGATAGGTTCGAACAAAGAGTTCAACCTGACCGTCAAAGACGATGATGGTGGTACAGAAAAAGAGGTTCAGACCGCTTCAGGTCCGACCAACTACTGTACTGACTGGTGGGTAAAGCCGACCACGACAATAAAGAGCTGTGTTGGCTGGGGTGAAGGACAAGGTGGAGGAACAAGGATCATCGAGAATAATATCGATGGCTACACCAAGTTCATGATCTCCGGTTGGTGCTCAGTTATGTGCTATGATGCCAACGGTAATCCTTCGGCGCAATTTGAAGCTGGCGGAAAACACACCGGCATCGGCAATAATACCAACTGGTTCCAGAAGCTGGGATGCAGTATCTTGGCTATATGGAACGGAGACAACTCCAACAAATGCCAATAGCATGCGCCTAACCTGGGCGTAAAACAAGGAAAAATTTTCGTTTTGATATATATTATCGGCGGCTCTTCGGGGCCGCCTTTTTTTATTTTATTTTAGATAAATAAGTACTATGTTTATATGTGCCTAAATACCCTTGACAAAATCGTCAAAATGTGTTATTTTACTATGTTAAATTTTATGTTCTTTTTTAGCTCAAAATCAAGGAGAGAGCCGATTTTTTATTTGTCTTGATTTTGAACTAAAGGAGAGCAAAAGTTCTTTGAAAATATAAGGTTTAGAAAAATATATTTTTGGTATTTCGGGAATTAATAACTGCTTAAGCGACTGATGTCGCGTGGAGGATGTGATGAAGAAGTATTTTAACACCGTTTTCGTGGTGGCGATAGTTTTCGCCATGTTCACGGCCGGATGTTCCCTTCCGATGGCTGAAGACAACAGTACCGCCAAGGGTGATGACGGGCACGATTCGCTCGTTCTCGTCAGCGATGAACCCGAAGGCGACAATTGCGAGTTCGGCGGCAAGAAAGTGGAGTCGGGTGTTGATGTCGATGATGACGGCAAGCTCGACAAGAATGAGATCAAGTCCACCGAGTTCGTTTGCAACGGTGAAAAGGGTGACGACGGTGAAGCCGGCAGTAAATCGCTGGTTAACATCACTGACGAACCCAAAGGTACCAACTGCACAAACGGCGGGAAAAAAGTTGAGTCAGGCATTGACCTGAACAACAATGATGTCCTTGATTCCGATGAAGTCACCAAAACGGATTATGTCTGTGATGGTGAAGACGGTCAGGACGGTGAGGATGGCCAAGATGGTGAAGACGGTACGAACGGAAAGAACAGTTTGACCATTACCGACGATGTTGTCGGAGCCAACTGTGACAAGTATGGCAATGGCGGACTCCGAATCCGTTCCGGTCTTGATGACGATGCTGACGGTACGCTTGATGCGGTGGAAGTAGATTCCACCAAATACATCTGCAATGGCGCAGATGGTGCGGATGGTCACAACAGTCTCGTTCTCGTAGATGATGTCGTAGGGACTCATTGCGATGCATACGGCAACGGTGGACAGCGCACCAGAGTAGGTGTCGATGATGACGGAGATAATACGCTTGATGCGGTCGAAGTCGATTCAGTTTCCTATAACTGTAACGGCAAAGACGGTGCTGACGGATTTAATCCTCTGACTGTTTACGACAATGTCGTAGGTGTCAATTGCGATGCTTATGGCAATGGCGGAATCAGGATCCGTTCCGGACTTGATAACGGCGATGGTCTCGGCAGTACGGCGCGCAATAATGTGCTTGAATTGGGTGAAATAGACTCCACCCAATTTCTTTGCAACGGCGCTGATGGCCTGGACGGTATTGACGGAACTAACGGTACCGATGGTACCAATGGAACTGACGGTGCAGATGGTGCTAACGGCCATAATGGTCTGGTAGTTATTGACGATGTTGTCGGAACCAACTGCGCTAATGGCGGACAGCGCACACGCGCAGGTGTGGATATCAACGACGATAATATTCTCGATGCTACTGAAGTGACTTCTGTCGGGTATTCTTGTAACGGGGAAGACGGAGAAGATGGCACGGACGGCACAGATGGAACTGACGGTACAAACGGCACCAACGGAACCAATGGTCACAATTCGCTGACTGCCTATGATAATGTCGTAGGTGTCAATTGTGATGCCCTCAACGGTACCGGCCAAAGGATCCGTTCCGGGCTTGACCTGGATGATAACGGTGTTCTGGATGCTGGAGAAGTGAGCGCGACAACTTATGTTTGTGACGGCGCTCCCGGTGAAGATGGTGAAGATGGAGAAGATGGCACGGACGGCACAGATGGAACTGACGGTACAAACGGTACCAACGGAACCAATGGCACGAACGGTCATAACTCACTGACAATCCAGGACTCAACTGTCGGCACCAACTGTGACACCTTCGGCAACGGCGGTTTGCGTTTCCGTTCCGGGCTTGACCTGGATGATTCCAATACGCTCGAAGATTCGGAGATAACTTCCACTGTTTACCTTTGTAACGGTGCGGACGGTGCTCCTGGGATCGACGGCGTAAATGGAACTGATGGAAGCGATGGAACTAACGGTACCGATGGTACGGATGGTATTGACGGCGCTAACGGGCATAACAGCTTGACAGTAGTCGACACTCTGGTTGGCACCAACTGTGATGCTTATGGCAACGGCGGTACTCGTATCAGAGCGGGAATAGATCTGAATGATTCGGGGAATTTTAACCCCGGAGAAGTTCAGTTCATTTCCTACGTCTGCAATGGTGCGGACGGAACTGACGGAACCAATGGAACAAACGGTGCTAATGGGCATAACAGTTTGACGGTAGTCGACATTCTGGTCGGCACAAACTGTGATGCTTATGGCAACGGTGGACAGCGTACCAGGACAGGTGTTGATTACAACGATGACAACATCCTGAACCTTGGTGAAGAAAATTCCACTGCCTATGTCTGCAACGGTGAAGACGGAGAAGATGGCACGGATGGCACCAATGGTACGAATGGGACAAACGGCGCCAATGGCCTTAATTCACTCGTGAATGTGGTCTTTGAACCCGCTGGTCTCAACTGTCAGTACAGTGGTCAGAAAATCGAAACCGGCCTTGACCTCAACAGCAATGGCACGCTTGATGCAGTCGAAGTTCTCAATACCAAGTATGTCTGCAATGGTGTGCCCGGTGAGGACGGTGAAGATGGTACGGATGGCACTAATGGAACGGATGGAAGCGATGGAGCTGATGGAGTTTCCACAGCTGTTCGTATCACTGATGAGCCGGTCGGAGCAAATTGTCAGCACGGTGGCAAAAGGATCGAGAGCGGTCCCGATGCTAATCAGGATGGTTTGCCCGACAGTATTACCTCTACCGTTTACTCGTGTTCCGAAAGGGTCGTTTATACGCCCCAGGGACCGAGCTCGTCGGTATGTAATTCCTTCACCATCAAAACATCATCAAGCGCCGACCACTGTGTCTTCTATGATCACCTTGGAAACCCGCAGAATTTCCAGGGTGCGGCCAGTGCGTTTTTCGTAAGTACTGGTTGGTGCAGTGCACAGTGTTTCAATGCCAGCGCAGTCCAGCAGACTATCCCGGTCTGTACGGGTGTGGGGTTCTACCACCCCGATGTGAATACTTGCACTCACGATGGACTTTAATAACTTTCTAAACCTTTAACCGGCGGCCCTTCAGGGCCGCCTTTTTGTTTAATTTTAGCTATTTTGGCTAAAATAAGCTAAAGTAAATTTGGCTAATATTAGCCAAGTTAAGGTATTGACAAAAGTGCCAAAATGTGCTATAATATCACGTTAAAATCAAAAAGCGTTGGAGAGAGCGCGGATTGGTAAAAACAGCGAATTTCCGCACTCTCTTATTTCAAAGAGAGTTTTTTATTGCCCGTAGGTAGATTTTCAAGAAATTGAAAATTTAGCTGGGAGTAATAATCCCAAAGTTCCTTAAAACTTAGAGAAAGAGTCCAACAATAACTTTTCATTGGAGGCTACCATGAAAAAAGGTTTTATTTTCGCGATCGTTTTCGCGATGGTTTCCATGCTTGCCGTTTCTTGCGTTCCGTTGGCGTCAACCAATTCCTCTGTCGAGGAAAAGGGAGACAACAACAGTATCGTTGATGAGGAACTCACTGATGAATCGGAAAATGACAGTAATGTCGTGACTGATGAATCTGAAAACGACAGTGATGAGTTGCTCATAAACGAAGCAGAAACCGATTCCGAAATCAACGATGAAATATTCGTTGACGAAGAAAAGGTGACTGATGATATCGTGAATGATGAACTGGTTTCCGATGCCGACGAGATCTTACCCGAGATCGAATTAGCCTTCGGCGAACCGACCTCGGCCAAGCGTGATCAATTTATTTCCGTCTTTTTTAGCGTTATTTCCGGCAAATCGGAAAATGACATCTGTGTATCTTACAAGTTAGCTGGTGCTTATCTCGGAATCGATTATGCCATCAATAGCATGCCGGAGACGTGTGGCCAGAATAAGTTCGTTATTCCCAAAGGTGTCAGCGCCGTACCTCTGACATTCGAAGTTCTTCAGATGCTGTCGCAGGATAAGACACTTGTTGTCACACTTCTACCTGGCGATGGATACACATTCGACGAGGAAAATGGAGAAATTTTCGTTAGCTTGATCGCGCAAGATGTGGTCAATGATGAAGATGTAGTTGTGGATGAAGCGTCGGATGTAGACAATGTCGAAATCAACGACAATCCGGTTGTTGATGAAACTCCTGATAGCGATTCAGCTGAAGAAGTTGATGAAGCTTCGGATACTGATGAAATCAGTGAGTCCGACAATGATTCGGTGGTGGAGAGTGAAGACGATGTCCTTGCGGATGTCGACGAAACTCCCGACACTGACATTGATGTTGTGCCGACGATTCAGAATCCGATAACTTCGGAGTCCTGCAAGGACAAAGTGATCTTGACCGAGCTTGTTCCTGGCAATTACATCGAAGGATGGAATGCCGGACAGAATAACCGCGGTTTTGATTATTTCAATTCTACCGGCATGACAATCTGGTACCGTAGTATCGGGTTCTGTTCCATTACTTCATCATTGCCGATGAACGCCAAGGGCGAAGGTTCGACTGCCGGCAAACACGTTGAGAACGTGCGGTGTGTTGATCACAACCTCGTATCATGCGTCAACTAATATTCTTTCTCAAGTTCTTCTCATAGGTGAGGCCTAAAAAACCTCACCTTTCTTTTTAAAAAGACAAAAATTTTGCCTATTTAAAAAGGAAATTTGTTTTGACCAAAAGATTAAAATTTGATATATTTAAACGGTAAAAACCATTTAAAATTTATATGATGAGTTTGATTTTGGCATATTTGCCAGCCAATTTTTTCAGTATGTTTTTAGCCGGTCTGATTTTGATCTTGGCTGTGGTTTTATTGTTACGCGCCGAGAAAATGGAATATTTGTTGGTAATTTTACTTTTATGGTTTCCTTTTGAAAGCGTAGTGCTGCGATTTACTCCTATAAATTATTATTCTCTTGTAAAATATTTTCCCGAAGTTGTTTTATATTTGGCTTTTTTTCTGAGTTGGGTTCGTTATTTTTTCAAAGAAAAAAAATTGTTTCCGGCCAATCCGCTTAATATTTGGCTCGGTTTATTTTTGGTCATCACGTTAATATCTTTTTTTATTAACCAATACAGACCTTTGATTTTTGTTTTGGGATTGCGTCAAGTTTTACGTTTCGTAGCCGTTTATTATTTGGTGTTGTTTGAGAATTTCGATCGCGCTACGATGAAAAAAATATTTCGTCTTGTTATGGCTATGGTATTTTTGGAAGCCTTGCTCGGAGTCATACAATATCTTTCCGGCGGATTTTTGGATAAATATCTGTTTTTTTCACAATCGGTTAATCTTGGCGGAGGAGCGATGCTCGGAGAAATAGAACAATTTTGGGCTCCGGGTAAACGCGTTTTTGCCACTATGGGACGTTATGATCGTCTGGGAAGTTTTTTGGCTTTCGGTTTGGCGATGACTTTTCCTCTGATTTATAAATTGAAAAATATTAATCGGGATTTTTGGTATTATTTTTTTATGATTACCGCCGGCGTGGGTTTACTTTTGACTTCTTCTCGCGCCAGTTGGATAGGAGCGGCAGCCGGGATTTTTGTCGCCGGAGTTTTGGTAGTCAAAGATCGTCGTATCTGGTCTTTTTTTGCGGCTTCTTTTGTCATGGTAATAATTTATTTTTTCGGTTTTATCGCGATTACGGAAAACGCTTTTCAGATTACGGAAAAAACCAATATGTCTTTTCAAGAAAGAGTATTTGAAGCTTTTTCTTGGCGCAGTTGGCAAAACAGTTACGAAGGATACGGTCGTATATTTTTTATCATCAATACTCCGCTGAAAGTGGTGGCAAATTATCCTTTGTTTGGTGTCGGTCTCGGGAATTACGGCGGCGGTGTGGCTTCGGCTATGTTGAATTATAATTTTTACGATCGTTTAAGTTTGCCTTTTGGTATTTCCAATATTTATGGGCAGATAGACAATAGTTGGTTCAGTATTTGGGGAGAATCCGGGACTCTGGGTTTGATTTGTTGGTTGGCTTTTTTTATTGTTATTTTCAGAGCGGGATATATTTTGTACAAAAGAGGTTCCGACGGTTTCGCGCAAACTCTCGGTTTGGGTTTTTGCGCGCTTTCTCCGGCCATAGTCGTGATCGGATTTTTCGGTCCTTATTTTGAATTTCGCGCGTTAATGTTTTATTTTTGGTTGATGGCCGGTATTTTGATGAATGTTTATCTCAAAGACACAAATTATACTCCAAAAATTTGGAAAAAATTATTTTAATCATATGAAAAAATGTAAATTACCAATTGATTGCGTGCTTGGATTGACATATCGTTGCAATTCTCGTTGCGTGATGTGCGATATTTGGAAAATCAAAGATTATCCGGAATTGACCTTGGAACAATTTGAAAAATTACCAAGTTCTTTGCGGGATATAAATCTCTCCGGAGGAGAGCCGTTTTTGCGAAGCGATTTGCCGGAGATTGTCAAAATTTTGAATCGTCGTTGTCCGAAAGCCAGAATGGTAATTTCCAGCAACGGTTTCGCCACCGAGTTGATAGTAAAACAAATGAAAGAAATTTTGAAAATAAAACCTGATATCGGAGTGGCGATTTCCATAGACGGTTTGGAAACAACACACGATGAAATGCGGGGGATACCCGGCGGTTTTCAAAAAGCCATGGCTACGGTATCGGAATTGAAAAAACTCGGAATGACCAATCTGCGTCTCGGTTTTACGGTTATGGAAAAAAATATCAATCAAATGGAAAAAGTTTACGATTTGACCAAAAAATTGGGAATAGAATTTACTCATAGTTTTGCCCAATCATCTGATTTTTATTTTGGCGGTAAACAAAATGAAGTTCATCCGCGAGCGGATTTGCTCAAAAAAGAATATGAATATTTGATAAATTCCGAATTAAAATCTTGGAATGTCAAAAAATGGTTGCGCGCTTTTTTCGCGCATGGAATGTACAATTTCATAACTTCCAAAACTCCGGTTTTGGATAATGCTCCGGGACGCGACTTTTTCTTTTTGGATCCCAATGGAACGGTATATCCATCTGTGGTTCATAATGTACCGATGACTAATATCAACGAACTTGATAAATTGACCGATTTTTGGTGCTCTAAACAAGCGGATGAAAAAAGAGAAAATATAGATGCTTTGAAAATACCGGTTTGGATGATTTGCACGGCACGTACGGCCATTAGAAAACATCCGTTGAAAGTGATTTTTTGGATTTTGAAAAATAAAATTTTCGGTTTTAAAATAAAGTAAATTATGTCCGGTCGTTTTATCAAAATATTTCTGTTTTTTTCTTTCGCTTTTTTAAGCGCGGGATTTTTTGATATTGCGAAAGTTTGCGCCGCATCTCCACAAATAGCCAATTATTATTTAGGTCCGTTGCCGATGGATGAAGATTCGGTAAATAAAATGGCCAGGTTTAATCTGTTGATATTGAGTCCGGACCAATACGTGACCAGAAAAGATGTTTTGGATAAAATAAAAAAAATAAATCCGTCTATCATTTTGTTGGCGTATGTTCCGAGTCAAAGTTACAATTATCAATATTGGCCGCAAGATGCGGTTTTCAAAAATTTATCGGTAAACGACGCTTGGTGGCTGAGAGATAGTCGCGGAAACATAGTTTCAACCTGGACCGGTATCAGAAATACGGACATGAGCGAAGGTTGGAGCGATGCTTTGATAAGTTTTGTAAAAAATAATGTTTTGAGCACCGGAGATTGGGATGGGGTTTTTTGGGATATGGTGGACGATGGAATTTCTTCTCACAACGGCGGAGATATAGATTTGAACAGAGACGGCGTGAAAGATGCGGCGAAGTTTGCCAACGAAGAATGGAATCGTCGCGTGGCTTATTTTTTGCGAAAAAGTCGTCAAGAATTGGGTTCAAAATATATTGTCATCAACGGCAGTTCCAATAAAGATTATCAGTCGCAAATCAACGGACGCATGTATGAAGATTTTCCGACTCCTTGGGAACTTGGCGGAACTTGGAACGCGATAATGAAAGGTTTGGAAAAAAACAAAACATTTAATTTGAAACCCCAAATTTATGTTTTCAACGGAACCTCCAAAAATACGGGAAATGCCGCCAACTATCGCCGGTTTCGTTTCGGTTTAGCCAGTAGTTTATTGATAAACAATGTTTTTTATAGTTTTGATCATGGTACGGAAAATCATGGACAAATATGGTGGTATGATGAATACGATATCAAATTGGGCGAGCCGCAAAATGAACCTTACGCTATAGGCGGAAAAACCAAATATTTGGACGATGTTTGGCGTCGCGATTATACCAACGGTATTGCTTTGATAAACACCACGAAAAAAACTTATGAAGTAGATTTAGGTGCGGAATATGAAAAAATTTCCGGCAAACAAGATGTTGCGGTTAATGATGGAAATGTTGTCAGTCGTTTGCGTTTGGGAGCTTTGAATGCGATTTTGCTTTTGAAAACCTTTCAAGAGTTGAAAGAAACGGTTTTTATCAATGGTAATTTTGTAAAATTTTTCAGTTATGAAGGTAAAAAATCTCGTAATGGTTTTTTTGTTTATGACAAGGATTTTCGCGGGGGTGTCAAAATTTATCGCGGCGATATTGATGGTGATGATAAAGAAGAAAAAATCACCGCTTATCTCAATAAATTGGAAGTTTACAACGGAAAAGGAGAAAGAATTTATAATGATTTTCCTTTTGGCACCACGTTCCGCGGTAATTTGAATTTTTTCGTCGGCAATATTTATCCGGGTAAAGAAAAACAAATTATCATCGGCGGAGATACTTCCAATCAAGTCGCGGTTTTGAATTATAAAGGAGAAACACTTATCAAACCTTTTTTTCCGCTGGGTAAAACTTATAAAGGGGGATTTTCCGTAGCTATCGGCGATATTGACGGTAACGGCTCCGGTGAAAATATTTTGGGAACAATCAATGCCGGAAAAAGCGAAGTGATAATTTTCAATCAAAATTTTACCAAAATCAGTAAAAGGTTTTATCCGTTTACCGTCAAAGATGCCAGTGGTGTGAATATTTCCGCCGGGGATGTTAACGGTGATTTGAAAGAAGAAATTTTGGCTGTCCCCGCCAAAGGAAAAAAAATCAATGCCTTTGTTTTTTCCGGAACGGGAAAAAAGATAAACGAAATAATTGTTGGAGAAAACGCCTCTGGTAAAGGCGCGGCGATTTTTTCTGTGGATGTAAATTTTGATAAATTGAAAGAAATTACCGTAACCAATTTATAATAAATTATTTTATAAAAAATCCGCCTTTAATCGGCGGTTTTTTTTGTGTTTTTTTGATTTTGATAATATTTATTTACCGGTAAAAAGGCAAACTACGGCGCCGGGGAAAATAGCGCCATTTTTCAATTCTTGTTGTAAACCGGCCAAAGAGAGTAGGGAATTATAAGAAGGTTTTTCGTTTGGAAAATGAGAATGATAAGTTTTTTCCGCTTCCAACAATTCACTGTTGTTTATTATCAAAGCTTTGCCGCCGGATAGACGTAACAATTCCGTGATTTGCGTTTTTCTTTTGGCCGTTTTATCTACTATGGCTTTGGCAAAAGAAGGTTCGTCTGAAATAATTTGATCGGAAAAAGCATGGCAAGCCGTAGTTTGCACGACATATATTTTCGGGTTTGATTTTAGTTTGTTGAATTCTTCAAATATTCCTTGCGCCGTCGTGCCCGAACTGGTGGGAATAAAAATAGCGGAAAGATTTTTTATTACCGCCAATTCATGAGCCAAGTCCGCGTAACCGAGCAATGCGTTATCGTCGGTTGATTGTCTTAGGTTTTTTCCTTTGCCGGATTTTTCACAAAGAAAAGCGTTTTGTTTGGGATTTGAAGTTTGATGAATTTTTATTTCCGGTTTTTGAAATAAGAAAAAATTTTTTATTTTTTCCGCAATTCCCGTTTTTGCCAATTGCAACAATTTTGTCATTTTTTCTTTATCAATACCGTAACCGATGTATATTTTAAGGCGAAGTTTATTTTGCGGATTTTGCAGATTATATTCTTTGATATACAAAGAAGCCGCCAGCGCAGCGTTGCCTGAAGAAGAAATGACAAAGTCATTCCATCCTTCCAAAGCGTATTTTTCTATCATTTTCGGGATAGATCTTCCTTTGTGAGAACCGTAAGGGTGTAGATCTTCGCGTTTGAAATATAGAGCCGGAATATTTAGTTTTTTGGCTAAATTTTCGGCATTTACCAAAGGGGTGATCATAAGCTTGCAAAATTATATAAAATCTGTTATAATTGTTCCAGTTTGTAATTTATTTATTGAAATACAATATGATATTAATTTGTCCGGAGTGCAAAAACGAAGTCAATCTTTCTTCCTATCCGAATTTGGATATCGGTCATATCGTCGAATGTGATGTTTGCGGCATTACTTTGCAAGTAAAATCCATTTCCGAAGGAAAAATCGAAGCCGAGGTGGTTGATGAAGGGAAATAATGACAGCCCGTAAAGTCTGTAAAGTCTGTAAGGTCCGTAAAGGAATAAAGTAAAATGACTTTAAGGACTTGATAGACATTATGGACTTTTGACTAATGAATCTATCATTCCGCGGAAACCGTGACTTCCCAAAAAAACTATCGCATCGTTAGCGATGGTTTTTTGTTTTAAATAATTTACCAATTCCGCATCATCCTCCATATAAATGGTGTTAGAATGAGTTTTTGAAATAACTTCTTTTAATTGATTTCCTTCCATAACTTGTTCTTCCTCTCCCTCTTTGATTTTTATTTTGGTTAAACGGGGAATTATTACTTCATTGGCGTCTTTGAAAGCTTCTTTATAAAGAGGTATGGCATCTATTTGTCTATTGCCTGAATTTGGTTCAAAAACCGCGTAAATTTTTCCCGAATAGATTTCTTTCAGAGTTGATAGTATGGATTTGGCTTTGGTCGGGGAGTGAGCGATATCGTCATAAACTATACCGCCTCTTGGGGTTGTCCCTCTTTTTTCTAAACGTCTTTTAATACCGTTAAATTTGGAAACGGCAGAAATGATTTTTTTTGTCGGAACTCCGAGTTCATTTGCCATAGCGAAGGCGGCGCAAATATTTTCCGCCATGTATATCCCGATCATCGGAGAATCTATCGGATAAGTGTTTTTTTCATGAGTTATCTCAAAATGAAGACCATCTTTGTTTTGGGTTATATTATTGTAAATATAGTCGCAAGCGTTATCTTGTCCGTAGATTTTGCAAAAAGGAATTTTGATTGGTTTATTTTTTATTTTTTCGGAAATCAAAATAAGCCCGCCTGGCGGAATGCTGGCGACGAGTTTATTGAAAGCTTCAAAATAACTTTGTTCGGTTGGATAAACATCCAGATGATCCCAAATGGCATCGGTCAAAAGCAAATGGGTTGGCGCGTATGAAAAAAATTTTGCTTTATTATCCCAACGTGCGGTTTTATATTCATCTCCTTCGACTATACTGATTTCACTTCCTTCCGGTTCATCGGCACTGATTCCGAGTGAATCGGAAAGGCCGCCAAACATGTAAGTCGGTTTGAATCCGGCGTCTTTGAGTATGAAAGAAAGCAAAGCGGTAGTACTGGTTTTACCATAAGTTCCGGCGCAAACAACAGAAGTTTTTTTGATAAGATTTTTGGCGATAAGTTCCGGATAAGAAACAAAAGGGATTTTTTCATTTTGCACCTTTTGCCATTCCGAATTTTCACTGCCGGCCACGTTACCGACAACTACCAAATCAGGCGTGCCCATTTTTTCGGGATGCCAACCGGGATAAAAATCTATTTTATGCTCTTCGAGATGCGTGGAAACCGGCGGATAAAATCCAACGTCGGAACCGGTGACTTTCCAGCCTTTGTTTTTCCAGAGTATAGCGAGCGAACTCATCCCCACTCCGCAAATACCGATAAAGTGAATATGTGACATAACCATTTAAAAATTTAAAAGATTGAAAGATTATCGCTGTAAAATATTTTTTAGTTCGTCCGTATTTTGTTTCCAGGTTTTTCCATCAAACCATTCTACTCCTTCAAATTGAAATTTATACAACGCTTTGGAATCTTTTGCGCTTCCCAAATAAATATATTCCAAACCTTTTTCTTTGGCCCATACAATCGCTTTGGTCATCATGCCTATGCCCAAATTGTTTATTTCAGTTTCCAAATCATAAAACGGATAGGCGTAATGCAAGATGTTTTTATCTTGATAGCAAATACAATAGCCAACGGCAATATTATTGTATTTATATTCCAACAACAAATTAAAATTACTTTCTTTGCTTGTCAAAAGCTCTTTTATTTTATTGGCGGAAAAAGTTTTTTCACCGAATTTTTTGGTATAAAAATCCACGCCAAGTTTGTGTATATGCCAATCGTAATCAGAGTGGGGAAGTGAGATGGTATCAAATTTTATATCTTCGGTTTTTCGCATTATTCTCTTATTTTCACTATTAAGTTCAAATTTAGATAAGTTTATACGGACACTGCGAGTTTGATTTAATACACCTTTTCCTGTGCGAGTAAAAACAAAACCGTCACCATAAAGCGCGGAAATATTTTCAGGTGAAAAATCGGAAATTGTTTTTTCTTGCCAAGAAAGATATTCTTTCATATTAGTTCATAGCTAACCAAATAGCGACAATAACAAAAAATAAATGAATAAGCCAAAAACGCATTACAATACGTTCTTCGCTCCATCCTTTAAATTCAAAATGATGGTGAAGAGGAGACATTTTGAGTAATCTTTTTCCCAAAAACCTGCGAAAGAAAACTTGTAAAATAACGGAAATGGCTTCAATGTAAAAAATAAAACCCAAAACAGGTAAAAGAACGGTTTTGTTTATAGCAATAACGTTTATAGCTAAAAGAGCTCCCAGACCTAATGTACCCACATCACCCATCTGAAAGCGAGCCGGCTTGACATTGAAATAAGTATAAGATATCAAAGCTCCGACTACGGTTGCGTTGAGTAAAGTGAAAGCCGCTCGTCCTTCTATCCAAGAAATGACGGTTAAACCGGCAAAAGTGATCAACAGGGAACCTCCGGCTAAACCGTCTAAACCGTCGGCAATATTGACGGCGTTGGCGGTGAACATAACCAATAATATAACAAGCGGTATTATCCACCAGCCCAAAGAAATGATGCCGTCAAAAGGTATCCAAAGAGTTTGCCATTGCGCTCCAAGTTTAAAATAAATCCACCAAGCGGTAATAGCTCCGGCCAAAAATTGTAAAAGAAGTTTTTCGTGAACTAAAACGCCTTTACCCGGATGAGATCCCAAGGCGGCCGTACTACGTTCAAAAAATACCCAAGGTAAAGTCAGAATATACCATAAGCGCATATACCATTTTTTATGAACTTTTATCAGTGTTAGGGTCATAGGTAAAGTTCGACTGCGTCTTTTTTTACCGAATATATTCAATAGGTCGTCCGCTGCGCCCAAAAAAGCCGAAATTCCCATCACACCTATCGGAACGTAAGTGTATTTTCGCTCCCAGTTAAATAGTAAAGTGACTACTGTAACTATTGCGATAACCAATAATCCTCCCATGATAGGTGTACCGATTTTTAATATTCTTTCACCTCCCCGTAAAGTGAAATCAAATTCTCCTCGGCGAGTGATTTGCATTTTTAAAAGTAAACGCACCAATATAGGTGCCAATAAAAAAGCTCCGGTGGCCGCAGCAATGATATAAAGCAGGGCTTGTTGTAATAGATTTGGAGAAAAAGGGAGACAAGACATCATAAAAGTATTTAGTATCTAGTATTTAGTGTTAAGTATTTAAAATTTGAAAAGCATTAGAATTTAATTCTTCTTACTTCAAATATTTTGGCGTTTTTGGCTTCCAAGTAGGTTTCGTTGTTTTCATTAACAGTGCCAAATTCCACCCATTCTTGTTTTAGAAGAGATTCTGTCGGGTTGATTATACGGATTTCGCCGCGAGCTACGCCGTGATCGTATTTTCCTTCCATACTCCAAGCGCGAGCGTGAGCGTATTTTATAATTTTACCGTCATTATCTGTAACCAAAACGATATGATTGCGATTTTTTTGCGGACCCGTTTCGAGCATTATGAGTAAATCTCCGGGAGAGATTTCTTTTACAGATTCTATTTTTTTTGTATTTTGATCGGAGGCATATTTTTTAACTGACATATTTTCTATGGGTCGGAGCCAGCAGATCAAATATCGAAAATAATTTTTCAATGGGACAAAATAAAATTTATTGGCGATATCTATCTTTCTCGTTTCTTGGAAATGTTCGCGTAGTACATGACTGACAAAACCGGAACAATCAATTCCAAGACCGTTATCAACCAAGAATTTTTTGATGCATTCTTCCGGAGGATTGTCAGTCTCCGTCTTTGTTAATTCGGAAATCAAACATTTTCCGTCACAGTTAAATAAACCGTGGTGATATTGTATTGAAATGATTTTTGCTTCCTCCACTATTTCTTGCGGCAGTCCTTTGCCGATAAGTACGCGTAATTGAGCCCTTTGTTTGGCGCGAGAATTGATAAAATAAGGACAACGCACATTTAAGATATCTTCAAAAGGTAGATGGAGGTATTGTTCTATCAGTTTTTCGGCTTTGGGAGAAAGCATAAAAATTTATTTTTTATTTCAAAACTTCGATTAAGAAATGTGCTTTAATATTTTTTTTCCAAATTCGTTTAATTTTTTTTCACTCTTCATAATACCGTGTAAACATTGAATGCGTAATAAATCAGCGCCGATTTTGGTATTATCGTATTTTATAAAATTAAAATCTTTGTTTTTTTGCGGAATCGGCAAATTGATAATTTTGTTTGTAATTCTTTGTATTATTTGTGCGCCGGAAGTGATTTTGGATAATCGATATTTTTTGTTTTTGATTTTTAATAAAGCGCCGATATGAGCTTCGAAAACACTCAAACCGCGATTATCCCCGATCATTTTTTGTAATTGAGACTCAAAAGTCGTTCCGGCCGGTTGTCTGGCGTTTATTTCTATCAAATAAATTTTACCGGTTTTTTTATCCAAAACCGTATCTATACCGAAAAGGCCGCGCCATTTTAGATTGGTCATTTTTTTTCCGACAGCTCGAGCGATTTTCTTGTATTGAGCGATTTGTGTTTTGTTTAATGTTTTTCCCGGATAAGACCAGTCATTGCCCACGGTAGCAAAAGGGTTGTCGGTAAAAGGAGGTAAACCGGTAATTTGGAAATTGATGTTTCCGATCAATATCTTATCACCCCAAACGCAATTGTTGTTGGTAAAAAAAGGTCCGTCAATATAGTCACTGATGCGCATTTCGCGATTTGGAAATTTTTTGGTTATTTCGGATAGTTGTTTTTTGGAACGAATAAGAAAGGTCCCACTTCCGGTGTGCGCTCGATTAAACTGTAAAATGAATTTTTTTCCTTGCCATTGTAAATCTTTGCCTAAAATTATTTTGGTATTTGGCAAGTATTTCTTCAAATTACCCAAGAATTTAACTTGGCTTATTTTTTCTTCCACGGTCGAAGCTGAAACAGCCGGAGGGTTGATTAATTTCCAACCGCGAATATGACAAAAAGATTCGATTTGCGGAGTATTTTTAAAAACCAAAACAAAATCTTTTTTACTGATAAGTTTCTGTGTCAAAGGGTGATTTAAAAGACCCAAAGTGTCCAATTGTTCTTTTTCGGAGATAACTTTAATTTGCGGGTATTTATCTTGAAGTTCGCGAGATAAAGGAGAGGAGTTGGTGATAATTTTATAATTTTTTATCAAAGAATCAAGCCCGGCGGTTGCGCGTTCCAAATCTCGGCAAACATAAAAAATGCGGCCGGTTTTGATTGTTTTTTTTACGGCTTTGACGTATTCTGTTGCGTTATCCATAGTTTTCTTTTATAATGATTATATTACGCTAATTTTAAAAAAAATTCAAGTTATGAACGAGTTATATAAAGAGCTCAAAAAATACGGGGAAGTAAAGACCAAAATACCCTTATCAAAACACACCACTTTTCAAATCGGCGGATGGGCGGAATTTTTTATTGAAGTTAAAGAAACTGAACTGTTGATACAACTTTTGGATTTTTTAAATTCGGAAGGTGTTGAATTTTTTATTTTAGGCGGAGGATCGAATTTGCTATGGATAGACCAGAATTTTAGCGGAGTTGTGATAAAAATAGCCACGTCGGGCTTGAAGTTAAAAGAAGAATTTGTAGAAGTTGAGGCCGGAGTTCCGTTGTCTTTAGTTGTTAATTTAGCTGTTAAAAATGAATTGAGCGGTTTGGAATGGGCAGTAGGTATTCCCGGTACTTTAGGTGGGGCTGTTCGTGGAAATGCCGGTTCAATGGGGAAAAGTATGGCTGATTGTATACAAAAAGTATTCGTTTGGGTTGATGGGGAAGTTAAAGAATATTCCAAAGCAGAATGCGGTTTTGGATATCGGGAAAGTATTTTTAAATCGCATAAAAATATGGTTGTATTGAAAACAACTCTTAAACTGGAGAAAAGTTCCAGACAAGAGGTGTCTTCTGTTGTCGCTAAAAATTTGGGAAATCGTAAAAATTTCCCCAAATGGCCTTCAGCCGGTAGTTTCTTTAAAAATATAAGATTGGAAAATTGGCCGCAAGAAAAAGAAAAATTACCAGATCTTTTTATTTCTCGAGGTACGGTTCCGGCAGGTTGGCTTATTGAAAATTGCGGTTTAAAAGGCTTTCGAATAGGAGATGCTGGAGTTTCGCAAGAGCATGGTAATTTTTTGGTTAATTTCGGTTCCGCTACCCAAGAACAAGTTTTACAGGTTGTTGAAGAAGTTCAAAAAAAGGTGTATGATAAATATGGAGTGAGCTTGGAGCCCGAAGTGCAAATCGTGTCTTCAAGATAATTAATCGTAAAATAAAAAATATGCAAGTAACCATTTCCGGTAAAGGGTTAGAATTAACCCAAGCTATCAAAGATTATGCGGAAAAGAAGATTTCTTCTCTGGATAAATTTTACGACAATATTTTACGGGCGGAAGTCACGGTTGGTTTGGAAAGTCGTCACCATCTCAAAGGTAAAAATTTTATTTGCGAATGTAAGTTGGTTGTTCCGGGAAATGATTTATTCGCCCTCAAAGAGGAAGCTGATTTGTATAAAGCTATAGATAAAGTTCGCGATTATTTGGAAGGGGAATTAAAAAAACACAAAGTAAAAGAACGTGAAAAAGAAAAAAAATTAAAACGCCAAGTGCGCAAAACCAAGCAATATCAGGTAGAGGAGAGTTAATTTTTATGTTGGAAAAGTCAAAAGAAATTTTTCGAAAAATCGCGCCCGGCTTATATTCTTTAGCCGGGCCTTTTATTATATCTTTTTGTTGGCGTTGGTATCATGTTTTGTCAGTTGAAAGATTGACAAAATATTTTTGGTCGGAGGTTTTATCAACAACTACTATTATTTTCGTTTTATTTTTTTTGTTTAAACTTTTGTTTCGCTATCTGGTGTCCAAATTAAAATGGCACACCTTTTGGTTGAGAGAATTTATCGGTTATTTGAACGAACTTTTCTTTCTCGGTTCATTGGTTTTTTTGGTTTTATTTTCCAATTCCGAACTATTAAGCTTGTTTTACGTTCTTTCTCTTTGCGCGATTATTTTTTTCAGATTGGATATCGTTTTGGGAAGACACAAAGAAGATCTTGGTTGGCAAAAAACGAATCGAGCGGTCTTTGCTTTGGCCGGTTTTATTTTTGTCGTTTTGGCTTTTTTTCAATATACGGCCTATTTTTATTTTATTTTTGACAATAATGCCAAATATTATAATATCGTTTTGTTTAGGGTTTTTTCTTTGACATTATTTTGGCTTGGCAGTTTCGGAATATGCAGTTTGTTTTATTTTTATTTGAAAAAAAGCAAACAATTGTTTTTATTTTTTTGGTTAGTGTTTTTTTGGGCCGCTTTATTCTTGAATATGGCCAATACCGGAGTGGTTTATGAAGCCGGTTTATATTTGAGTCCGATAATTTTTTCTCACATCGGTTTATCCGGATTAAAAATTTATTTTTTACCGGTAATGTGCGCTTTGATAATTTATTTTTTATTGATATTTTTTTCTTATCGAGTTTTTCGTCGAGTATTAAAAGCTCACGCCGAGACAACTCCTCGCCATTGGCTTTTTTATAATTTTGCTTTATTGGCAGTGGCGACTTTTGCTTGTTTTTCCGTAAGTTCTTTACGAAATACTCCGGAAGTTTTGATAATAAAAAATTTTTACGATACTTATCGCGAAACCAGAGAAGACAGAATTTTGCCTGAAAAAATCGCGATAAAATTGGAGAAATTTGGTTTATTTTACGATCAAAATAAATTTGCGGTTTTGGATGCGGAAAAACCCGAAGAAAACAAAAGTTTAAATTGGTCTTTAAAAGGCGATAAAAAACCGAATTTACTCATAATATATTTGGAATCTTTTTCCGCGCGCTTAACCGGTCCTTATAATGAAAAGTATCGAGATTTGACTCCAGGTTTAAATGAGTTTGTTACTGATAAAAATACTACGGTTTTTCGCAAGGTTTATAACGCTTCGACTCCGACGATAACGGCTCTACTTTCATCTTTGTGCTCGTTTTTACCACCGACTGGACATGAGGAAATAGAAAGAGAAAAGCAGTTAAAAGCTCATCATTTGACTTGTTTACCGAATATTCTCAAAGCAAACGGTTATGATAAAACTTTTTTTGTGACCGCCATTGCCAAAGAATTTGCCAATAAAGACACTATCTTACAAAGTATGGGTTTGGATAAAATTTGGGGTGTCCAGGAATTACGCGATGAATTGAAAGAAGAACCGAAATCTTGGGGTTATTCCGATCACCAATTATTTCCCTTTTTATTCAAAAAAATGGAAGCGGCTAAAGAAGAAAAAAACGAACCGTTTGTTTTTATTTACGAAACCGTAGATACGCACCCTCCTTTTGATTTACCGCAAGATATGGTTTTGTATGGAGATGGTGAAAATCCGATTTTAAATACTTTTCATACTACCGATGATGCCTTTGCGGAATTTTGGAAAAAATTCAAAAACAGCGAATTCGCCGATAATACGGTGGTTTTGGTAACGGCAGATCATGCTATTTTTCCGGCGGCTTATGAAAAAAAATATTTTCCCGATTTATACGGCAAAACGAGTTTTTACGATGAATTGTTTTTTGCTTTGTATGTTCCGGAAACGGTTTTACCCAAAGAAGTCGATACTTACGGAAGTGGTATTGATTTAACTCCGACAATTTTACATTTGTTTGATTTAAAAGCGTCAAAGAAATTGGAAGGATATTCGCTTTTGGGTAAAAGAAAAGAATTTCCGAACTTGATCGGCATGCATGAATTTGGATTGTATTTGAATCAGTTGCAAGACAATGAAAGAAAAGAAAGCTTTTCCGCACCCAATGACACTGTTTGTCCTGTCGATTCCAAAGAACAAGGTCTATCTTTATGTGAATTGAAAACTTATTATGATTGGAAAAGAGACATGTTGCTTTCCGGAAGATTATGGTAAAAAAGTTTAAAAAATATTATAATATTTTTATCTAAAACTAAAATAAAAATTATGTCTTATCAGCCGATAAATGCGGAAAAAATCAAAGAATTGATGGTTGGCGAACCGGAAAGGTTTTTTTATCAATTAAACGGAGGAGGGTATTTGAATTTGCAAAAATTGGATTTGGAAGATGTCGAAGGAATAAATTTTGAAATGATGCAAAAATATACCAAGATAATTCGAGCTATGATTTTTGCAACTTTGGAAAATTCTCAAAACGGTCATCCTGGTGGTAGTTCTTCCAAAGTGGAACAATGGTTAGCTTTGACGCTTACGGGTTTACTGGCTTTTGATCCGCTTAATCCGAAAAATCCCGGCCGCGATCGTCTTGTTTGGAGTGCCGGTCATTGCACACCTCTTTTGTATGCCGGTCAAGCTCTTTATTATGAAGTTTTACGACGAACAGGCAGGCAGTTTTCTCAAGCTGTCACCAAAAATGTTTTTTTTGAAGATTTGGCTCGTTTTCGTCGTATTGACGGTTTGTCGGGACATGCTGAAAGTAGTATTCCTTACAATGATTTTTCTTCCGGTCCTTCCGGTCACGGTTTTTCGGTCGGCGGAGGTATGGCCTTGGTACATAAAAGTTGCGGATTAGACACTTCGGTTTTTGTTTTGATGGGGGATGCCGAAAGCGAAGAAGGTATGACTTACGAGGCTCGCAATATGTTGGCTTCTTCAGGAGCCGATAATTTGATAGTGAGTTTGGATTATAACCGTTTCGGTTTGGATGGTGAGATAAAAGAAGTAATTTCTTCCGACTACGTTTCTCATTGGCTTTCTTTGAATTGGAACGTGATAGAAGTGGATGGTCACAATATCAAAGAATTGTATTATGCCTATCGTTTAGCCAAAGAAAAAGTTTTTAATAACAGTTTACCGATAGTTGTGATAGCGCACACTGTCAAAGGTAAAGATTATGGTCCTTTGGAAAATAGCGAACTTTCTCATGGAAAAATTTTATCCCACGAAGAATATATTTCCGTTCAAAACAAACTCGGTTTTGATATTTCCGGTGAAAAGGATAATGCTTTTGTAGATTTGGAAAATATTTTGAAGACCTTGACCGAAGAGGATGAAAAATATGTTTTAAAAATTTTGGATTTGGGAGTTCAGAAAATTTTGCCGGAAAACAAACTGGTGGAAAAAATAAAAAGTAAATTATCCGGTCGGCCGTTTTTTTCCGCTATAAATTTAAAAAGACCTGAACAATTGCCTGCGGAATTGATTTTTGAACCTGGAAGCTCCGTGTCTACCAGACAAGCTTTTGGCGCTTTTGCAAAATGGTTGATGCAAAATAGCGCTTTCGTCTATGCCGGCGCCGGTGATTTGAGCTCTTCCATAATGACATCTGAAGCGGAAAAAATTTACGGAATCATTTCTGCAAAAAATCCTTACGGTCGCGGTTTGCGATTTGGAATAGCGGAAAATAATATGTCTATGATGATGAGCGGAATGGCGGCTGATATTTTACCCGGTGGTTTTCGACCAATAACCGTTTTTGGCACTTATGGGGTGTTTTTGAATATGGGTGTTAATAGTATTCGTCTTTCCACTATCAACAATGCGGTCCATAAAGAAAATTCCGGATTTTTTATCGCCGTTTCTTCTCATGACGGTTTAGATACCGGAGAAGACGGCCCGACTCATCAAGGTTTGGATAATTTGAGTATTTTCAAAAGCATGCCCGGCATAAAAGTTTTTAAACCCAATGATGCCAATGAAACCGTGGAAATGCTTTTTTATGCTTTGGAAAACGGCGATCCGATTGTTTTGTCTTTGGCTCGTCCGAGTTTTCAAGTTTTGAAAAGAGAAAGTGAAAATCAAGCGAAACAGGCTTGTTTGGGTGCTTATGTATTTCAAGATTATAAAAGCAATAAAAAGAAAAAAGCGATACTGGTTGTCTCCGGTATGAAAAATTTATTAAATACCCAAGAAGTGGCGATAAAATTGGAAAAAGACGGTTATGCGACGAAATTGGTAGTAGCGACTTCTCCCGAACTTTTTGCCGAGCTCTTGCAAAACAACCCGGAAAAAGCCGAAAAAATTATTTCCGAAGAAGAGAGAGATATTGCGATAACCATTAATAACGGATACCCGGAATTTTTGAGTGAATTTCTATCCGGAGAAAATTTGTCGCAACGCATGATTGGTATAAAAAATTATTTGAAATCCGGAACTATGGAAGAAGTGTATGAATATGCCGGTTTATCTGCTAGCGGACTCTACTCCAAAATAAAAAATATTTTAGAAAATTATTTATGAGCAATGAAATAATCGACAGTGTTTTTTCTAAAAAAGAAAATTATAAAGGACTATCATCTAACGAAGCGGAAAAGAGATTGGTTGAATACGGTCGTAATGAGAGACAAAAAAAGAAAAATAAAACGGTTTGGAAAAGGGCTTGGGATATTTTTACCGAACCCATGATGTTTTTGATAATAGCGACAGCGGCCGTTTATTTTTTTGTTGGCGATACCGTGGAAGCCGTTGTTTTTTTGGGAGCTATCATACCCATCGGTTTGATGGAATTTTTTCAAGAAAAAAGAACCGACGATACTATAGCGGCTCTCGATCAGATGATGGTGGAAAAATGTAAAGTTTACCGCGATGGAAAATTGGTTACTAGAGATATCGCTCAAATAGTCCCGGGAGATTTGGTTTATCTGACATCCGGAGATAAAATAGCGGCTGACGGTTTTCTTTTTAATACCAAAGGATTGATGGTGGATATGTCTATTTTGACCGGAGAGTCCGTAGCTGTGGTTAAAGAACAAATTCCGGATGTTCTAAAGTTGTTGAATGAAGATAAACATAAAGTTTTTCAAGGAACTTTGGTTGTTCAAGGAGACGGAGAAATGTTGGTTGAAGCTACCGGTTTGCATACGGCTTACGGTCGTTTGGGTGATTTGTTGCAAAGTATTGAAAAGCAAAAAACTCCGTTACAGAAGAAAATAGCGCGATTAATAAGAGTCGTGGCCACAGTTGCCATATCTTCAGCTTTTTTGGTTGGTTTGGGTTTGGTTTTAAAGTTTGGTTTCAAGGAAGGAGTACTCGGAGCTTTGGCTATAGCTATGGCATTGATTCCCGAAGAATTTCCGGTGGTGTTTTCCGTATTTTTGATTATGGGTGTTTGGCGTATGGCCAAAAATAAAGCCATGATTCGCGAAATGGCGATGGTGGAAACTCTCGGTAGTGCCACTGTGATTTGTACGGATAAAACCGGAACTTTGACTGAAGGCAGGATGGCTCTGGAAAAAATTTATTATAATCAAGAAATTTTAACTAAAGATAATTTTCAAAAAAGACAAGGAGAATTTAATAATTTGATAGAAACTTCAATTTTAGCGTTGGAGCAGGTGGCTGTTGATCCGATAGAAATAGAAATGCAAAAAATTGCCAAAGAACAAGGAATAGATCCGGATAAGTTTTTTTCCGGAAAAAAACTTTTGGACGAACAAGCTTTTTCTTCCAGCACCAAAACAGTTCATCATATTTGGAAAGATAAACAAAACGGGTGCGCGCAATATAGTGCCGGCGCTCCGGAAAATATAATTTCGTATTCCGTTTTGGATGAAGCGTCCAAAAAAACAGCTATGGAAGCTTATGAAAAATTGGCAAGCGAAGGGTATAGGGTTATCGGAGTAGCTAAAAGAAAATGTGGAGAAAAAGATAAAGTTTGTTTTGAAAATATGGAATTTGTCGGACTGCTGGCTATGAGTGATCCGCCGCGAGCCGGAGTCAAAGAAGCTATAGAAACTTGTCAACGTGCGGGGATAAAAATTTTTATGATTACGGGAGATAATAAATTGACCGCGCATACTATAGCCGAAAGTATAAATTTAAAACACAACGATGATGTGGTAAGTGGGGAAGAATTACAGAAAATGTCTCCTGCGGCTCTCAAAGAAGCTGTGCGTCGTTATAATATTTTTTGTCGCGTTAAACCGGAACAAAAATACGCCATAGTACAAGCTTTGCAAGAACAAGGGGAAATAGTAGCAATGACCGGAGATGGAGTAAATGATGCTCCGGCTCTCAAAAAAGCCGACATCGGTTTAGCTATGGGTTTGCGCGGGACGGAAGTTGCTCGCGCCGCCGCCGGTATAGTTTTGATGGATGATAATTTTGCCACTATTGTCAAAGCTGTGCATGAAGGACGTCGTATTTATAAAAACCTTCGTCAAGCTTTTGTTTTTTTGATGGCTTTTCATTTACCTATCGTTGGTTTAGCTGTTATTCCGGTATTTTTTGGTAGTCCTTTGGTTTTTCTACCAATGCATATTTTATTTTTAGAGCTGATTTGCGATCCGGCTTCAGTTTTGGGCTTTGAAAGAGAGAAAGCTCCGAATAATATAATGGACGAACCGCCCAGACCGGCCAACGAATCGTTAATTAATCCCAAGTCATGGAAGAGTGTTGTTATCAAAGGGATTTCAATTTTGATTGTGAGTTTGTTTTATTTTTATTGTTTCAGTATTTGCGGTGGCGATTTGGATCTGGGACGTACGATGGCTTTTGGATCAATGGTTATTTCTCAAGCTATGCTCATATTATTTTTGCGCGAATGGGATCAGATAAAAAGCAATAAATTATTGACCGGCATAGCATTGGGAACAGTCGCGGTTATTTTGTTGATAATTGCCATTCCGGCGACTAATAGATTTTTTCATTTTTCTCCTTTGAATTTAACCCAGTATTTTTTGCTTTTCGTTGGTCCGTTTTTGACATCTTGGTTGGCTAAAATCATGGTAGGTAAAAACGTTTAAATAAAATTATGAACTTGAAAGAATTGTTGCAAAATCAACCTCGTTATAAACAAGATCAAATTTGGCAAGGAAAATTTGATTCGCATTTGAATTCGTATGATCAAATAACAACTTTGTCAAAAGATTTGCGAGAAAAGATAAAAGATTTTCCTTGGTTATCCGTAAAACCGATTTTATTGCAAAAAAGTAAAGACGGAAATACTGTCAAAGCGCTTTTGGAATTATCCGACGGGCAAACCATAGAAACCGTATTGATGGGTAGGGTTAATAAAAGAGAAACCAGAGAAAATGAATTTCGTTATACGATTTGTTTGTCCACTCAAGTCGGTTGTCCGATGAATTGCGCTTTTTGCGCGACCGGTAAAATGGGTTTCAAAAGAAATTTATCCGTAGATGAATTGGTAGATCAATATCGTTTTTGGCAAAGACATCTGGCTGAAAAAGACGGGGGAGAAGTGGATAATATCGTGCTTATGGGACAAGGCGAACCTCTGCTTAATTATGACAATGTCAAAGAAGCGTTAAATTTATTTATAAAATACGGGAAAATAGGCCAAAGTAAAATCACCATGTCCACTTGCGGGGTAATCCCGGGAATGAAAAAAATGATTGAAGATTCGGATTTTCCGCCGGTGCGATTTGCTCTATCGCTTCATAGTGCAATACCGGAAATAAGAAAAAAACTGATGCCCAGCCACGCGGATAATTTTTTTGAGTTTTTGATAGATTGGTCAAAACAGTATCACGCAAAATTTACCAGTCGCACTCAATTTATCGGTTTGGAATATTCATTTTTATCCGGGATTAATGATGATGATAAAAATTTAAAAGCGTTGATAAAATTGGCAAGCAAACTCGGCCGAGTAAGAATAAACTTGATTCCGTATAATGACACGACTGGAATATTTGTCGGTTCGGATATGGAGATCTTAAAAAAATGGCAAAAGAAGTTGATGGATAGTGGATTTACAGTAACTATTCGTTTGTCGCAGGGACAGGATATTGCCGCGGCTTGTGGACAGTTGAGGAACGATCAGATAAGCTAATAAACAGTAAAAGCCACCTGAAAGGGTGGTTTTATTGACAAAAGCCTCTATTTCTGATAGGTTAATTTGGTGTTCATTACAAATTTATTAATATTTCAAGAAGGAGATTGAAAGATGACAGGTAAAAAATATGCTGAAGAGATTTTAAATAAATGCTATGAAATAGCAAAAGGAAATCTCAAATCAGAAAGGGACTTCATAGTCTATCTTAGGAATAGTGGACAAAGTGTTCTTTTAATCAGGTTGATTAGAAAAATAATAAAAAGAAGAAGGGTTGTTGAAAATTTTAACTTGCAATGGAGGAAGATATGTGGAAGAAAAGAAAAATGAATGATGTATTAATACTGACCGGCACCACAGCCGGTCTTTTTTTATTTTAAAATATCTCCTTTATTATTCCAAATTATTCCAACGTTCAACTTTTCTAAATACTTTCATTCTGCTATCGCGGTTTTCGTCCACTTTCTTTTTAATAAGAAAGTGGACAGAAAGAAAATCGCTCACTGTTAAAAATCCTCACAATTTTGTAAAGGTCGCTACGCTAAAATTCTAAACTCTCCGCCTGAGGCGGATCAAACAGTAGAATTTCTTAACGCTTCGCTCCTTAACAAAATTTGTTCGTATTTTTAAATGTTCGCCTTCGTGACCGTTGGCCAACGGTTCGGAAGTCCTCGCATTTGAACCAAATAATTAGCAGTTGCGATGAGCTGGAGCGGTTTTGCCTTATAGCAAAATTTGTTCAACTGTTTGAGACCTCCTGTTGTAGACAGGAGGTCGAGTTTTGAACAAAAGAGACAGCGAAGAAGACAACTCTGCTTTAGTTGGTTCAACCGCGAGGAAACTTTTTCCTCCAGTTTTTGGTTACAAAAAGTGGATTAAAGAAAAAAATAATACTATTACAAGCGAAGGATGTCGGATAATTTAGGGGAGACATGAGAGTAAAATAAAAAATACTCGCTTTCGCGAGTTATTTTTTTATCTCCCCATCATCTTGAGCACCACTGCCACAGTTTTGAGTATAATCATGAGATCCAACATCGGACTGCGGTGTTTGATATAGTATAAGTCGTATTCCAATTTTTTGAGGTTTTCTTCAATACTGCCGTAATAAGAATTATGAAGTTGCGCCCAGCCGGTGAGTCCGGGTTTAGTGAGATGACGCAAACGATAATAAGGCAGAGCCTTGATTAATTCTTCTACAAATTCCGGTCTTTCTGGTCGAGGACCAATGAGAGACATTTCGTTTTTGAGAATATTGATAAATTGCGGAATTTCGTCTATACGGGTGGCTCGTAAAAATTTTCCGACCGCTGTAATGCGAACATCTTTTTTTTGCGCGTATTGCGGACCGGATGTTTCGGCGCTACCGTCGGAGTTCAATGCTCGCATGGTGCGGTATTTATACATTTTGAAAGATTTACCGAATATTCCGGTTCTGGTTTGGGTAAAAAATAGGGGACCTTGAGAAGTGGTTTTGATTAAAAAAGCGACAATAGGAAAAGTGATTATAAAAAATAAACCCATCAAAACTGCCGCGCCATAATCCAAAATTATCTTCACGCGATCATATATTTTCTTTTCTTGTTCCGGCAGATTGTTTAAAAACCAAGTTTGTGAAAAAACAAATGGCGGTAGACGGCCGAAAAGTTTTTCATAAAAATCAGAAAGATTTGAAATCCCGGCTCCGGAAAAAAATTCCGTGTAAATTTCCGCGGCCAATTCTTCTTTGCCTGTATTTTCCGGACAAAAAACGATAAGATTTATTTTTTTGCATTTTTCTTTTAAAGCGGAAATAGTGGAAAATACGGGATAAACGGAAAGTTCGGAAGAAAGTTTTTTATCAGGATCGTTTTCTACAAATCCGCAAAGTTCGTACCCGCGTTCAGGTTCGCGATGTAAAATTTCGGCTGTTTCCAAAGATGCCGGAGTGATGCCTATGATTATTGTTTTGGTGTTTAAAACGTTTTTAGCTAAATAATGCAAATGTATCTGCCTCCATAAAGCGGTTAAAAAAGCGTAAAAAACAGCGGTTAAAAAAAGTATCGTTTTTGGGCTTCCGACCGGACTTTGTTGAAAATAAAAGTAAGCGAAGCCGAAAAACATCCAGGCCAGACAGGATAACAGAGAAGCTTGTAACAACTCACCCCAAGAACGCTTTTTACTTATATCGTATAAGCTGGCGATATAAAAAATAACCGCGCCGATCAAAAACAAAGGTAAAAAATCGCTTAATAGTTCTGAAAAGCGATTCCAAGGATGTTGTTGATAACGAATCAACAATGCTAAAAATAAGCTTAAATAAAGCAAAATCAAGTCTCCAAAGAGAATAATAAATTGTTTAAAGCGGTAGAGCATAAAACAGTTGTTTTGTCCTTATTTTTTTGATATAATAAAAAAGACCTTAGTATGTTTGAATTTTATCCCAATTTAACAAAAAAATCAATTGCGGCCGTATTTTTGGTTGCGGTTTTGTTTTTTATTCCCGAACTATCATCAGCCAAAGAACCAAATGATGTTTTGTATGAAAAACAAAAAATTATTTGGCAACAAATAGGCGCGCCGCGGGCTTGGGATTTCACCACTGGCAACCAAAAAATTATCGTAGCGGTTATAGATATCGGTGTGGATACTTGGCACCCTGATTTGGAAAAAAATATTTGGACCAATACCAATGAAATTCCGGATAACAATTTTGATGATGACGGAAACGGTTATGTAGACGATATACACGGTTGGAATTTCGTAGAAGAGAATAATGATCCGCGCGTTAGCGTTTTTGATAAAGATATAGACAAAGAAGCAGTGTCGCACGGTACGATAATCGCCGGTATCATCGGTGCGGTAAGTGATAATAAATCAGATGGTGCAGGTTTGAATTGGAACGTCAGTATTATGCCACTTCGCGCCGTAAATAGTAACGGTACCGGAAGTTACAGTGATATAGCCAGAGCTATCAATTATGCCGTTGAAAACGGGGCACAAATCATCAATCTCAGTTTTGTCGGCAGTGAACCGGATGAAAATTTCAAAGAAGTTTTACGTCGCGCTTACAGCCGAGGTGTTTTTATTGTAGCTGCAGCCGGGAATAACGGGCAAGTATTTTATAGTGATGAAAATAAAAATTTAACTTATCCGGCTTGTTATGATATGGGTGAAGAAAATTGGATTATGGGAGTTTCTTCTGTAAATGAAAAAGACGTTTTGAGTTATTTTGCCGCTTACGGATCTTGTGTGGATATTTTGGCTCCCGGAGAAAAAATTTACAGCTTACAAAGATTTGCTCCCCAATACGGTTTTTATGAAGAGTTTGGCGGACCTTGGCAAGGGACGTCTTTTTCCACAGCATATATTTCCGGCGCCGCAGCTTTGATAAAAAGTTTGCATCCCGAGTGGACACCGCGACAAATAAAAGATAACCTGATTCAAACCGCCGATGATTTGTATTTTGATATCAATAGCAAAGGAGCAAAATTATATAAAAGATTGAATATCGGAAAAGCGGCGGAAATAGCTTTTGGCAGTAGGATGGCCCTTGATAGTCTGGATGGTTTTTATTTCTTTCGAAATGGAAAAAATAACAATGCCGAAATATTGCGTTATGATTTGGAAAAAGCGGAACAAAAATCCGTAGTTAAGCTTGTCGGCAAAGTTATAACCCTTTCTTCTTACGATGTGAATGATGATGGTGTGCGTGAATTGGTAATAATTTTACAAAAAGGCGAAACTTATTCTTTGCAAGTTTATACCGGAACCGGCGCTTTGGCCAGGGATTTTACCTTAGTTAAAAAAGGGAAGATAAATTATGAATTTACCGGGGTTAAATTTGATGTTGATGAAAATAAACAAATCAATTTTGTTTTGAGTAAGTATTATCCTTCTCAAAAAGTTACCAAATTCGTAAAATATAATTGGCATGGTAAATATCTGAATGAATTCGGTGTGATTGGTAAAGCCGCCGGTTGGGAAACCAATGATATATTTTTATACGTAGCCGTATTAACCGGAAAAAGTTTGATGTTGCGCGAGATAGATTGGGGTGGAAATGTTATTTCGGAATTAAAATTAAACAATATTACAACTCTAGACTCTTTTAAAGTCGGACATGTCGACAGTCTGCAAGGAGATCAGTTGGTTTTTGTCAGTCGTAATACAACGGGAGCAAATATGTATGTGGTAGATTGGAATAGTTTGAGTTTTTATAAAGAAAATCTGGAGAAAAAAAGCGGCAAATGGTATCTGATGTTGGGAAAATATCAGGACAGTTTGTTTCAAAATATCTTTCGGTTTAATCTGACCAAAGGAGATTATGCGGTCAAAAATTCTCAAGGAAAAAATTTAAAAAATTACTCCTTGCCGAATATTATCGGCACGGTTGAATAAAAATTAAATATGGAAAATGTTATCTTTGAAAAGAAAAATATTTTAGTGACCGGCGGCGCCGGTTTTATCGGTTCGCATTTATGCGAACGCTTACTCAAAGAAGCCAACGTTATTTGTTTGGATGATTTTTCCAATTCCGATCCGCAAAATATCAATCATCTATTACAATATCCGGATTTTGAATTTATAAATTGGGATATCAATCAACCTATTAACCTGGAAGATTTTGACGAGTTGAATAAATTCAAATTGAAATATCAGGGTATTCAAGAAATATATCATTTGGCTTGTCCGACCAGTCCGAAAGATTTTGAAAAGTTAAAAATTCATTCTTTGCAAGCCAACTCAACCGCGGTTATAAATACTTTGGAATTGGCCGTCAAATATCGCGCTAAATATGTTTTTGCCGGCAGTTCGGTAGTCTATGGCGAAGCTACGGACAAAAAAAACGTGTTTAAGGAAACTGATTTGGGAGAGGTGAATCAATTATCGCCACGAGCTTGCTATGACGAGGGTAAGCGTTTTGCCGAAACCTGTATTCAAACATATCGCGAGTTTTACGGACTGGATGCTAAGATTGCCAGGATTTTTACCACTTACGGACCCAAAATGCATTTATTTCAAGGTTTGTTGATTCCGGATTTTATTATTAATGCGTTAGATGATAAAGATTTGGTTATTTATGGAGATAAAAAACTTTCCACTTCTTTGTGTTATGTTTCAGATATTATAACCGGACTTTGCGATTTGATGTCTAGCGAGATGGGGATAAACGTGGTAAATCTCGGAGCTGATGAAATTTATTTGGTGGAAGATATTGCCAAAATGATAATTAAAATGACCGGCTCCAAATCGAAAATAGTTTTTGAGGAACCTTTGTTATTTTTGACTCGTAAAGGAGCGCCGGATTTGCAATATGTGAAAAAGGTTTTGGGCTGGATGCCGCTCGTGCGGCTTCCGGACGGTTTGGAAAAAACCATAGAATATGTAGCAGCGAATAAAGAAGCGTTGCTTTACGGTAATATAAAATAATTTATGATTTGGATTGTTGTTCCGGCTTACAATGAAGGAAAAAAAATTTTGCAAACAATTTCCGAACTTCGAAATTGCGGCTACCAAAATATAGTCGTGGTTGACGATGGTTCACAAGATGATACTTTGGAACAAGCAAAAAAAGCCGGAGTTTTGGTTTTGAAACATACTGTCAATCGCGGTCAGGGGGCAGCCTTACAAACCGGTCATGAATTTGTTTTGAAAAAAGGGGCGCAAGAAGTGGTTGACTTTGATGCTGACGGACAATTTGATCCTGAAGACATAGCCAAAGCCCTGTTAAAATTACGTGATGAAAAGTTGGATGTAGTTCTTGGTTCGAGATTTTTGAAAAAAAATCCGCAAATTCCTTTTTCCAAAAGATATTTTATTTTACCTTTTGCCAGATTGGTGAACAGATTTTTTACCGGAGTGAAATTGACCGATGCGCACAACGGTTTTCGTATTTTCAAAAGAGAAGGGTTGGAAAAGATAACGATTACTCAAGATAAGATGGCGCATAATACGGAGATAATCGCTCAAATAAATAAATTTGATTTGAAATTTTCCGAAATTCCGGTTACGGTCGGTTATGAGAGATATGGGCAGGGTTGGAAAGGGGGATTGGAAATATTAAAAGACTTGTTGTTTAATTTTTTTGTAAAATAATTTTATGATTTTTGCTCAAATAATTTTAATTTTGGTTTTTATTTTTTTAATTTTAAAAACTTATTTCAAACGACAACGCAAAGAATTATCAGGTTTTGAAACGAGTGGTTGGCTGTTGTTGTGGTTAGCGGGTTTAATGTTAGCTATAAAACCCGATACTGCATCTTATTTTGCTAAAATTTTAGGTATCGGACGAGGAATAGATTTGGCAATTTACATAGCTCTCATTTCTTTATTTTATTTACAATTTCGTTTGATGGTGAAAGTAGAAAAAATAAACCGCGAAATAACCAAAATAACCAGGGAAAAAACCTTGGAAGAAAATAAATAATTTATGAAAGTGGCGCATATAGTCTCTACTTTTTATCCGCATTTGGGCGGAATGGGAGAAGTTTGCTTGTTGGAAGCGGACGCTTTATCATCACGCGGATTTGAAACGACAGTATTTTCTTTACGTTATCCAAAAATGCAATATCGCGACGAACTTTTTTCTTTTCGCGTAGAACGTTTGTCTGCGATTTTGAAATTCGGTGACGCCGGTTGGATTGGTACTTTGGCGGAAAAATTAGAAGGTTTTGATATCGTCCATTTTCATTTTCCTTTTTACGGCGCGGAGAAAGCGGTTATTGATGCCAAAAAGAAATACGGTTTTAAATTGGTGGTTACTTATCACATGGATGCGCAAGTAAAAGGAATAAAAAAGTTAATGCGGGATTTTTTGGATTTTATTTACGGGAAAAAATTATTTGAAGTGGCAGACAAGGTTTTGTATGTTGATGAAGAAAGATTTCGCGGTTTTCGTTTTTTTAATGAAATAATCAAATTAAAATCAATATATTTGCCGAATGCCGTGGATGTAAACATATTTAAACCTGAAAAAACCGATTTGACCAAATCGTTGTTGGAAAAATACGCGCAAAACAAAATAATTTTATTTGTCGGAAATTTATTGCCGGTCAAAAATTTAGAGGTTCTGATACGAGCTATGAAAGGAATAAGTAAAGAAGCGATATTGTTGATAATAGGCGGAGGATACGCGGAAAAGAAATATAAAAAAATGGTACGAGAAAGCGATTTGCAAAATAGAGTATTTTTTTACGGAGAAGTTAGAAATAAAGAGGAATTATCAAAAATTTATAATGCAGCGACGGTTGTTTGTGTGCCGAGTTTTTATGAATCTTTTTCTCTTTCGGCGGTAGAAGCGTTGGCTTGCGGAATTCCGGTTATCGGCAATAATATTCCCGGTATCAGAGGGCGGATTGCAAACGGTGTTGACGGTATACTTCTTCCTGAAAATACTGTAGAAAAATGGCAAGACGCCATCAACAGTGTAGTTGAATATACCGGCGAACAAAGAAATATCATTGCGGAAAAAGCCAGACAAAAAGTATTGCTCGGCTATAGTATTGAAATGCACATAGATAAATTAATCGGAATTTACGAAAATATTTTATGATTTTTGATTATGAACAAAACGTATGGGGAAAAGAAGAAGCGACGTTGTCGTTTGTTTCTCCAACTTATTTTCGTTTGAAAAAAGCTTTAAAAATTTTGAAAAAAACCTCAACCGGAGAAAAGGTATTGGATTTTGGTTGTGGCGTCGGCAGATTTGCTAGAGCTTTTCGAAATCAACGTCCGGATTTGGAAATCTATGGTTGCGATATAAGTGAAAGAGCGATTTTAAAAGCTAAAGGGGAGCGTGACGGGGTTATTTATGATCGGATAGAATCTGATAAAATAGTTTGTTATCCGGAGGAATTTTTTGAAAATATTTTTGTTTTTGATGTTTTGGAACATGCCGAAAATCCGGAAGCGGTTTTAACAGAATTGAAAAGGATTTTAAAAAATGATGGTAGTATTTTTTTACAAGTTCCTTGCGAGGGGGATTTCTTATCTCTTTGGTTTTGGTTGGATAAAATCGGGTTAAAAAAAGATTTAACGAAAAAATTTGCCGGTCATGTCAATTTTTGGTCGAGGAAAAATTTGTTGATTCTATTGAAAAAATGCGGTTTTAAAGTGGAAAAATTGTATTACGGAGATCATTTGTTGGGACAGATGGCCGGAGTTTTGGCGTTTTATCTGACATCTATGCAGGCTCGTAAAAAAGGAACAACTGTTTATAATAATGAAACATGTATGAGTGAACTCAAAGAAAGCCGGGGAATGGGTTGGTCGGCTTTGGGTAAAACCGCCAATTTTTTTATTAATTTGGAAGATTTGGTTTGGCAGAAATTTCCATCGGCAAACGTTTTTTGCGTGTTGAAGAAAAAATTAGATTAAAATCTGTTTATGAAGATTTTACATATTATCCCTTCGGCTTTTGAATATTTTGGTGATATCAGAAAACAAGCTTTTGCTTTGGTTGAAAATTTAGGGGATTTGGGTTTTGAAAATTACGTTTTTACTTTGCAATACGGTGTTGTCGGAAAACGTTTGGAAACAGAAATTGATCAAATCACCAAAGGAAAAATAAATTTTGAAAAAATACAAAACCAAGAAGATGTTGATGAAAAATTGGCTGAAGCCGACATCATCCATTTGCATGTTCCGTTTATGGGGATGGGTAAAAAACTAGCGGTATATAAAGAAAAAAATCCTCAAAAGAAAATAGTAATAACAGTGTATCAAAACTTGCCATATGTCGATTTTTTTACTATAATTATTTGGCTGTATAATAGTTGGTATTTACGTAAACTTTTCAACCTGGCTGATTTTGTTTGCGCTGAAAATGAACGTGTTTTCAAAGACTGCGGCGGTTTTTCTCTGCTTCGGGATGAAAAAAAGTTTGTGCCGATAAACGATTTTATTAATTTTATTAAAGAAAATAATCCGTCTTTGGCGGGACAATTCCGCGGACCGGAAAAGAATGGTCCGGAAATCGAAAACGCTTTGGCGTATGGAGAATTGTACCGTTTATTAAACGGAGAATAATCTATATATTTTATGGAAAACCAAAAAAGTTTTTTTGAATTACTTAGTCCGAGAACTTCGGTTTTGGTCGGAGTTTTGTCAGGTATCGGAGTTTTATGTGCTGCCGCTTGTCTGATTTTTGTTATTTTGGCCGCGCAAGGAAAAATAGTTTATGTCAACAATCCGGTGAAAAAGGAAGCTGTAAAAACGGATCAAACACAAAATGTTCAAAATTCGGATGTGGTAAAAACCGACAAACCGGCAGTGGAATTGTTCGTGATGTCTTATTGTCCTTACGGTTTACAAATGCAAAAAGCTCTTTTGCCGGTCATGGAATTGTTCGGTAAAAAAGCCGATATCAGCATTAAGTTCGTTTCTTATATCATGCATGATAAAAAAGAAATTGACGAAAACAATTTGCAATATTGCTTGGAAAACGAACAAGAAGATAAATTTATTCCGTATTTGAAATGTTTTACTGTGAGCGGGGACTCGGCTTCCTGTTTGAAAGAAGTTAAAGTCAATGAAAGTAAATTGAGTAGTTGTATTGCTGTAACAGATAAAAAATTCGGTACTACCGCCGCTTACAACGATAAAGCTTCTTGGCTTTCCGGATATTATCCTTTATACAATGTTCATAAAGATCTGAACGAAAAATATGGTGTGCAGGGTTCTCCGACTTTGGTTATTAATGGTTCCCAAGTCCAAGTAGCCCGCAGTCCGGAAGCTGTAAAACAGGCTATTTGCGCGTCTTTTGAAGAACAACCTGAAGAATGCGGACAGACGCTCAGTACCGCTTCGGCCGCTCCGAGTTTTGGCGCAGGAACAGGCACAGGAACAACAGCGGAATGTGGAAGTTAATAAGTTTATAAAGTTGATAGAATGCGAGATTAAATCAAAAATCTAAAATCTTAATTCTTAAATAAAAATTGTATGGGAAATTTCAAAAAAGGTTTGTTCTTGGGCGGTTTACTCGGCGCCGGTCTCATGTGGCTCAATGTCACACCTAAAGGCAGAGAAATGAAAGCCAAATTGATGGCTTATGCCGAACCGATGTACAACGAACTCAAGGAAAATATCAAAAAATTGGAAGGTCCGACCAAAGAAATGTACGAAGCGCTCGTGGAGCGCGCGGTGGAAGAAATCGCGGCCAAGAAAGAAATGGCTGCTGAAATGAAAATAATGCTTGTCAAAGAATTGCAGAAAAGATGGTGTAAGTTGGAAAAAGAATTGAAAAAGAGTAAATAAGCCTAAAAGCAGTAAAGCAGTAAAGCAAAAAACCGCCTTTTTGGGCGGTTTTTGAATTTGATTTTGGCTTATATTAGCCAAGTTTGACTACCTTGCCCGCTCGTAGCCCGAATGGGCGAAGGAGGGTTGACAAAAGTGCCAAAATGTGCTATAATATGTTGTTAGTTGTTTAAAGTTCTTTAAAACTAAAAGACAAATTATTATATTTCAAGATAGTAGAAGTTTTATAGGACAAAGTTGTCCAATGCCTGGCCGTGAGGTGTTTCACGGTTTTTGAAGGAGGGAATCATGAGTTTATCGCAGAAAATCGGAATCGGTTTCGGGATTGTTGTCGTGTTGACTATTTTTTCCTTGATTGTTTGGGTCTTTGGTTGGCTCAACTACATTGATAATTACGAGTTGGGCTACAAGTTCGACACCCTGACCGGAAAGGTTGAGCCCATTGAGCGCACGGGGTGGGTCAGCAATCCGCCTTTCGTCACCAAGATCCACACAATTGACTTGCGGCCTATGCAGCTTTGTATCAGTGCCAATCAAAGGACACTGAACTGTAAGCTGGTCAAGTTCAACCCCGAAGGACTCCAGACATTTTTGTCATGGCATGGTCGCGGAGATTATGACATCTTTGGTGAGGCAACAGGAAGTTTGCGGGATATTATGAAGAGCTACGCCTTTGACGGCAGTGGTACTACTTACCCTTTTCTCACCTTCATGCCGGGTTCGGCGAACATGGTGAACATAAACAGTACTGCAACTTCAGAACCGACGAAGATACCGCTGAATGTTGGTCCTCAACAGACCGTGGATGCGACTGCTAAGAATATGCCTATAGTACCGTAGGGAGAAAATTCATGAAAATAAAAAGATTGGGAATACCCCTGGGGATGAATGTACTGGCTGTCTCAGGCGTTGTTTTTGCGGCTATTATGTTTCTGACCTACATCTTTTGCATTCACCACACCGATGTGTCCCATGTCGGCATAATGCGCAATTTTGTCACAGGTGAGATGAATACTGATACTCAAGGATGGAATCTTACTGCTCCTTGGGTAAAAGTCGCCAAGATTGATACACGACCTGTACGTGTATGTGTGACGACTGCCGGTAAGGGATTCAACTGTAAACTCGTGCAATTCAAAGTGAGCGAATGGCGAGAATTCGTAGTGGTGGAGGGTTTCTACTATTGGTGGTGGGCTAACCGAATCTCGTTTAACTCCGGTTATAATGAAGAATACCGTGGAATGCGGGATTTAATTCGAGGCTATGCCTTCTCATTGACCAAGTATAAATTTATATCCGATGTGGAGGGTTATTAACTACCCTTCACCAAATTATCATTCCGCCATGTCGCAAGACCTCTGGCGGATTTTTTTTAAAAATTCGTCCTCTCGGACGAATTTTATATTTCTTTACTGCTTATTGGCTTTTTCTAATATCTTCAATCGTCAATTGTAACTCCCGGTTTCCGTTCCATTGATTCACACTAATGCGAAAAACCAGATCAATTTTATCTCCGGGTTTGAGACATTCTTTCCAATTGAGCGGATGTTTATTACAATCACCAAGTCCAAAGCCGATGGTTTTTTTGATGAGATGAGAATTGTGTTTGACCATCAGACGCAGATGTTTGCCATCATTTCCTACCGGCACGACGGATGATACCGTGAGATTGCGCGCCAAATATTTGGGCTCTTCGTTACCGACACCAAAAGGTTCAAATTTTTGCAACAAGTCATAAAGTTTCCAATCCACTTCATCCAAATCAACTTCCGCATCAATAGTTATTTGCGGGGTCAATTCCAAACCTTTAAGTTTTTCTTCCGTATATTTGAAAAACCTTTCTTTGAATTCGTTCAAAATATCTTTATTTTTCAAAGTGAATCCGCAAGCTTGCGGATGTCCGCCGAATTTTTCAAACAAATCAGCATTATCTTGCAAAGCTTTGATAAGATTAAATTCGGGAATACTGCGTCCGGAACCGGTGATTTCATCAGGAGCTATTCCCATAACCAACGCCGGTTTATAAAATTGTTCGCGAATTTTTCCCGACACCAATCCCAAAATTCCGGTCGGCCAATTTTCTTTGGCGACAAGTAAAATGTTTTTATTTTCTTGGTGCTCTTCTTTGATTTGCGCCAAAGCTTCGTTGACTATTTTTTCCGTGAGTTTTTGGCGGTCAACATTGTTTTTGTTCAATTGCGCGGCCAAGGTATCAGCTTCACTTTCGTCGTTTGTGGAAAGCAGGGCAAAAGCGCTGTTGGCATGATCCATGCGTCCGGCGGCGTTGAGGCGGGGGACTATTTGATAAGAAATATTTTCCGAGCTCAAGCCCGAAGCGTTTTTTAATTTGTCATTATCATCCAAAAGTCCGGCGTATTTAAAAAGTTTTTTTAAACCGAAATTTTTTGTTTTATTGATGACCGTCAAACCGTAACGGGTAAGAGTACGACTTTCACCGATAAGAGGAACCATATCGCCGATACTGGCGATAGCCACGAGATCCAGCATCCATTTTTCATAAGCTTCATGTGTTTGGCCGTCGGGCAACAATTCGTTGCTTTTTTTGTGTTCTTTGAGTAATCCTTGCACCAATTTGAAAGCTACGGCTGCGCCGCAAAGACCCTTGTCCGGATATGGTTCACCCGGCATCAAGTGATGAATGATAGCATCAGCCGGAGGAATATTTGCTGGAACCACATGATGATCGGTTATTATTACTTGCATACCGTATTTTTTGACCAGCTCTATTTCTTTGAAATTACTAACTCCACAATCACAGGTGATAATCAAATCAATTTTTTGTTCTTTGAAATATTCAACTGTGTTTTCATTCAAACCATATCCGTCAATTTCGCGATGGGGGATAAACACGGAAACGTTTTTGGCGCCGATTTTTTTGAGTGTATTGATGAGAATGGTTGCCGCACTGACACCATCTGCGTCATAATCGCCATGAACAACGATGTTTCTATTTTGCGCGATAGCGTCCAAAATAATTTTTACCGCTTTTCCCATTTGTGAAAATAAAAAAGGATCGTGAATATCGGTTTCGTAGTCGGGATTCAAAAATTCATCTATTTGTTTTTGATCGCGTAAATGTCTATTCCAAAGCAGAGTACTGACAATAGTCGGTAACTCTGGATGTGAGGATAGAAAATCCTTTGACGGTGGCGGTAAAACTATCCATTTTTTCATAGTTTTAGTAAAATGCCGGAGCTATGGTGAAAAGCAACATGGCTAAAATTCCGACTATGGAAATAATTATCCATACTGCTTTAGCGGTTTTATGTTTCATAAGAGTAAAATTATAAGATTAAATTTTAAATTAATAATTAATATTTTACCTTTTCAGTACTTCTAAATAAGTTTCTGTCGGAATATCCACTTTACCGTGTGCCACCATGCGTTTTTTGCCTTTCTTTTGTTTTTGTAAAAGTTTGAGTTTGCGAGTATAGTCTCCGCCACTCATAGTCTCGATAACATCTTTGCGTAAAGCCGATAATCGTTCTGAAGCAATGATTTTTCCTCCGACCGATGCTTGTATTTTCACTTCAAATTGTTGTCTGGGTAATGAATTTTTGAGTGATTCGGTGATTTTTTTACCAACTTTGTAAGCCTCTTCTTTCCAAACCAGTGTAGCCAAAGATTCAACCGGATCTTCGGCGATAATGATATCAAGTTTTACCACTTCGGTTTTTTCGTAATCCATATACTCATAGTTCATGGAAGCATAACCGGAAGTTACAGTTTTCAATTTATCGTAAAAATCGGTAATCAAGGAGGCAAGTGGTACTTCATAATGAAGCATGGCGCGTTGATCCGTCCCTGTACTCAAATATTGTGTATTGATATAACGGCCTTTTCGTTCCGATATTAAACCCATGACATTTCCGACATAATCTTTGGGGGTGATAATATCCAGTTTCATCCACGGCTCGGTAACGGAAGAAATATGACTCGGATCGGGCATTTCTTGAGGACTATGAATGGTTATTTCTTTTCCGTCGCTTTTGGTGATTTTATAAGCTACGCTCGGGACAGTGATAATAATTTCTATTTCGTATTCTCGTTTGAGACGTTCTTGGAAAATATCCAAATGAAGCATTCCGAGGAATCCGCAACGAAAACCAAAACCCAGAGCTTGGGAATGTTCGGGTTCAAAAAATAAGGCGGAATCGCTGAGTTTCAATTTTTCTATAGCGTCGCGGAGTGACTGGTATTCGTCTCCTTCTTTGGGAAAAATTCCGGCAAACACCATGGGTTTTACTTCTTTATATCCGGGTAATTGTTCCAGGGTTTTATTTTTTTCAATCGCTTCTTTGGTTGTGATGGTGTCACCGACGCGACAGTCGCGAACTTCTTTCAAACCGGTAACTACATAACCAATTTCACCGTTATTGATTTTTTCACTACTGACGAATTTCGGAGTGTAATAACCGACATCCAGAGTGTCTGCTGGAGTTTGTGTACCCATCAAATAAATTTTATCGCCTTTTTTCATTTCTCCGTCAATCATTCTGACTGAAGCGACTACACCTTTGTATTCGTTAAAACTGGAATCAAAAATCATAGCACGCGGCGGAAGTTCGGCGGTATCTTTTGGCGGTGGAACTTTTTCAATGATGCGTTTTAAAATTTCTTCCACTCCCACGCCGGTTTTTCCCGAAGCCAAAATTATTTCATTTTCATCGCAACCTATCAGATGTATAATTTCCGCTTTGGTTTTTTCAATATTGGCCATCGGCATGTCTATCTTGTTTATGACGGGAATTATGTGAAGGTTTTGTTCCAAAGCCAAATACAGGTTACCTATAGTTTGCGCTTGCACGCCTTGGGTAGCGTCTACCAAAAGTATCGCTCCTTCTACGGCGGCTAAAGACCGAGAAACTTCATAAGTAAAATCTACATGTCCGGGAGTGTCTATTAAATTCAAAATATAATCTTGTTTATCAAAATGGTATTTCATTCTTACCGGTGTGAGTTTGATGGTAATGCCGCGTTCGCGTTCCAATTCCATGGAATCCAGCAGTTGAGCCTTCATTTCTCTTTTTTGCACCGTGTTGGTAAATTCCAAGAAACGATCGGCTAAAGTGCTTTTACCGTGATCGATATGGGCGATAATGCAAAAGTTGCGAATATTTTTTTTCATATTGATTCTTTAGGGTTGATGATTTCTTCGCTTGGTATAGAACGGATTTTGAGCCATTGTTTTTTGAGAGAAGCGAATAAATAATTTATTTCGGGTAGTTTGAAAAGATAGCAGGCCAAATAGAATACGGTCAAGCCGGCGATAGAACACAGAACCGCTTGTAAAAATACTCCGTAAAACCTTGTTTGATCGAAGACTTTTTGGAAAAGTCCTTCAAAATAATAAATAATCGTATAAGCCGGGATCGCGGCGCCCAAAAGTTGCAGTAAAAAATAAAACAATTCTGTCAGTTTGTTTTTTTTGAGTTTTGATTGTAAGAAAAAGAAAAGCAAGATTATGTTGAAAGTTCCACCTATGGCGCTACCCATGGCCAAACCGCAAACTCCGTATCTTTTCATCAAAATTATTGCCGTGACAATGGTTATTATTTCACTAAATATACCGATTAAAAAAGGAGTTTTAGTATCGGATAAGGAATAGAAAGCGCGAGCTATCAGAGGGATCAAACTTTGAGCTGACATTCCGAGAGTAAAATAAAACAAAGTTTGCGCCGTGGTCGTTGTAGCGTGCCAATCAAAAGAACCTGTGCCCAAAACCAATCTGACGATTTGTAAATTTAAAGTGAAAAAAATTACAAGAAACGGAGTGATTAAAAAAAGTATTTGTTTCAAAGTCGTAAAATATCTATCCGCAAAAGCGTCACGATTTTCTTCTGCCGCCAATTTGGAAAGTACGGGGAAAACAGCCAGAGCAAAAGGAATGCCGATAAGACCGACAGGTACGGCTTGTAGGTTGTTGGCCAAAGTATATACGGCCAGACTTCCGGTCGGTAAAAAAGAAGCCAAAAAAGTCACAACCAATAAATCGATTTGAGTTATGGCCAATCCGGCGGTTCGCGGTAGCATCAATTTGCCTATTAGGCGTGTTTCCGGATTTTTAAAATCAAGAATTTTTTTGAAACGAAAACCAATTTGACGAGCCCCATAATACTGGGTGATCATATGAATAAAAGCTCCCAAAACCACACCCAAAGCCAAACCGTTAATGCCGAATATTTTGGTAAGATAAGCTGCGCCGAATATAATACCGAGATTATAAAATAAAGGCGCTATAGAAAAAAGAAAAAATCTTCGTAAAGATTGTAATACTCCGCCAAAGACCATGGATAAACCGAACAAAAAAGGAGATAATAACATTATACGCATCAAAGAAACCACGGTTTCTTTATTTTCTGGCGTAAATCCCGGAGCTATCAACAATGTCAATGTTGGAGCGAATATAAAACCGAAAATTCCCAACAAGATCATCAGTAAAGCCATGATATTGATAATATTGTTGGTTAGTTCCCAAGCTGCGGAATGCTCATTTTCATTTTGATAAAAAAGTTTTGTAAAAACCGGAATAAAACCGGCGGACAAAGCCCCGACTATCAAGAGATTATAAATGAGATCTGGTATTTTGAAAGCAGCGTAATAAGCGTCCAGAGTAGAACCGGCGCCGTAATAATGCGCCAAAACACGATCGCGAAAAAGACCGACTACGCGCGATAACAAAGTAGCTCCGGAAATCACCAAAGCCGATCCGGCTATGGTTTTAAATTCTGTGTTTAAATTGAAAATTTTTTTCTGAAACATGAAAGATTATTTTTTTAACGGAGGCATGTTTAACATCAAAAAAGCGTAAGTTGTTTTATTTCTTTGGTCGCTTTTATTCTCCGCGTAAATGGTTCCGGCATAACCGTCATGACGAGAAAAATCGATTTTTTTGTATTCCGCCCCATCACTTGAAGCGTCAATGACAAAACCGCGACGTTGCAATTCGTTTTTGTAATAATTTACAAAAGTGTTGTAGTTATTATCCACATCTTGCCATTCCAATTTGAAGTTGTCTTTTTTGTCGGTTACCGGAGCGGCGATGGTTTGAAAAAGATTTTTAAAATCGGTTTTTTCATTTTGATCTATTTCCGAATTATCTCCGCCGAACAAAAAAGGTAATAAAACTATTTTTGGGAAAATTGCCGCCAATTCAACTCGGCGACTCTTGTATTCTCCGGAGATAAAGGTCATGTCTGTAACTTTGTCCTTGTTATAAATAGGTATGTCTTCAAGAGGAAAGTTCAAAGGTAAAACAGTAACGGTTTTCGGTCCCGAACCAATATAAAATTTAACACCTATAAGCAAACCGATGATTAATAAAAGAAAAAAACTGCAACCGAAAAAACAAGACTTACGCAATCCGTGCGAGCCTTTGTTGAGTTCGTGAATGGGTGGTTCTACTATTTTGACATCTTTTATAAGGTCTTTTCGACGCATAAATGGCATTAAATTGTTATCAACATTTTATCAGGTTTTTCGCTTTTTGTATAGAGTAAACTGTGATACAATTAAACCAAGTTAAAAGTTTATAAAGTTATAAAGTTATAAAGTATGAAAGTATCGTTTCATGGCGCCGTGGGGGAGGTAACTGGTTCTTGCACTATGTTGGAAGTGGACGGCCAAAAGATTTTGATAGATTGCGGATTGTTTCAAGGCAGTAATTTTGCGGAAGGTAAAAATTTCGAAGATTTTTCTTTTAATCCCAAAGAAATAAGCGCTGTGATTTTAACTCACGCCCATTTGGATCATATCGGGCGTTTACCAAAACTTATCAAAAACGGTTTTTCAGGATTGATTTATGCTACGCCGCCGACCGCCGATTTGGTCGGTTTGGTGCTTGAAGATGCTTACGAAATTATGGAATATAACCATAAGAAATTCGGCACGCCGCTTCTTTACAGATTAGAAGATGTCAATTCCGTCACCGCCAGGATGAAAACTTATCATTATGAAAATACTTTTAATTTAGGTAGAGGGTTTTTTAATCGTAAGAAAATAAATGTGACTTTTCATGAAGCCGGACATATTTTCGGTTCGGCTTTTGTGGAAATAAACACAGAAGGAAAAAAGTTGATTTTTTCCGGAGACATAGGAAATGTCAATGTGCCGATTTTGCAAGACACGTCCGACTTGCCGGAAAAAGTCGATTTTTTGCTTTGCGAATCTACTTACGGCAACAGATTACATCCGACTAATCTTGATCGTAAAACGGCTATAGAGATAAAGATAAAAGAAGCGATGATGCGCGGGGGTACTTTGTTAATTCCGGCTTTTTCCATTGAACGCACCCAAGAATTGCTTTATGCCTTAAATGAATTGGTGGATGTGGAAGGTAAATTCAAAAATATTCCGATATTTTTGGACAGTCCTTTATCTATTCGTGCTACCAGAGTATTTCAACGTCATACTCAATATTACGATAAAGAAGCTTTTAAATATCTCAGCGCTGATAGAAATATTTTTGAATTTTCAAATTTGACTTTATGCGAAAGTAGAGAAGATTCCAAAAAAATTAACGCGGTTCCCGGTAGTAAGATTATCATTGCCGGAGCGGGGATGATGAACGGTGGTAGAATACTTCATCATGCTCTACGTTATTTGACTGATGAAAAAAGCACTTTGTTATTTGTCGGTTTTCAAGCGCAAGGTACTTTGGGAAGGAGAATTTTGTTGGGTGAATCTCCGGTTCGTGTGCTTGGCGAAAGATTGCCGGTAAAATGTTATGTCGATTCTTTGGATATTTTATCTGCGCATGGCGATCAAAAAAAGCTTATTCATTGGCTCGGAAGCGCCCGCAAATGGCCTAAACATATTTTCCTAAATCACGGAGAAACAGAAGTGACCAGAGCTTTTGCCGAGAAAATAAATGAGGAATTTGGTATTGAACCGGTATTAGCCGCTCCGCATACGGAATACGAAATATAATTATAATTGATAAAAAGTATAAACGACCACTGGATTTAAGTCCGGTGGTCGTTTGCTTATAATTAGCCTTAAAAAAAGGTAAAAGCCTTGACAAAAGTGTTAAAATGTGCTATAATATGCTGTTTAGTGTACAAAAAGGCTCTTTACAAATTTAATAAAATGGAGAAATTAAGATGAAGAAAAAGTTTAAGGTAGTTGAAATTGTTACACTTTTTTCCGACCTGGGTATTTCCCTTAGGGCAATTATGGGAAAAACTGTAGATCCTATGAACTTTGAGCTGACGCCATATCTTGATATGAGATATATCGTAATTCAAAAAGAAGGATCAAAAAGGACGGTTGTTCCTCTTTTAACTGTCCCAACTCTCATCGGGGAAGAAGGGAGCCCCATAGACCCTTCAAAAATCAAGAGGCTGAAAAAAGAGGGTCCGGTAGTTATCATGAGGGATCCTTTTGCCGGTAAAGATGTTTCCAACCTCCTTGCTTTTCCGGAAATCAAATTGCAATTTGAAGAAAATATGTTGCAAAGCATTAAAAGGAAAAAGATTTCCAATGAAGAATTGAAAATTCTGCAGGAAACACCGTTAATAAAAGAAGGGGAAAAAGTTCATAAATTAATCACGGAAAGCTTCCGTGAATTTATAGATCTTTTTAAAATTGTGAAAGAGACGCAGGATGATGTTGATGGTCTTTTTTCATAATCTTTATCTCCATGAACACGTCGCGGCCTTCCCATAGGGCCGCTTTATTATTTATAAATTCTTTTGATATTTAATTTATTAAAGTGGGGAATTAGTTATCCACAAGTCGGATTTATTATTTATTATTTTATCTTAAATTAGCCAAAATAATGGCTAATTTTTTGTTTATGCTGATTTGACGTATGTTTTAAAGTGGTGTAAAATGGAAACAAGTGGGGAAAAGTGGTAAATTGGAAAAAGATGCTTGTCTTTTTCAATAACATTTTTTTATGATGGTAGGCGAATACAACCACAATTTAGACGACAAGTTTCGTTTAGCTATCCCGATAAAATTTCGACGCGAACTTGAGGAGGGAGCGGTTATTACCAAAGGTTTGGATAACTGTTTGTTTTTGTATACCAAAAACGAATGGAATAAACTGGCAGAAAAGTTGGCGACATTGCCATTTTCTCAAGCCAATAGCCGTGCGTTCGCTCGACATATGTTATCCGGGGCTTTTGAAGCTGAAATAGATAAACAGGGTCGCGTGGTTATCCCTGAGTATTTGAGAAATTTTGCCGGTTTGAAAAAAAGTTTAATAATCGCCGGTTTGTATAATCGAGCTGAAATTTGGGATGCGGATGCTTGGAATGCTTATAAAGTCAAAACTGAAAGAGAAAGCAACGAAATAGCGGAAAAATTAAATGATTTAGGAGTTTAATATGCGACATACTCCGGTTTTATTAAACGAAGTTATTGAAAATTTAAATTTGAAAAAAGGCGCTAAAGTTATTGATTGTACTTTGGGAGATGGCGGACACAGTGAAGCTATTTTGGAACATATTGGTTTGCGCGGAAAATTGCTCGGGCTTGATGCTGATCCGGAATCCATTTTACGTGCCAAAAGGTTTTTATATCGTTTTGAAGACCAGATAGTATTTGCCAGAGAAAATTTCTCCAATTTGGAAAACATTGCCAAAGAAAACGATTTTGTTTCGGTTGATGCCATTTTGTTTGATCTCGGTTGGAGTAGTCCGCAATTTGCCGAACGTAGCCGAGGTTTTAGCTTTGATAAAGATGAACCGCTAAATATGCGTTATGACAACAGGTGTCAAGTTTTTGGCAGTGAAAATTGTGTCGACGCCTCACTTATAATCAATGAATACAGTTTAGAAGACTTGATTTGGATTTTTAAAAATTATGGCGAAGAAGAATTGAGTAGAGAAATCGCCGAAGAAATTTTGTCCGAAAGAAAAATCAAGCGTATTGCAACTAGCCGCGAATTGACAGAAGTAATCTTGAAAGTTTATAGAAAAAAATTGCGTACTGATAAAGAAATTCCTTGGATCGGCGGGATACATCCGGCTACCAAAGTTTTTCAGGCCTTGCGGATTGCTGTAAATAATGAATTGGAAATTTTGAAAAATACCTTACCTTTAGCTTTTGAATTATTGAACAAAGGAGGAAGGCTGGCGGTAATCAGTTTTCATTCTTTGGAAGATAGGATAGTCAAACAATTTTTTCAGAGTTTGCCTTATGCCAAATCGAAAATAATCACTAAAAAACCCATTAGCGCTTCCGAGGAGGAAATCAAAATCAACCCCAGAGCGCGTAGCGCGAAATTGCGCGTAATTGAAAAAATATGATCGATAAAATTGTCGGTTTTAAAAACAAAACAAATTATTTTCTTAACGAAATCCGAGAATCAACCGTTTTTTTTCTACGTATGCCGGGTTGGTTATTCGGTGTTCGTGGTCGTTTGTGTTTGGTGGCGGTTAACTTAATACTTGTTGTAGCTTTTGTTTTGCAAATTGCCGCCGCTTCCGGTACCGGTTATGAATTGAAAAAATTGGAAAGAAACATAGAAGAAATCAGTTTTGAACAACAAAAAATAGAAGCTCAAATAGCTGAGGTGAATTCTTTGGCTTCGTTAAAGAGCAGGGTTGAAAGTTTGTCTATGGTAAATACTCCTCGATTGAAATATTTAGCCATTCCGGTCACGTCCGTAGCAGTAAATTCTCGTTAAAATCTTTTGTTTTTCAAGACCGCCAAAGAGTTTGGCGGTTTCTTTGTTTTTATGGTAAAATATAAGTCGATAAAAGTTCGGCTTAATTTTTTTAAATCTATGTTTATTTTGGTTTTACCAAGACTGTTAGCGGAAACATTTTTGGATTTTTTATATTTCCCTTTGTGGTGGTATACCCGAGGCGCTTTTCGTTCTTGGTTGTGGTGTTTTGAAAAAATGTCGACAGGAAATGATTATCTGGCTCCGGGTTTATGGTTGAGGAATATTTTTGTTCCCATGTATGGACAATATGACTGGGAAGGCAGAATTATCAGTTTTTTTATGCGTCTTCTTCAAACGATTGTGAGATTTTTAGCTTTATTTATTTGGATAATTATTTGTTTTTGTTTATTTTTATTTTGGTTGGCTCTACCGATTTTCACTATTTACGGTTTTTTATCAATTAAAGCGTAGTTTATGGAATTTAAAAAAAATAAAATTTTACCTTTGTCTTATTGCGATAAATGTTCGCAAACTGGAGAAAACGGTAAACGTCGCTGTTTTGCTTGCAGAGGTATGAGTGTGGCTCATAAACCTCGTAAAATTTTGCTGTTTTGGAAATTTCCTTTGACTTATTATCATCTTTCACTTTTACAAGCTCGTTTATGGTGGAATCGCGGACGAAGGTTGATTTTGATTTTGTTATGGTTGAATTTTTGGATTTGGGCCGGTCTCTCGGTTTATCAACAAGGATTATTTGCGTATTTATTGCGGGGTCCTGATTATTTCGTTTTGTTTTTTTCGCAAATTTCTGATTTTCAAAAATTACTTTTTTGGTTAGGATTTCTGACAGTTATTTATCTTTGGTCCAGAGTCATTAGAGAAAAAAAACATTATAAAAATGTGGAAAAACACGATTATATTCAAGATTTTGAATCGTCTGAAAACACCTCTATGTTACCTTGGTCGGAAATGATAAAGATTTCTCGTCGTCAAAAATTAAATATTGAAGAAACATTTACCGATGAAGCGGTATGGTCAGTGATAAACACATTTAAGGAAGCTCGTGTTTTAGGACACAGAGAAGTGACCCCTTTGCATCTTTTCTATACCTTGCTTTCCTCCAATCGTATCGCAAATGTGTTTATTCGTTTGGGATACCCTGCGGATTTTTTGCGTAAAAAAATTTCTGACGAGTTATTGTTTAAAAGCGAAAAATCCGGAATATTTCCTCTACCAGATAGAGATGTTTTTCAAATTTTGTTTTTAGCTTACGAAGAAGCTTATGAAAATCACCAAGATTATGTCAGTGTAGTGGAACTTTTATCGGCCGCTATTTTCTTTACTCCGAAAATCCAAGAATTTTTATTTGATTTGGGTATTGAAGCTTCTAAAATAAAAAATGTCATTATGTGGGCGCGTATAAGAGAAAGATTGTATAGACAATATATCAAATATGCCAAAGTCGGCGCGGGTAAATCAAAATACGGACTTGATAAAGCTATGACTGCGGTAGCCACTCCTTATCTGAATAATTTCAGCGAAGACATGACCATATTGGCTCGATACAATCATTATGATCCTTGTTTGGCGCGTGAAAAAGAAACGGAAGAAATATTTAGAGTGGTTGAAGGGGGACAGGGAAATACCGTTTTGGTCGGTGAAAACGGAACCGGGAAAATGAGTATTTTGGAAGGTTTGGCGCAAAAAATGTCGGGAGACGATGTACCAAAAGTTTTACAAGATAAAAGATTGGTTCGTTTGAAGATATCATCTTTACTTTCTGGAACCACACCGTCGGGAGCTGTGGAAAGAATAAATAATATCTTTTATGAAATAGCTAAGGCTGGCAATATTATATTATGTATTCATAATATACATGAACTTTTTGGTGTTAGTTCTGGCAATGCCAGCAGTTTGGATGCGGCCGGAGCGTTAGCTGAAAATTTGTCCAAAAGCAGATTTTTGACTATAGCCACCACAACACCGGAAGAATACGCCAAAACGTTCAGTGGTACGGCTTTGGGAAACGTTTTTACCAAAGTTGATGTTCCGGAAATGACTGAAGATCAAGCCATACAAGTGATTGAAGCTAAAATAGGTTTCATAGAACATAAACATGCTGTATTTTTTTCTTATGACGCTTTGGAAAAAGCTGTGAAATACAGCCATAGGTTTTTACATGATATGTTATTACCCGGCAGTGCTCTGGAAGTGGTGGTTGAAACTGCTGCTTTTACCAAAAACAACAAAGGTGTCAATTCTTTGGTAACAGCGGAAGAAGTGGCTAAAATAATTTCCGACAAGACGGGAGTTCCGGTGTCTTCGGTGAGCGCTCAAGAAGGCGCACGGTTGATGAGATTGGAAACGGAAATGCATAAAAGAGTTATCGGGCAAGATGAAGCCGTAGAAGCGATTGCGTTTGCGTTGCGTCGCGCTCGTGCGGAAATTCGCTCGCAAAACAGGCCGATTGCCGCTTTTCTTTTTTTGGGAAATACGGGGGTTGGTAAAACCGAATTGGCAAAAACAATAGCGGAAGTTTATTTCGGCGGAGAAAAAAAGATGATTCGTTTGGATATGAGTGAATACCAAGACAGTCAAAGCATCGTCAGGCTTATAGGTGCAGCGGGACAAAAAGGTTCCGGTATTTTGACGGAAAACGTCAGACGAAATCCTTTTTCTTTGATTTTGCTTGATGAGATAGAAAAAGCTGATAAGGATGTATTAAATTTATTTTTGCAAGTTTTTGATGATGGACGTCTGACCGACAGTACGGGTAAAACAATTGATTTTACCAATTCTATAATTATTGCCACCAGTAATGCTGGAACAGCTTATGTTTCTCAAGCCCAAAAAGAAAAAGTTTCTTCGGAGATTATAAAAGAAAAATTAATTCGTGGAGAATTGAAGCAATATTTTCGTCCGGAATTTATCAATCGCTTTGACGGTATAATATTGTTTAAAGAGCTGCAAAAAGAAGATTTGAAAAAAATCGCCGGTTTGATGCTTGTTCGTTTGGCCAAAGATTTGGAAGTGAAAGGTATAGAATTTTCTTTTGATGAGTTTGCTTTGGAATTTTTGGCGGAAATCGGATTTGATCCCGAATTTGGCGCCAGACCCATGCGTCGCGCTGTTCAAGAAAAAGTGGAAAATAAATTGGCAGATTTTATTTTGAGCGGTAAAATAGTTCGAGGCAGTAAAATAAAGTTAACCCATAAAGGAGAAATGATAATTTTATAATTTATGTTTGTTTTAATTAAATCTCATTTTAAAGATCGTTTTATTTTTTATAGTTTGGTAATATCTTTTATTTTTGCCGCGTTGGCTTCCGGTTATATTTTTGGTCGGATAGATTGGAATCTGGAAAGATTATTTTTGCACTACAATATTATTTTTGGAGTTGACAGGTTGGGTGATACGAAAGATTTATGGTATTTTTTTGCCGGAATTGTCGGGGTTTTTATTTTTAATTATTTCTTTTCTTTATTTTTGTATACAAAAGATAAAGTGCTTTCCAGAACAATAATGTTTTTCGGCGGTGTTTGGCAAATTTTTATGTTTATAGCTGTTTCGTTTATTGTGTCTTTAAATAGTTGATATGAAAAACGGAGAATTTGATAAAAAGAGTGTCGATTGGAATTATTTTATTTATGTAACTATTTTAATGTTGTTTGGTTTAGCTATGTTAGCTTCAGCTTCCGCGCCCCTTGGATATATCAAATTCAACGATTCTTATTTTTATTTGAAACGACAATTGTTTTACGGGATTTTACCGGGTCTACTTCTTTTTTTTATTGCTTTAAAAGTTAAAAGTGAATGGTATCGTCGTTTTGCATGGCCGGCTTACGGATTTGGTCTTTTTTTGTTAGTATTGGCTTTTTTACCTTCGACATCCTTGGTTATTAACGGAGCCAGCAGCTGGGTGCAAATTTTCGGTTTTAGTTTTCAACCGGGAGAATTTATGAAGCTTGGTTTAATCATGCTTTTGGCCGACATGCTTTCGGATCCGCATCGAAATATCAAAGATTGGCAAAACGGTTTATTGCCGGTTTTGATTTTTATCGCCATACCTTTGGGTATGGTTTTGTTACAACCGGATTTGGGAACGATGTTGATTTTGGGTGTTATCGCTTTTTTTATGTTATTTGTCGCTAAACTACCTTGGAGTTATTTGATAATTATGGGATTGTTAGGAATTACTGTTTTTGGAGTTATGGTAGCGGTTAAACCTTATCGCATGGAAAGATTGAACATTTTTATGCATCCGGAACTTGACCCGCAAGGAATAGGTTATCACGTCAATCAAGCCTTTTTAGCTGTCGGTTCAGGAGGTTTTTGGGGTTTGGGTTTCGGTCATTCTCGTCAAAAATATCAGTATCTTCCGGAAGTTAATGCTGATTCGGTTTACGCGGTAATTGCCGAAGAAATGGGTTTTATTTTTTCTACTGCTTTGATTTTTTTGATTTTTCTCATTGCTACTCGAGGTTTGAAAATAGCCAAAAATTGCGAAGATGAATTTGATAAGTATGCGGTAGTCGGAGTAACTGCTTGGTTTTTTTGTCAATCCATTATCAATATAGGCGCCATGATTGGTTTGATGCCACTTACCGGAGTTCCTTTACCTTTTGTTTCTCACGGCGGTTCGGCAATGTTAATCTCTCTTGTGGCGGTCGGTATGATTTTAAACTTGAGTAAAAATGAATAGATTTTAAAAAAAAGAGTTGACAAAAGGGTAAAAATATTCAAATATTAAATAAATAAATCAAATAAAATAATAATTTATGAATTTACTTGTTTGCGGCGGGGCCGGCTTTATCGGATCAAATTTCATTCGTTACATGCTCGGTAAATATTCGGATTATAAAATTGTCAACTATGATAAATTGACTTATGCCGGAAATCTGGAAAATTTGAAAGACGTGGAAAATAATCCAAATTATACCTTTGTACAAGGCGACATAGTAGATTTGGAACATTTGGGCAAAGTTATCAAAGAACACGGTATAACTCATGTTATAAATTTTGCGGCTGAAACACACGTAGACAGATCTATTCATGGCGGATGCAAAGATTTTGTTTTAACCAATACTTTGGGTGTGCAAATGATTTTAGATGCGGTCAGAAACAACAGTTTGCAAAAATTCGTTAACGTTTCCACAGACGAAGTTTATGGTTCTTTGGAACTTGACGAGCCGGAACGTTTTACGGAAAACACTCCGATAGAGCCCAATATGCCTTATGCGGCGGCCAAAGCCGGCGGTGATTTGATGTGTCGCGCTTATTTTGCCACCCACAAAGTTCCAGTGGTAGTGACACACTGTTCCAATAATTACGGTCCTTATCAATTTCCGGAAAAATTGATTCCGTTTTTTATTTTTAAATTATTAAAAGGCGAGAAAGTACCGGTATACGGCGATGGTTTGAATGTGCGTGACTGGATTCATGTGGTTGACCATGCTCGAGCTTTGGATTTGCTTTTACACAAAGGAATTCCCGGAGAAGTTTATAATATCGGAGTTGATAATGAGAGAAATAATTTGGAAATTACAAAAATGATTTTGCGACTGATGAATTTGGGTGAAGATAGGATCGAATATATTACTGACAGACCGGGCCATGATCGTCGTTATGCCATTGATGCGAGTAAAATAACCGCGCTTGGTTGGACTCCGGAGTATACCAAAGAAAAATTTGAACAAGGATTGAAAGAAACGATTGATTGGTATCTTGGAAATCAGCCTTGGGTGGAAAATCTTTGGCAAAAAAAGAAAGACGAAATGAATAAATTTCAAAACGATTTGCAAAGATCGCAAGAGAAAATGCAATCTGCAACATAATTAATAATTTACTTATGCAAAAATTTCAACAATTTTCCATAAAAAAAATAGAAGTCCCGGGCAAATTTATCATGAGTCCGGTGGAACTCAAAGATTATGTAGATTTTGAAGTTAAAAGAGTTTATTATATTACCAATGTTCAAGCTCCGACCGGCGCACATTGTCATAAAGTGGAGGAAGAGTTGTTTATTTTATTGTCCGGTACTTGCACGGCGGTGATAGACAAAGGAAACGGATTGGAAGAAATTTCGATGATAGGCCCGACTGACGCACTTTATGTACCCGGTTACGTGTGGCACCATTTCAAAAATTTTAGTTCCGATGCCATTCTCTTGGCTATTTCTTCGACAAATTACAATCCTGATAGGAGTGATTATATAGAAAATTACGAAGAATATTTGAAAATAAGAGATGAAAAATTAAAAGCTTAATATGAAAGTTTTGATTTTGGGTTACAAAGGAATGCTCGGTCAAGCTTTGACGGAAGAGTTTAAAAATCACGGTTATGAAACCGTACTTTGGGATAAAGAAGATATTGACGTAGGAAATTTAGAAATGCTAAGTGATAAAATAAAAGGATTAAAACCGGATGTTTTGATCAATGCTACGGCCATAAATGCGGTTGATAAAATAGAAGAAGATTCTACGATTTTTGAATTGGCGCGAAAAATCAATAGTGAAGCAGTAGGGGAAATGGCTAAAATTTGCAAAGAACAAAATATAGTTTTTGTTCATTATTCTTCTGACTATGTTTTTTATGGAGATAAAAAAGAAGGTTATGATGAAAATAGTGAATTAAATCCGGTTGATAAATACGGAGAAACAAAAGCGGTGGGAGAAAAATTATTGAAAGAACAGGGAGAAAAATATTATTTAATCCGTTTATCCAAATTATTTGGTAAGCCGGCAATTGCGGAAGGGGCCAAAAAAAGTTTTGTTGATATGATGATTTGGCTCGCAACTGAAGGTGGAAAAACACACTTGGATTTGGTGGATGAGGAAATCAGTTGTCCGACCTATGCCCCGGATTTAGCAATCTTTACCCGAAAATTATTGGAAGAAAATAAATCTTACGGCATTTATCACGGTGCCAATACCGGAGTTTGTAGTTGGTATGAATTAGCGTTAGAAACTTTTAAAATTAAAAATATACAAATTGATACTACACCTGTAAGTGGAGATAAATTTCCTCGTCCAGCCAAAAGACCGGTTTATTCGGAGCTTTTGAATACAAAAATGTCGCCACAGAGAAGTTGGCAAGAAGCCTTGAGAGAATATTTGAAATAATAAATGAAAAAACGGCCCGAACAGGGCTGTTTTTTGTTTTAATCTTGACAAAATCGTCAAAATGTGCTACTCTGACTTCGTGTTCTTTAACTGTTTTATCAACTTTTCTTAAGAGAGGTAGACATGAAACATTATCTTCAGTGGGGTCTGGATGCAGGTGAAGGCAAGTACAGTATTACCAATCTTTCCCCGGACGGGAAGAGACAGTTCTACGAGGTCATCATGGGTCAGTACGGACAGCCCTTGATCGTGGCCGAGCCCGATCGCGCTTTCCCGTGCCCGACCAACTTGGCGTATGTCAACGCCAAGGGTGAGACCGCGGTGCCCGACGAGAAAATCGCCGGAATCATCTGCTCCGATGGTAAGAGGTTCTCGTTGACCAATGCCGAGAAAAAAGGCATTAAGATCGAGGTCAATGCCGATGGTTCGATCCAGATCGATAACGAGGTCTGGTGGATCGTCACCTTGTTCCAAAAGGATCGAAACCGCATCATCAATTACGATGCGTACCTTTCCCCGGTTCAGCCCGAAAAGGTCAAGATCCTCGAACTGGCCGACCTTTCTCAGCTTCTCTGTTCCTAATCCTAAGCCTCTTTCATAGGGGTTTACCGCTCACTTCAGGTGGGCGGTTTTTTTATTTACAAAACCGTTTTTTGGTGTTAAAATCAGATTAACCTTTTTAACCAAAAAATTTATGAAAATATTAGATAATTTAGCTAAAATCAAACAACTAGACAGTAAAAACATGCTCGGTAGTATTGAACTTTTGGGCGAACAAATAAAAGAAGTCGGGAAAGCGGTAAAAAATATTAAAATCCCGAAAAATTATAAAAAATTTGAAAATGTGGTTGTCTGCGGGATGGGTGGATCAGCTCTGGGCGCGCATCTGATAAAAAGTGTATATAAAAACGATTTGAAAATTCCGCTCAGTATTGTTAACGGTTATCAGTTGCCCGGATTTGCGAATAAAAACACTTTGGTGATACTTAGCAGTTATTCCGGCAATACGGAAGAAGTTTTATCTTGCGCCACTGAGGCCAAAAAGAAAAAATGTAAAATCACCGTGATTTCCGCCGGAGGAAAACTTGAGGCTCTTGCCAAAAAAGAAAAATATCCGGCTTTGATTTTTACCACCAACAACAATCCATGCGGCTCACCGCGAATGGGGTTAGGGTATTCAATAGTCGGACAAATTTATTTGTTTGCTAAATTGGGTTTATTAAAAACAAAAACAGAGGATTTGAAAAGAATTCCGAAGTTGATAGGGGGATTAAATAAAAAATTCGGGGTTAAAACAAAAAATCTTGTAAAAGATGTTGCCGAAAAGACCAAAGACAAATCCGTGTGGTTTATCGGTTCTTCTCATTTGGGAGGTTCCGCGCATATCGCCGCCAATCAAATGAATGAAAATGCTAAACGTTTTGGCGGATATTTTTTACTTCCCGAGCTCAACCATCATTTGCTCGAAGGGATGATAAATCCGAAAAGCAATAAAAATAATCTGTTGTTCATATTTTTGGAATCAGATTTGTATTCGGACAAGATAAAACAACGCATATCTTTGACCAAAGAAGTTTTGAAAATGAATAAAATAAATTTTGTCACAATCAAAACACACGAAAAATCCGCTTTGGCCCAAGCAATGGAAATTTTATTAGTAAGCTCTTATCTGAGTTTTTATTCCGCCATAGTGGAAGATATTGATCCGACCGCCATACCTTTTGTTGATTTTTTGAAGAAGAAATTGAAATAATATGAAAATTTCTGTAATCACAGTTACTTGGAATAATGCATCTTCAATTGTAAAACAGATAGAAAGCGTTCAAAAAGGCGCAGTGGATTTGGAATCGGAACAAATTATAGTAGATAACGGTTCGACGGATAATACGATAGAAATTGTCAAAAAATATCCGCAAGTTAAATTGATTTTAAATAAAGAAAATTTAGGTTTTAGCGCGGCTAATAATCAAGGCTATCAAATCGCCACCGGCGGTTATGTTTTGTTTTTGAATCCGGACAATGAAGTGGAACCGGGTTCTTTGTTAAAGCTCTGTGAAATGATGGATCAGCGCCGTGATATTGGGTTATTGAGTTGCAAACTGACCACTCAAGATGGCCTTTTTAACGAAGGGGCCAAACCCAGACGTTATCCGGGGTTAATGGATCAACTAGCTTTGTTACTCAAAATTCCACACTTATTTCCGAAAGTTTTGGATAAATATTTAATGAAAGATTTTAATCCGGAAGTTGAACAAGAGGTGGAAACGGTTCGTGGCGCTTTTATGTTGTTGCGCAAAACCACTTTGGATAAATTGGGGTGGGGTTTTGATCCTCGTTATTTTATTTGGTTTGAAGATATTGATTTGTGCCGGGAAATAAAAAAAATGGGTTTGAAGATTTTTTATACCCCGGCAGCTTCTTGTGTGGATCTGGTCGGGCAAAGTTTTAAACAGCAAAATAATTTGTGGAAGCAGAAAATTTTTACCGCCAGTATGTTAAAGTATTTTCAAAAATGGGAGCCCTGGTATAAATGGATTTGGATTGCAATTTTTAGGCCAGTAGCCATATTTTTGGTTTGGTTGAAAATTGTTTTGAAAAAGAAAGAAAAAGAAAAGATAAAACCGTATTTATAGTATGAGTAAACTTGCTGTCAATTTGGTTACTTGGAACGGGGCGAAATATCTGCCTTATCTTTTTGATTCACTGCGTAAACAAACTTTTTTTGATTGGGAATTGCAAATTTTGGATAATAATTCTACCGATAACACCGTGGAAGTTATTGAAAAAGAAATTACAAATTTTCCCGTGCCGGTAAAGTTTTTTAAAGAGAAAGAAAACCATGGTTTTGCCAAAGGACATAATATCTTGTTTAGAGAAAATGAAACCGAATATTTTTTACTTCTCAACCAAGATATGTATTTAGAAAATACAGTTTTAGAAAAGATGGTTGATTTTTTGGATAAAAATTCTACCGTAGCCGGAGTTTCTCCGCGATTAATGCGTTGGAATTTTTGTGAAATGGAAAAAGGTTTACAAGCGACTTTTTCCTCTATGGTGGATGCACTGGGATTGAAAGTTTTTCGTAATCGTCGCGTAATAGAACAATATACGGGAGAAAATTGGGAAGAGATAAAAAGCAATTTTGGCAATAATAATGTTTTGGAAGTATTTGGTGTGTCCGGAGCTTTTCCAATGTATCGTCGCGAAGCTATAAAAAATGTTTTATTCAGTAATGGACAGGTGCTTGATGAAAGCTATCATTCCTACAAAGAAGATGTAGATTTGGCTTGGCGTTTACGCCTTGCCGGATATTCCTCTTTTGTAATGTTAAATATCGTTGCTTACCACGACAGAGCCGGAGCCGGTCCGAAAGAAAAAAACGATTGGGCGGCAATGCAAAATAAGAAAAAACACAGTCCGTGGGTGAAATATTACAGCTACCGCAATCATTTGATGACTTTATATAAAAATGAAGATAGTAAAAATTTTTGGCTTGATTTTATTTTTATTGCGTGGTATGAATTGAAGAAGTTGGTTTATTTTGCCATCTTTGATTTGAAAATTCTGAAAGGTTTGGGAGATGTTTGGTTAATGAGAAAAGATTTAAGAAACAAAAGAAAAGAAATCAAAAAAATAAGAAAGACCTCTTCAAAAGATTTAAGAAAATGGTGGAAATAAAATATGAAAGACATCACAATAGTATTTGTAAATTATTTGATGAAAGACGACATTGTAGGTGCTGTCGATTCTTTGGTTAAAGATGTCGCTTCTTGTCCTTATACAGTTCAAATTACAGTTACGGACAATTCGCAAAACAAAGATAATATCAAAGAAGCTTTGGCGGAAAAATTTCCACAGGTGAAATATATTGATAATGGCGGCAATATCGGTTTTGGCGCCGGTAATAAAGCCGGTTTTGAAGCGACTCCGGCTCGTTATTATTTCGCTATCAATCGTGATACTATAATTCCGGAAAATAGCAATACGATAGAAAGATTGGTAAAATTTATGGATGAACATCCGAAAATCGGCTGTATCGGTCCGAAGCTGCTCAATATGGACGGAACTTTACAATATACTTGTTATCGTTTTGATTTTCGCGCTATTTTTATCAAACCTCTCAAACAAATAAATTTCGATAAAAAATACGAATGGGTGAAGAAATATTCCGATTATTTGATAATGAAAGATTTTGATCATAACGAAACCCGACCGGTGGATTGGGTATTGGGCGCGGCCATGGTAGTAAGAAAAGAAGTAGTGGACCAAATCGGCTGGTTTGATCCGCGTTATTTTATGTATTTGGAAGATTGCGACTGGTGTCATAATATGTGGGAGCATGGTTGGCCGGTTTACTATGTCCATGATATAGTGATATTACATCGCCATGAGCGTCAATCGGCCAAGATTCCGGGTATTTTCAAAGCCTTGTTAAAAAATAAAACTTCCCGTTACCATTTGGCCAGTTGGTTTAAATATTTGTGGAAATGGCGCGGTAAAAATAAATATTATGCTCTCTAATTATCCCAAAATAGCTATAATTTATCTATCTTTTCATTGCGAGCCATATATCGACGACGTGATTTCGGCTTTGAAAAAAGTAACTTATCCCAAAGATAAGTTGGAGTTAGTTATTGTTGACAATCCGCATCCAAAATTCGGTTCCTCGGTTCCTTTTTTGAATGAAGTGTTTTCACCTTTAATCGGCGGAAGCGATTTCCCGCATGTGACAATTTTGCCACAAAAAGAAAATTTGGGTTTTGCCGGCGGTAATAATGTCGGAATAAAATGGGCAATGGAAAATGGTTTTGATTATACTTATATTCACAATAATGACGGCTTTGTCACTGTTAATGCTTTTGAACCTTTGATTGAAGCGATGGAAAAAGACAAAAATATAGCTATAGCTCAATCTTTGATTATGATGTTTCCGGAAACGGAACTTATAAACACTTCCGGTAATGCCTTTCAATATCTCGGTATAGGTTTTTGTAATGATTTTCGAAAACGCAGAGTTGATACGGATTTGAAAGAAAACAAAGAAATTACTTATGCCAGCGGGGCGGCCATGCTTATCCGAACCGATTTATTAAAAGAATACGGATTGTGGGATGAAGATTATTTTCTTTATCACGAGGATATAGAATATTCTTTTCGTTTGAAAATGGCCGGTTATAAAGTAATTGTCGTGCCCGATTCTATCTTTTATCATAAATACGCTTTTTCCCGAAACAAAGAAAAATTCTATTTTATAGAAAGAAATCGTTATGGATTAATGATGACTTTTTTCAAAATACCGACACTGTTGTTGTTTTTACCAATGGCTTTGATTTTGGAAGGCGGATTGCTAATATTCGCTTGGAAAAACGGCTGGTTAAAAGAAAAGTTTTTAGCTTATAAATATTGGTTCTATCCGTCTCATTGGCGATTGTGGTTGAAAAAACGTCGTTACGTTCAAAATATACGTAAAATTAAAGATGGAGAATTGTTAAAAACAGTCACCGGTAAAGTAGTATTTGAAGATAAAAGCACGGATAGTCCGCTTTTGAAAAACGTTGGCAATCCGTTGATGAACGCTTATTGGCAGGTTGTAAAAAGAATAATTTTTTGGTAAGTATGTCTATAAAAAGAGTTCGTAAAGCCATTTTAACCGGCGGGGGAAGAGCAACCAGATTGCGTCCGATTACTTCTACCATCAACAAACACTTGATTCCTTTGGCCAATAAACCGATGATTTTTCATGCTATCCAAAAAGTGGTAGATGCCGGTGTGGAAGAAATATTTATAAACGTGAATCCCGGAGATACGGAATTGCAAAAATATATCGGCGACGGGGGACACTGGGGAGTGAAAATAACTTATTTTGAACAGGAAGGCGGACCACAGGGTGTGGCTCATGTGGTGAAACAAGCGGAAAAATTTATTGGTAAAGATCCTTTTATTTTTTTTCTGTCCGATAATGTCGTTTTGGGGGATTTGAAGCCTATGGTGGCGGAATTTATGGAAAATAAATATGATTGCATGTTGGCTTTGTCATCAGTGCCAAATCCGAAAGCTTTTGGTGTTCCTGTGTTTAATGAAAAAAACGAATTGGTGGATGTCTTGGAAAAGCCGGAAAATCCGCCGAATAGTTTTGCAGTGACCGGTATATATATTTACGGGCCGGAAGTTTTTTTCAAAGCCTTTGATAATATAGAAAAAAGTTCTCGCGGTGAATATGAAATTAGCAGTGTTCACTCTCATTTTTTGAAAAATAATTATAAAGTCGGATATAAAGAAATAACCGGCTGGTGGAAAGATACCGGACAACCTCACGATTTGATTTTGGCCAATAAGTTGTTACTCGACGAATTAAAAGAAGAAGAGTTTAGTGTTCAAGGGCAAATTGAAGAGGGGGCAAAAATTTCCGGAAAAGTTCATATCGGGGCCGGGACAACGGTTCGAAACGATGTTCAAATTATCGGGCCAGTTACCATCGGCGAAAATTGTGTTTTGGAAAACTGTATCATAGGGCCTTATGCCACTATAGGTTCGGGTTGTATTATCAAAAACGCTCAAGTTAGCAATTCTATAATATTGAAAAATTGCACTTTGGATTGCCCTCTTAAGTTTACCGAAAGTATAGTCGGTGAAAAAGCTGAAGTTATCAAAAAACGTACCGATGAATGTCGTAGAATGATTATCGGTGAGCAGACGGTGATAGAGGTGTAATTGGTTGTCATCCTGAACATAGTGAAGGATCTGTAAGTAAGGAAAATTTTGAATTAAAGTCTTTGCTTGTTACAGACCTGCCTGCCGGCAGGCAGGTTCTTCGTTAACACTCAGAATGACAAAAAATCCGCTGTAAGGCGGATTTTTTAATTTCTGTTTTTCAATGCGCTGATAAGGGTTATTTCATCCGCATATTGCAGATCCGAGCCCAGAGGTAAACCACGAGCTAATCTGGTAATTTTCAAATCCGGTCTGATTTGTAAAAGTTCTTTTTTGAGATACATCATTGTCGTTTCGCCGGCAAGATCCGGAGAAAGAGCCAAAATTATTTCTTTTATTTCCGGATGCTGTTTGATTCTGTTTTTTAATTCTTCTATTTTTAAATTTTTTATTTCCGTTTCAGTATCGTCGGCGTTGATATTGCCGCGCAAAACATGGTATAGACCGGAATATTCGCGAGTGTTTTCTATAGCTGCCAAATCTTGTGTTTCAGACACTACGCAAACGGTTTCTTTTTGCCTTTTTATATCTTCGCAAATACGACAAGGGGAGATATCGTCAAAATTCCAACAGACTTCGCAGCTTTTGGTGTTTTGTAAAAGATTGTTGAGAGCTTCGCGCAGTTCGTTCACTTCTTTTTTGCCGGATTTTAACCAATAAAAAACAAACCTTTCCGCGGTGCGTTGTCCCACGGAAGGTAGTTTTTTGAGAGCTTCAATAAGATTATTTATTGAAGAGGAATACATAAGATAGATTTTAGTTACCCATTCCCGGCAAGCTAAAACCGCTTTCTTGCATTTTTCCGGCGATTATTCTTTGAACTTTTTTAAGCACATCTTCATGAACATCTTTGAGAGCGCTTTCCAATTTTTCTTTTTTATCCGGATTTAACATTTCCGGAGAAATTTTGATTTCCGTGATTTTCATATTTCCATTCATAGTGATACTGACGGAATTACCAAAATTACTGGCTGTGGCGGTTTCTCCACCGAGAACTTCTTGAAGTTTTTTTCCTTGATCTTTGAGATCTTTGAACTGTTTTAATTTTGAGAACATGGACATACGATAAAATTAAAATATTAAAATTATTAAAAAATTTAAAGATTTACCCTGCGAAATTTCGCCCGCCAAAACGAGCGAACCCAACAAAGTTGAGATTTCACAGAATAAATTATAGTCTAAAATTGAGGTGTTGGCGGTTCGGCTTGTTGTGATTGATTTTGAAAAGCGGATTTAGGTTTTAGAGCGGGGGCGGCCGTTCTGGTCGGGGCTTGAGACATGTTTTTATTCTCGCTTGTCATTCTGGTTTCCAGATTGCGGAAAGAAGTACAATTTTCATTAAATAACAATTTGACTATGCCGGTTGGACCGTTTCTGTGTTTGGCAATGTGTATTTCCGCCAGATATCTTTCATCGGGCGATATTTCTTCCGGACGATAATTGCGATCAGCCATTTTACGATAAATAAACATCACGATATCGGCATCTTGTTCGATAGAACCGGATTCACGCAAATGAGAAAGTTTTGGAATAGCCGGTTTGGTTTGCTCCACCACACGAGAAAGCTGAGAAAGAGCTATTACCGGAACATTCAGTTCACGCGCAATACTCTTGAGACCGCGAGTAATTTCGGAAACTTCTTGTACACGACTTTCAGAATCGCCTCTGGACTCCATCAACTGCAAGTAATCGATAACCACCATCCCTAAACCGTGTTCGGCTTGCAAACGACGCGCTTTGGTGCGTAATTGTAAAATATTATTATTGGGAGAATCGTCGATAAAAATAGGGGCTTCCGATAATGTGCCGATAGCATGTCCGATACGCGGGAAATCGTCATCTTCCGGTTTATCGGAAAGTTTTCCACTACGCAATCTCCATAAATCAATATTGGCCTCCGCGCAAATCATACGATCCACCAATTGTTCCTTGCTCATTTCCAGAGAAAACATACCGACCGGAACTTTGAGTTTGTTGCCGACATGGCGGACAATATCCATGGCAAAAGAAGTTTTACCGACAGACGGACGAGCGGCGATAATTACCAAATCGGATTTTTGCAAACCGGCCAAAATACTGTCCAAGTCTTTGAACCCGGTAGCCAAACCGCGAAGTTGGCCTTTGTTTTTGTGTAATTCGTCGATACGATCAAAAGCAGTATCCAAAACTCCGCGAATAGGAGTGAAATTTTGACGAAAATAATTGCCGGAAACGCCGAATAAGCTTCTTTGCGCTTCATCGAGTACTTGTTCCAAATCCTCGCGTTCTTCATAGCCGAGTCTGGCGATATCAGAAGAGGAATTTATAAGACGTCTACGAACAGCTTTGCGATGGACTATCTGAGCATAATGAGCTACATTGGCCGCAGTCGGTACAACATTGCAGAGGGTTGCCAGATAAGGTTTGCCTCCGACTTCTTCCAGTTGATTTTTTTCACGCAAACGATTATCAACAGTCAATAAATCTATAGATTCATTCTTGGCGTAAAGTTCTTGCATGGCCTCGTAAATTTTGCCGTGAGAATTTTTGTAAAAATCAGTCGGGGTTACAATATCGGCCGCTTTTAACATAGCATCTTTGTCTATGAGCAAAGAGCCGAGTAACGACATTTCCGCCTCCAAGCTATGGGGCGGTATTTTTTCCACAGTATCAAAATTTCCGGGAATATTCATATGTTTTTTTGGTTTCCTTATATTATCCAAAAAAAAGATTCTTCGCAAGCCCGAAAAAGTTTTTTTGTGGGTAAACTGTTGATTAACTGTGATTAAAAAAAACCACCCCTAGGGGTGGTTATAAACGAGCGTGAAGTTTCGTAAATAATGAGCGAAAAGCGAACGGTGAAGATGCTAGGATTAAAATCGCCCCAAGTAAGCAGTAAAAACCGCTTGGGTCAGGATATCCTTTGAGATAAGCGCCAACACCACAGGCTTCCAGGATAAATTTGATTTTTCCAGATGGTCCGGCCCGGAGAGCCAATTTCTTCGTCTTTTCTACCAGAGATTGTTTGTAATCTTGCCAGCGGACTATCCCTAAATAAATTTCCACCGGTGCGATAGAAAACAAACTGACCAGATGTAAAATCAAAAAGAAGAGTCCGACTTCTTTGTAATTCAACAAGCAAACTACGGGTATTAAGATTATCAGTGTGTACCCTTTATCTGCCAGCGCATCTACCACTGCTCCTAAATCGGTTAGTAATTTACGACTTCTAGCCAAAAGTCCATCAACCGAATCTAAATAGGCTGCAAAAACATACAGCCAAAATGATTGGAATTTCAATCCCGCAAAAAGTAGAAGTAAAACAGGAATGGCTAGCCCGGCTCTGAAATAGGAGATTCCATTTGGCGTAACCCAAGACGGTAAAATCCAATTAATGATCTTTTCCATGATGGAATTGTACCGCTGATAAAAAAAGACGAATGTTTTTTCAATGAGCTCTAAAACAAAGAGCAGACAATCCAGTGTTCTCTTCAACCAGAGATACGGATCATACTCCACTGTAAGTGGCAGTATTGCGAAACTGTTAGATTGACGCATTTTATTCTCCCTTTTGTTTATTTCCGTAAAAACACTATAATACTTTGCTTTTTTTGTCAACCTTGCTATAATTTAAAATATATGCGAGATTTTTTGAAAAAAACGCTAATTTTAGCCTTTTTTGGCTTATTTTCTTGGTTAATAACTGTTTATCAGCCGGGGATGGTAATCGGCTTGATTTTTTTGTTATTTTTTCTTTGTTATTTTTCGGATAAAGCTTACAAAATGTCGGCTCGAGCTTTCAACTTTCCGGAAAGTTCTTTTTTGAGCGGATTTTTGGGTTTTTTGTCAGTTTTTTGGATTTTGACCGTTGTTTGCGGCACACTGGTAGTTCTTCAGGTTTCGCCGGTATTTTTTGGTACTTTGGTTTTGCCTTTAACCGGTTTGTTTGTTTATGTTTTTTCAGATTTGATTTTTTGGCAAAAAAATATTTCTCATGAAAATCACCTTGTCGGAGAAAGAGAAGAGTTTGTTTTGCCTTCATCCACCTCGCTTATAGGTGGAGTCGGGATTTTGATGTTGTCCGGTTTTTATATTTTGTATAAACATCAAACCGGAGAAGAGATTTTAACCCCTTGGTCTGTTTTGCCAAATTATTATATTTATTTATATTTACTCGTTTATTTGTTTTTGGGTTTTTTGATTTTTACCAACAGACATGCCAAAACCATTTTGATTTTATTGTCATTTTTTGCCGTTTTGTGTCATATGAATCTTGGCTTGACGCATCAACTCGTTTACGGTGCGGATTATTGGCGGCATTTAGGTGTGGAAAATCAACTCGTGCAAACCGGCAAATTGAATATTGCGAATTTTTCCGTTGAGCCGAATTTTTTTGAAAAATTTAATCCCGGGATTTATTCTTATTCTCAATTTTGGGGAATAAACGTATTTTTAAATTTGTTTACAAATATTTCTCTGCTTGATCTCGGGCGTTTTGTCGTGCCTTTGCTTTGGGCTGTATTTATTCCGACGTTGATTTATGCTTTCGGGAGATTACTATTGTGGGACAAAAGAACGGCATTATTTTTATCCTGGATTTCTTTTGTGCCGAACGCTTTGCTAGTATCGGGTTCTTTTTCTTTGCCTGTATCGTTTCACTTTGTTTTTTGGCTTTTGGCAATGTTGTTTTTATTTAAAGCGGATTTACGAAAAAATAAAAAACAAATTTGGGGATTATTGTTTATCGGTTTGATGTTATTATCCGGTTATTTGCTTTATGCTTTGCTTTTCTTTTTGGCGCTTGGCTTGAAACTCGTAAATACTTATTTAATAAAAAATGATTTATCAAACAATATTGTTTGGTTAAGCGCGTCTGTTTTAGCCGGTTTATTTTTGCCAATTATAGAAATTGTTTCGGGATATTCTGTATTGTCGTTCAAAAGCGGCTTGTTTTCCGCTGTCAAACAGTTTATTGGCAATTTGACCGGATATTATTTTATCTCCGGACCTCGTCCGCATACTATCGCCACGGGAAATATTTTGTTTCACCAAACTCCGGATTTTGCTTTTATCCCCAATGCTCTGACTGTTTGGCCATGGTGGATGCTGTTGATTTCGTTTTTATTTATAGGTTTGTCAATTTACGGAGTATATAAATTTTTTAATAAAGAAATCGATAAACGTTGGTTGGTTGTTTTATACTTTGGTCTTTTTATCGGTTATTTCATCAGTCGATATTTATTAAACGGCGATAATATTCTGACTCGTCGATTGGATGCTACACTTGCGTTTGGGTTAATTATTTTCTTTGTTTATGGCATCAAAGACTGGATGTCGCAGAGTTATGGTTATAGAGTTACCGTTATTGCCGTTATTTTATTGTCTTTATTCGGTTCGGCGATTTATTCTTTGGGGCCGGTAGGTAAAGTCATTTCCGTTCAAGAATATAATGATTTCAAAAACATTGTAGAACAGACAAAAGACGAACAAAATTTTTGTGTCATTTCAGATCCGTATAATCTCGTCGCTTTGGAAGGATTGTCTAATAAAAAAATTATCGGTGGCGGTTTTCCGATAAAAAACGATTTTTCTCAAACACAGCTGGAAAATATTTTAGAAGATTGGCAAGCCGGTTTGAAGGATAAAGAAGAAATAATCAAAGAAGCGAAAGTTATTACCGGCGCGAAGAATTGTTTTGTGTTTGAAAAGAATGAAAACGGGATTAGGATGATAAAATACTAGCTAAATTTAAGTGCTTGCCCGTCCGTAGTCCGCCTTAGGTGGACGAAGGCGGGTTAAAATGTTGAAATATTAAATTTTTTAACAACAAGGTTTTTTTATATGAATTTAAAAGAAATAGCACAACAATTTGTTGACTGGACAAAAAGAAAAATTCGGCATCATACGGATGAGAAAAAAGATGTTTATTTTCGTGAAAAGGAAGTTTGGTGGGCCGCTCTTGGAAAAAATGTTGGATATGAAGTTGATGGAAAACACGAATTATTTGAAAGACCGGTATTGATTGTAAAAAAATATTCCAAAGACATATGTTTTGTTTTGCCGTTGACTACGCAAATTAAAAATCCCAAACCTTGGTATCAAATTGTAATAGAAATAGAAGAGGTGTCAAATGCTGTAAATATTTCACAAGGCAAGACTATAAGTAGCAAGAGACTTTTGAGAAAAAGTGCAATGATTGAAACCGAAGTTTATAATAATATCGTCGATCAATTTATAGGAACGTTTAAAAGTAAATAAAAATAAAGCACCTCGCCAGAGGCGGGATGCGGAGCTTCTTAACACGAGGTTAAGATGCCAAATATGCCTATATAGTATAGCCAAAAAAAGCTTTTGTCAAGCAAAAAAATAGGTTTTAAAATTAGTAAAATAGCTTATTTTAGCCAAAAAACTCTTATAATTTCTGTGGATAACCTTTTTCACTTAATGGTGAAAATGGTTAATATCCAATCAGCCTTCGCTTTGCTGGCTACGGACGGACAGGTATCCAATATTCAGTATTCAATATCTTTATCACTATGAAAATTAGAAAAATGAAACAGTCGGATTTGAAACAATCCGCGAAATTTCTCGCTGACGCATATACTTTGCCTCCATATAATCAAAAAAGACGAGATGATATGGCTATTTCTTATATTAAAGATAAATTTAGCAAGGGAAAAAATACCAGTTATGTTTTGGAAGATAAAGGAAAAGTTTTGGGCTTTGCTATTTGTAGCATGTCTTTTTGGGCGGATGGAAAACAAGCGATGTTGGAAGAGATAGTTATTGATCCAAAATATCAAAGACAAGGATTAGGCAAAAAATTAACTACTTATGTTTTTAGAGAATTAAAAAAGATTAAAACAAAGTCTGTTTCTCTTTGGGTAAAGAAAAAATCTCCGGCTTATAAATTTCATACTAAAAATGGTTTCACCGAAGAAGGTGGCTTCGTAGTAATGTTTAAGAATTTATAAATATGCAATGTCAAAAAGATAAAAATTCAAAATCTTGCCAATGTACTTATGAAGATTGTCCGCGAAAGGGAATTTGTTGCGAATGTCTTAAATATCATTTAAAAAATAAAGAATTGCCAGCGTGTTGTTTTAGTAAAGAAGCTGAAAAGACATACGATCGGTCGTTTGAAAAATTTATTGAGGAAAATAAAAAGATAGAATAATGTTTTTGTAAAAAATGATAAAATTATGTTAGAAAACAATAGTTTAAATTTAGCCATAAAAAAACTTTTTGAAGCTCAAGATATTCTTCATTCAGTATTTCCAAAAAAACCTTTTACTCCAGACGGTCGTATTGTCGGTGATATAGGAGAAGCAATTGCTGAAATATATTATTGTGTTGAAGTAGATAATAAATTAAGAAAAGATTGGGACGGAACAAGAACAGATTTGTTAGATTTGGAGTATAGAGAAGTACAAATAAAAGCGACCACTAAAGAGGAAACTTATTTAAAAAAACCACCGCATGAAGGTATTTTATTGGTTTTTAAAATACATGAAAATGGACAATGGAATTGTGTTTATAATGGTAGTATTATGGCAGTTTGGGATTCGTTAAATCACAAAAAAGACATTAATGGGAAAATTATTAGTTTTAAAGAGCTTGCTAAAATATCTAGTGGAAAAATAAAAGCAGTTAAAGAACGCAAATAATTTTTTATCGTAAGAATATAATTATGAAAAATCCCTGGATAGAATTAACAAAAAATTTCAGATCCCCTTATATTTTACAAGAAGACAGAAAAGCTATTGAAAAATATAATAAGAAAGCTAAATCAGATTATAAAATAGCAGTAGGTTCATTACCAATACCTTTTATCGGTGATCCTTTTAAAGCGAAAGTTATTTTTTTACAATTAAATCCAGGTTTAGATTGGCCGATTGGTTTTGAAAATCAAAAAGATGATTTTATTATTAGGGATAAAAAATATAAAGAAGAAAATCTGAAAAATCTTTTACATAAAAAAATGAAATTTCCTTTCTTTGATCTTAATCCTGATTATAGATTATATGGAGGTTTTAGATATTGGACAAAAGTCTTATCTTCCTTTATAAAAGAAAAGAAAGATTATAAAATAATATCGAAAAATATTTGTTGTCTTGAATATTTTCCGTATCATTCTAAAAAGTTTGATCATGGAAATATAAAATTAAAAAATCAAGAATATTTAGTTTATTTATTAAATAAAATAATTAAAAAGAAAAATATTCAAATTATAATGATGAAAGGTGAAAAATGGTGGTTAAAATTAGTTCCTGAATTGAGGGGTAAATATATAAAATTAAAATCAACAAGGAATGTAATTTTAAGTAAGAATAATTTAGTAAATAATTTTAAAAAAATAGAAAAAATAATTAAATAATTTTTTATGTCAGATTGTATCTTCTGTAAAATCGCCGCCGGCGAAATACCAAGCTATAAAATCTACGAAGACGATTATGTCTTGGCTTTTTTGGATATTTTTCCTCATGCCAAAGGCCACACTGTCGTTATCCCGAAAAAACATTTAGAAAATATTGATGAGTTTACATCGGAAGAATGGAATTTTTTGATGAGTGCGGTTCACAAAGTTGCGAAACGCGTGGAAGAGGTACTCAAACCGGACGGATTAAATATTGCGCTTAACAATAAACCTGTTGCCGGACAAGTTGTTCCACACACCCATTGGCACATCTTACCAAGATACGAAGGTGACGGAGGAGGATCTATACATTCTATAATTAAAAATCCCGGGGATATCAAGCCGGAAGAATTAATAAAATTATTTAAATAAGTTATGTATAAACCAAAAAAAATAGATGAAGAAATTATCCATTCCAATCCTTGGTGGATTTACAAACATGACAGATTCGAAAAAGAAGATGGAACTTTTGGTGATTATTTTTATGCGGAAATGAAAAATAATGCAATGGTTGTGCCTGTGCTTGATGATGGGCGGATAATTTTAATTCGTCAGTATCGTTATTTAGAAGACAGAGAAAGTGTTGAATTTCCTTGCGGAGGATTATTGGAAAATGAAGTGCCGTCTGAATGTGCCAAGCGTGAATTATTGGAAGAAACAGGATATCAAGCCGGAGATTTAATTAAAGTGGGTAATTTTTATGGTCTCAATGGTTTAGCTAAAGATGAATCTCATCTTTATATCGGTGCAGATCTCAAACAAGTTTCTGTGCCTCAAATAGAAGAAACCGGAGAATTGGAATTGGTTTTTCGTCGAGTGGACGAATTGGAACAAATGGTAATTGACGGAAAGATTTGGGATGGACAAACTCTTGCTGCTTGGGCGTTGGTTCGTGATCATCTTTTCAAAATGATTAACGATTAAAATATGCCGGAAAAACCAGGGTATAACCCGGAAGAAAATCTATTTAAAAAAATTTTAAAAAAAGCCGCGCCGATTATCTTGGCCGGAGGTATTGCCGCCGGAGTGGTTGTAGATAAAAACGAAAAGGACGAAAAACAAAAAACAGAAGCGATTGATGTGGAAAATTATAAAGACGAATTGGAAAAAAATTTTAATAATCATTTTTTGAAAGAAGAAGTTAAAAAATCTTTTGATTCTCCGTATTCGAAAGAAAATTCGGAAAAAGCCCTGAAAGAATTGGATAAAATTTTGAAAGAATATCGCGATAAAGTTTATAAAGTAAAATTCGCCGATCAAGAATTTTTTGCTGACAAACATTTTGCCAAGGTTTTATCAGATGAAGAATATAGAAAAAACTTATTGGTTGCCGTGATGAATGCGGCGGAAAAATACGGAGTTCCTTACGATATAGCTATGGGGATGTTGTCTGTTGAAAGCGGGGGAGACAATAAAGCAAAATCAAAAAAAGACGCGTTGGGAATTTTTCAGATAATTTCATCAACTGCGGAAGAATACGGTTTGAAAGTGGATAAAGAAAATCCGGAACAAGACGAAAGAACAGATAACGCGAAGAGCGCTGAAATCGCCATGCAAATATTATCGGATTATCAGCAGATGTTTGGTCAGTGGTCTTTGGCTTTGGTGGCTTATAACGCCGGGCCGGGAAAATTGAAAAAGTTTATAGATAATCTTTATGATAGGAAAAGTGAAAACAATTTGATAACTGAAAAAGATAAAGATTTTTATAAAGAATTATCGGAAGAAGGTAAACTGGATTTGCTCAATCTTTATAAAAGAGCTTTGAAAAAGGGGTATGATTTGAAAGAATTGCCGGGTTTGAAATATGCGTTGGAAGTAGCAGTGTCGGCACCGGAAATGACCAATATTTTGAATTTAAATTTGAATAAAACGGCTTTTAAACAAGATAACATCAAAAGGCCGAGCTTCTTTCAGTGAAAAAGAAATTGTGATATAATACCGTCAAGTTAGATTTTATAAAAATGAGTGATAATTTTTGGGACAATCCAGAGGAGGAGAAAAAAGAACCGGAGTATTACGCTTCTCCGGATGTTAATTACTTCGCCGCTACCAATTTTCGCAATCAAATGCGCAAATTTGGTGTCAAAACCGATGATCGTCGCCGTCATGTTTATGTTGTCGGAAAGACAGGTATGGGTAAAACTACCCTTATGGAAAACATGGTGCTCAATGATATTTACGCCGGGCATGGTGTCGGTGTCGTAGATCCGCATGGTGATTTTGCGGAAAAAATCATCAACTACATTCCCCCTCGTCGCATCAATGATGTGGTTTATTTCAATCCGGCGGATATTGATTTTCCGGTTGGTTTTAATATTTTCGAAACTGTGCGGGCCGAACACAAACATCTCGTAGCTTCCGGCTTAATGGGTGTTTTCAAAAAGATTTGGGTGGATATGTGGAGTTCGCGTATGGAATATATTCTCAATAATACTATTTTGGCTCTTTTGGAATACCCGGGTACTACACTGCTTGGTATCAATCGCATGTTGGCTGATGATGAATATCGCAATCGTATTGTCGCCAATCTGAAAGATCCGGTGGTTAAAGCTTTTTGGCAATCTGAATTTGCCGGTTATAACGACAGATACAAACAAGAAGCTGTGGCTCCTATCCAAAATAAAATCGGTCAATTTTTATCCGCTTCTGTTATCCGCAATATTGTGGCACAAGTAAAAAGTAAGATTGATATTCGTGATATCATGGATAGCAAAAAGATTTTTATCATGAATCTTTCCAAAGGCCGTATTGGAGAAGATAATTCCAGATTGCTCGGCGGCATGCTCATCACCAAAATTCAACTTTCCGCCATGGAACGCGTGGATATGAAAGAAAGCGACCGTAAAGATTTCTTTTTATATGTTGATGAGTTTCAAAATTTTGCAACTGAAAGTTTTTCCAATATTTTGTCCGAAGCTCGCAAATATCGTTTGGATTTGACCATGGCGCATCAGTATATGGATCAACTTGATGAACATGTGCGCGCTGCGGTTATTGGTAACGTTGGTAGTATTATCACATATCGTGTCGGTTCCACTGATGCCGAGATTTTGTGTAAAGAATTTTCTCCGGTTTTCACGGAAGAAGATTTGATAAATTTACCAAAATATAATGTTTATCTCAAATTGATGATTGATGGTGTGGCTTCTCGTCCGTTTAGCGCTATTACTTTGCCGCCAATCGGCAGTCCGACAGGTAGTGCGGAAAAAGTAGTCAAAGTTTCGCGTGAGAGATATGCTACTCCTCGCGATCAAATAGAAGATAAGATTATGCGTTGGAGTGGTATGGATGTAAATGCCGGAAGCGGAGAATTAGATGAAGACGAAATAGAATTTAACAAAGCCGCGCCTTTGGTAAATATACCTGCTCCTTCAGCCCCAAAAAAGGATTTTGTCCGAGATAATGGTCGTCGCGATGATAAAAAAATGAAAAAGAATAAGAATTCCATAGATTTCGCTTCTTTGCGTCCGGAACCGGTTTTTATTCCTCCTCCGACAGTGAAAATTCCTCATAAAGAAAATAAAAATTTTATTTCTTCACCGTCAAAATTGCCGATGAAAAACCCGGAACCGAAAATTCCGACAGCATTGTCTCTTTCGTCTTTACAAAGCAGGACGGAAATCAAACCTCCGGAAAAATTGGCGGCTCATGTCCCACCGGAACCTATAGAAAAAGAAGTGGAAGAAATTCCGAAAAGTATCAATTTTAGCGATTTGAAAAGAACACCAAAACCGCCGCAACCTCAAAATAATCAGCCGAACAAACCGCAACACGCCAGAAACGATATTCCACCAAGTAAACAGAATAGTAACCCCAAGCCTCTCAAGCCGAATGATATAGTTTCTTTTGATTAATAATTATAATTATAAGTAAAAGCGAAAAGGGCCAGAGGTCCCTCATCTAAGCGAAGCTTAGGTAATGGGATTGACAAAAGGGTGAAAATGTGCTATAATTCTATCAAATAAATTTGGGCTACGTTAAAGTCAAAAAGCTTCGTTCCCAAAGTAGGTCGTTTAATTAAAATTTATCTCAAAACATTTTGGGAACAAGCAAAAAAATATGGCTTTTCAACAAGACAGACAAATGTATGATGTTGATTTAACCTGCGGTAAATGCGGGGCTCACATCAGCCAATTGCCTTTTCAACCGACAGATCCTGATAGAAAAGTTTATTGCGCAGACTGCAATCGCGAATTTCGCAACAGTCGTCGTGATAACAATTCTCGCTTTGGCAACAGACCTCAACGTCAAATGTATGATGTTGATGTAGATTGCGCCGGTTGCGGAACTAAAATCACCAGATTGCCGTTCATGCCGAAAGCTGGCGGTAAACCTATTTTCTGCATCGATTGTTTGAAAAAACAAAGAGCATAAAATTAAAAAACTTCGCTGAATAAGCGAAGTTTTTTAATTTGTCATCCTGAACGTAGTGAAGGATCTGTAAGCAAGATAATTGCTTATTACAGATTATTCGCTTTGTTCAGAATGACAAAATAGGGTTGAAAAATACCATAATCTTTGCTATAATTTTATAGTATGAAAGTTAAAAATAAGCCCAAGATATTAATTTGTATGTCCGGTGGTGTGGATTCGTCCGTTGCTGCCGCTCTTTTAGTACAGCAAGGATATGATGTTACCGGTGCTTTTATGGTAAATTATGATGATAAAAATAATTTAACATCGTGCTGGAGGGGGGATTATCAAGATGCCCTGCGTGTGGCCGCCAAGTTAAAAATTCCATTATTACGTTTGAATTTTGTGCGTGAATACAAAAAATCTGTTTTGGATTATATGTATGCTGAATACAAAAAGGGCCGGACACCAAATCCAGATGTTTTGTGTAATAAATTCGTTAAATTCGGTTTTTGGATGAAAAAAGCGAAAAGTTTAGGATTTGATTATCTCGCAACCGGCCATTATGCACTCCTAAGTCAAAAGTCTATAAAGTCCGTAAAGTCGCGTGACTTGTCATTCCCGCGAAGGCGGGAATCCAGTGTCCAATTATTGGCTGCAAAGGATGACAATAAAGACCAAACGTACTTTCTACATCAATTGAGTCAGGAACAGTTGAAGCATATTATTTTTCCAATCGGCGAATACACCAAAGATCAAGTGCGAAAATTGGCGGAGAAATTTGAATTACCAACAGCCAAAAAAGAAGAAAGCATGGGAATTTGTTTCATCGGGGAAGTGCCGATGAAAGAATTTTTACAGAAAAAAATAAAAACTAAAAAAGGAAAAATAATTTTAAATGGAACAAAAGAAATTTTGGGTGAACATGAAGGTGTACCATTTTATACTATCGGTCAAAGATTGGGTTTAAACAATAAGCCTTATTTTGTAGTAAAAAAAGATGTGAAGAAAAATATTTTGTTTGTCGGACATGAAAATGATCCTGATCTGTTGAAAAAAGAAATTATGGTTGAAAATATCAATTGGATAAGTGGACAAAAGCCGAAATTGCCGTTAAAATGTGAAGTAAGATTGCGCCATCGCCAAACATTACAAAAGTGTAATGTTCAGTCCGTAAAGGCGAAAAATAGTAATAGTGTAATTGTGAAATTTGATAATCCACAAAAAGCAGTAACACCTGGGCAGTTTGCAGTTTTATACAGCAAAGGTGTTTGTCTTGGCGGGGGAGTTATTAAGTAAAAATATAAATATTAGTTAACTGTCATTCTGAGCAAAGCGAAGAATCTGTAAAAAGCTTTTATTTTACTTGCAGATCCTTCACTGCGTTCAGGATGACAAAAAATATGTTGATAACAACTATCGGTATAATCGGCGCGGGATTGGTTTTATTGGCTTTTCTTATGAACCAAATGAAAAAATGGAAAAATGATAGTTTGATTTATGATTTAGTTAATTTTTTGGGTGCCGGGGTTTTGATAGTTTACGGTTTGATGATAAAAGGATATCCCTTTGTGATTTTAAATACAGTTTGGGCGTTAGTATCACTTCGTGATATTTTTATTGATTTAAAAAAGAAATAAACTGTCATCCTGAACGCAGTGAAGGATCTGTAAGTAAGATGTTTGCTGATTACAGATTCTTCGTTAGCACTCAGAATGACAAAATAAAAAAACAAAATAAATTATGTTAACCTCCACAGAACTTCGTCAAAAATATTTAGATTTTTTCAAAAGCAAAAACCATGCGATTATTGGTTCGGCTTCAGTGATTCCGGAAAATGATCCGACAGTTTTATTTACCACTGCCGGTATGCATCCGCTTGTCCCTTATTTGTTGGGACAGAAACACCCGTCCGGGAACAGATTGGCTGATGTGCAAAAATGTATTCGCACCGGAGATATTGATGAAGTCGGGGATATGAGTCACTTTACTTTTTTTGAAATGCTTGGTAATTGGTCTTTGGGAGATTATTTTAAAGAAGATTCTATCAAATGGAGTTTTGAATTTTTGACTGATAAAAAATGGTTGGGTTTGGATATTGCCAAATTGGCAGTTACGGTTTTTGAAGGTGATGAAAATGCTCCGCGAGATGAATTTTCCGCCGGGGTTTGGAAAAAAGCCGGAATGCCGAAAAATAGAATCGCTTATTTACCGAAAAAAAATAATTGGTGGGGTCCGGCCGGTCAAACAGGTCCTTGTGGTCCGGACACAGAGATTTTTTATTGGCGTGGTAAAACTGAATTCCCTCCAGAGGATAGCAATCCGAAAACTGATGAAGATAATTGGTTGGAAATTTGGAATAATGTTTTCATGGAATACAATAAAACCGATAAGGGAACATTTGAACCACTTGTACAAAAAAATGTTGATACTGGTATGGGTATGGAACGCACAATCGCGGTAATAAACGGTTTGACTGATACTTATCAGATAGATACGATGTGGCCGTTGATTCAAAAGATTGAAGAGATTTCCGGTCGCGAATATATAGAAAATGCGGAAATTACCAAAGCTATGCGCGTGATTGCCGATCATTTGCGAACAGCTACTATGATAATGGGAGATGATAGGGGAATAGCTCCGAGTAATGTAGATCAAGGTTATATCGTGCGTCGTCTTATCCGTCGCGCGGTTCGTTACGGAAAAATAATTGGTTTGAAAGAAAATTTTTGCTCAATAATTTCTCAAAAAGTTATTGAAATTTTGGGCGAGGTTTATCCGGAATTGATAAGAAATAAAGAATTTATTTTGACAGAAATGGCACGTGAGGAAAGTAAATTTCGAAATACTATAGAACAAGGGATAAAAGAATTTGAAAAATTGGTAGATGGTTTTCGCCAAGCATTTGAGAAAACTGGTAAATTAGTTAATCAAATTTCCGGCAAACAAGCTTTCAAACTTTATGATACTTACGGATTTCCATTGGAAATGACTTTGGAAATGGCTATTGAAAAAGGTTTAACCGTGGATGTGAACGATTTTGATATTGCTTTCAAAAAACACCAAGAATTGTCTCGCGTTGGCGCGGAACAAAAATTCAAAGGCGGTTTGGCAGATAATTCCGAAATTTCCACCAAATATCATACAGCTACACACCTGCTTCATACATCACTACGAAAAGTGCTTGGCGATCATGTTGCTCAACGCGGTAGTAATATCAATGCCGAGCGTATGCGTTTTGATTTTTCTCATCCGGAAAAAATGACTGATGAACAAAAAAAGGAAGTAGAAGATTTGGTAAATGGCGCGATTGCCAAAAATTATCCTGTGAGTTTTGAAGAAATGACAGTAGAAGAAGCGAAGAAAAAAGGTGCGATAGGATTGTTTGAAGATAAATATGGTGCACTGGTCAAAGTTTATACTGTGGGCGATGATAAAGATTTTTTTAGTAAAGAAATTTGCGGTGGCCCGCATGTGGAAAATACCGGCACGCTCGGTAAATTCAAAATTGTAAAAGAAGAAGCGGTCAGTTCCGGTGTGCGTCGTATCAAAGCGATTTTAGAATAAATATGATAAAAAAATATTTAACATATCTTTGGTTTCATCGAGGTCAATTTGTCAGATATTTCAGTGTTGGAATTTCCGCTTTGTTTTTTGATATGTTGTCTCTGTGGATTTTGAAAGAATTTTTCGGTTTATTACCAGTGGTAGCGGTAGTTGTTAATCAAGCTTTTATTTTGCTTTATGTATTTTTGATGAATAAGAAAATGAGTTTTAAAGCCGGCGGAGAAGCGCATAAACAAATGATAAAATTTTTGACAGTCGCTTTGGGAAATTATATTTTTGCGGTTTTTTGGATGTGGCTATTTAATCATAAATTCGGATTTAATTATTTACTGGTCAGAATGGCTAATATTGCTTTGGCAGTTTCTTGGAATTTTTTGTTGTATAAAGAATGGGTGTATAAAGTGAAGAATGACCAAATTCCAATGGTTAATGACCAAAATAGCTAATATTAGCCAAAATAATAAGTAAGTAACTGGTTTTTGGCTAACCCTTGACTAATTTTAAAAAATAGTTTAATATATTCATATAAATAATCCTTTTCAAATGGCGAATAACGATGCTATTGAGATAAAAGGGACAATTGAAGAGCTTTTACCAGCTGGGACTTTCAAAGTTAAACTTGAAAGCGGTCAAATGGTTTTGGCTCACTTGTCCGGTAAAATGCGCCTCAACAAAATTCGTTTGAGTCTTGGCGATCAAGTTAAAATCGCAATGACTCCTTACGATTTGACTAAAGGCAGAATTACTTATCGGTTTTAAAAAATATAATTAAAAAAGAAATATCAACCACTGCGGTGTAGCTTGACAATAGAGTCGAGCGTCGATATCGCGGCAGTGGTTGATGTTTTTGTGTAATTTAAAATGTTTTATGAAAGTACGTCCATCGGCAAAGAAAATTTGCCAAAAATGTAAAGTGGTCAGACGCAAAGGAAGGGTCTATGTGATTTGTGCAAACAAAAAGCATAAACAGCGTCAAGGTTAATTTATTTTTTAAGTAATGTACATATATTATGCGTATAGCAGGTACCAATATACCCAAAGAAAAGAAAATTCGTATTTCTTTGCGTTATATTTTCGGCGTCGGTCCTACTTTGGCGGAAAAAATATTAAAACAAGCCAAAGTTGACGGTGAACTTCGCACCAAAGATTTGACTCCGGAACAAGAAGACAAAATTCGCGCTTTGGTGGAAAAAGAACATGTAACCGAAGGCGATTTACGTCGTGAAATCGGAGCTAACATCAAACGTCTCAAAGATATTAAATGTTACCGTGGCGTGCGTCATATGCGCCATTTGCCGGTTCGCGGACAACGCACCAAAACAAATTCTCGCACCGTTCGTGGTAATACCAGAAAGACTATGGGTAGCGGTCGCGCCAAATCCGGTATTAAAACATAATAATTAATTTGATATATGGCTCAAGAACAAGCTAAAGCTGTAAAAGCTAAAAAGAAAAAAGTTGTCAAACAAGTACCGCGCGCCGTAGCGCATATTTTGGCTTCTTATAATAATACTATTATTACAGTCACTGATCCGAACGGTAATGCTCTTGGTTGGGCTTCCGCCGGTATGGCTGGTTTTAAAGGTCCGAAAAAAGCAACTCCTTACGCCGCTTCCGTGGTAGTCAAAAATTTAACTGACAAAATCGCGGATTACGGAGTAAAAGAAGTTACTGTATTTATCAAAGGTATCGGTCAAGGACGTGAAGGTGCTATTCGCGCTTTTCATACCAATGGCATCAATGTGATTTCTATCAACGATGTAACTCCGATTCCTCACAACGGCTGCCGCGCTCCGAAGCCGCGTCGCGTTTAATACTTCTGAAATCTTTAAATTATAGATATGTCTAAAAAAATTAATACAAATTGCGCCAAATGTCGTCGTGCCGGAGTAAAATTATTGCTCAAAGGAGATAAATGTTTGGGTCCAAAATGTCCTTTTGCCAAACGCAGTTACGCTCCCGGTCAACACGGACCTGATTCTCGTCGCGGAAAACTTTCCGGATACGGTGCTCAGTTGCGTGAAAAACAAAAAGCTAAAAGAGTTTACGGTTTGATAGAAAGACAATTTGCCAATTACGTGGAAAAATCTTCCAAAAAAGTCGGCGATACTTCCAAAATTTTATTAGCCGCTTTAGAAAGTCGTTTGGACAATGTTGTTTATCGTATGGGTTTGGGAAAATCTCGTTTGGCAGCTCGTCAAATAGTTTCCCACGGATTGATTGTTGTTAACGGTAAAAAAGTCGATGTACCGTCTTTCAATACCAAAATAGGTGATGTTGTGGCTTTGAGCGCTAAAGGAAAAAATAAAAAAGGTTTTGAAAATATTTCCGAAAGACTTTCCAAAATAGAAGCTCCGGCTTGGTTGGCTGTAAACAGCAAAGATATCTCCGCAAAGGTTTTAAACGTTCCTCAAGTTGAAGATCCGGGCTTTAACGCCAAATCTATCATTGAGTATTATTCACGCTAAAAATTTTTTAATTTAAAACCATATGGAGAACTTATTATTACCGTCAAAAGTGGAATTTAAAGAAGGCGAACAAGGTAATATCGGGGTGGTTACCGTAAGTCCGTGTTATTACGGTTACGGCACAACTCTGGGTAACGCTTTGCGTCGAGTACTTTTATCTTCTTTACCAGGTGCGGCTGTAGAATCCTTTAAAATTAAAGGTATACAACATGAATTTTCGACCATGGAAGGAATGAAAGAAGATGCAGTGGAAGTAATGTTAAATCTCAAACAATTGGTGGTAAAAGTTTATTCTGAAGAACCGGTTACTTTGTCTTTGACCAAAAAAGGTCCGGGTGAAGTAAAAGCCGGAGATTTTGAAAAAAATTCCGCGGTGGAAATTATCAATTCGGATTTGGTTATTGCCAATTTGACTTCCAACAAAACTTTTGAAATGGAAATTACTGTCGGTGTCGGTCGCGGTTTTCGCACTGTGGAAGAAAAAGATAAACAAGCTGTAGATTTGGGAACTATCTTGATAGATTCCATTTATACTCCGGTCAAAGATGTCGGTTACCATGTCGAATATACTCGCGTGGGCGATATCACCAACTATGAAAAATTGACATTGACCATTGAAACCAATGGCTCTATTTCTCCCAAATACGCCATACAACAAGCCAACGATATTTTGATGGAACATTTCCGCATTGTGGCTTCCGGTATTAAAACCGAAGAAGAAATGATGCGTGAACCGGAAATTTCCGCGGAAAAAGAAATCGAAGGTATTGACGAAGAAGATACAATTAAAACTAAAAAGGGGGAAGAAAAAGTCGCAAAAAAAGTTAAGAAAGTCAGTAAAAAAAGTAAGTAAACCCCTATATGAGACATCAAAGTAAAAAAATTACATTGGATAGAAAAACAGCCGGACGTCGCTCTTTGCTCGCTAATTTGGCGGAAAGTTTGATTATCTACGGAAAAATCAAAACTACCAAAGCCAAAGCCAAAGCCGTACGTTCTTTGGTTGAGAAATTGGTGACAGTGGCCGGAAAAAATAATTTGACCGCTCGTCGTCAAATTTCTAAAACTCTTTATACTGAAAATGCCGTCAAAAAAATGATGGAAGTATACGGCCCGAAATATAAAGAAATCAAAGGCGGATATACTCGCATAACCGCTTTAAAAAACCGTAAAGGCGATGGAGCCGAAGAAGCGGTTGTTGAATTTATTTAATTTTTTGCGTTATGAACAGAAAGAAAATTGAAATTGACGCCGCCGGCATGGCTCCCGGACGTTTGGCCACCAAAATCGCGATGATTTTGATGGGTAAACACAAAGTCGGTTATGAGCCGCGTTTGGATAAAGGCGACAAGGTTGCTATCTTAAATGTCGATAAAATAAAATTTACCGGCAAAAAACTCGATCAAAAAGTTTATCGCCATCACAGTAATTATCCGGGTGGTTTGAAAGAAACTCCGGCTAAAAAAGTGATGAAAGAAGATCCAAAAAAAGTGGTGATTCTTGCGGTAACCAAAATGTTGCCGAAAAATAAACTACGCGACGGCAGATTGTTAAGAATATCTTTTAAATAATCCTCTATGGTAAAAACAGTTAAAACCGCGCTTAAAAGCGTAAAAGAGAAAAAAGAAGAAAACCGCGCTGTCGGACGCCGTAAAATGGCTACCGCTCGCGTGCGTTTGGACAAAGGCGAAGGAAAAATTATTGTTAACGGAAAAGAGCTTAAACAATATTTCACTCTTTCCGAACAAGAAATCGTTTTGGTTCCTTTGAAAATTTTGGGTAAAGAAAAAGATTTGAATATTTCCGCCAAAGTTAACGGCGGAGGAAAAAACGGTCAAGCAAAAGCTGTACAACACGGCATCGCTCGCGCTTTGGTAAAATGGAATATTGATTTCAAAAAATCTTTGAAAGTCGCTGGTTTATTAACTCGCGATCCTCGTATCAAAGAAAGAAAGAAACCGGGTCTCAAAAAAGCCCGCAGAGCACCGCAATGGAGCAAACGTTAAAAAATACTTCAAAAAAGCACCCTCAATTCGGGGGTGTTTTTTGTTTGTAAAAAGCCGAATTTGCTGATATAATGAGATAAAATATATTTATGGCTTCAAGTGTGGCAAAAAATACGACTTTTATGACCGCGGCCTCTATAGCTCAGAGAGTCGTTTCTTTTGTTTACTTCATCATTATCGCGCGAATCATCGGGGTAGAGAACACAGGCGATTACTTTTTCGCTTTGTCTTTTTCCACCATATTTTTGGTAGTGGCTGATTTTGGTTTGAATAATGTTTTGGTTCGCGAATTGGCGCGCGATCAAGAAAAAGGAAATAATTATCTCAACAGTTTGCTTAGTTTGAAATTCATTCTAGGAATTTTTTCATATGTCTTGATAATTTTGTTTGCCAATATTCTCGGGTATGCTGAAAATACCAAACAATTGATTTATGTTGCCGGAATCACGGTAATTTTTGATAGTTTGCAAAATCTTTTCTACGCTTCTTTACGAGCGGCGGAAAAACTGAAATATGAAGCATTGGGTATATTTATGTCCCAAGTTTTGACTATGATTATAGGCACGACCGCATTGATTTTGCAGTGGCCTCTATATTTTTTGATTTTAGCTTATACGATTCCGAGTTTCTTGAGTGTATTTTATGCCGGATATTTTACCGCCAAAAACGTCAATTGGCGTTTTCGTCCCGTTTGGCAAAAAGAAATTTTGAAACCTTTCTTTTTGATGGCTTTGCCTTTTTTTGCCGCTGCGATTATCGGTAAACTGTATTCTTTCAGTGATTCTTTGTTAATGAGTAAAATCTTGGATAAAACTCAGCTCGGATATTGGAGTGTCCCGTATAAAATAGTTTTCGCCTTTCAGTTTATTCCGACGGCTTTAACCGCCAGTTTGTATCCGGTAATTTCCGCCTTGCACACCGGTGAAAATAAAGAACGTATAGCAGAGCTATTACTCAAAGGTTGGCGATATCTTTTGCTTATTGTCATGCCTTTGATGTTTGGAATTTATGCGATTGCCGATAATTTTATAGTTTCTTTTTACACCTCCGCCTATGCGCCGTCTGCTGCTGTGCTTAAAGTTTTGATTTTTAGTTTGATTTTCAGTTATCTCAATTATACTATGGCGGCACTACTCAATGCGGTGAATAAACAAACAGAACAGACTTTACTTTTATTTTTCGCTTTGATTTTGAGTGTGTGTTTGAATTTGTGGTTGTTACCCAAGTTTGCCGTAATGGGTGCGGCCGTTTCCGCGCTTCTGAGTAATGGAATTTTGTTTGCTTTTACTTTGTGGCGAGTGCGAAAAGTGATTTTACTCCCGATAAAAGAAATAATATTGTTAGTTGATAAATGTTTTTGGCCGTCGGTGATTATGGCTGCGGTAGTTATTTATTTGCAAAATTATTGGCATTTTATTTTGTGTATTGTTGCGGGAATTTTTGTCTATCTTGCCGCCGTGTTTGTGTTTGGCGGTTTAACTCGCGACGATTTGAATGTTAAAAAACTAATATGAAAATTTTACTGATAACCTTGGAGTATCCGCCAAAAATCGGCGGTATCGCTTCTTATACTTATAATTTTGCCGCTCATTTTGATTCGGAAGAAATTTGCGTTTACGCGCCCAAACAACAAGGTGATAAAGAATTTGACGCCAAAAACGATTGGAAAACATATCGTTACAACCCTTATTTCAAAGTTATTTGGCCCAGATGGTTAAAAATGTTTTGGCAGGTGCGTAAGATTATAAAAAAAGAAAAAGTGGAAAAAATTTATGTTCATCACGCTTTGCCGTCCGGTTATGTCGCGTATTTATGCAAAAAGTTTTTTAAAATTCCTTATACGATTTTTTTTCACGGAACGGATTTGGTTGTAGGACTGAAAAGAAAAGCCGGTAAAATAAAAATGGTTTGCAATAATGCGGAAAAAATCGTAGTTAGCGGAGATTTTTTGAAAAATAAATTATCTGCTAAGTTTGAAGAATTGGAAAATAAAATAGTTGTTTTACATCCTTGTCCGTCGGATTTCTTTTTGAAAAAAAATAAAGAAGAAGAATTGGAAATTTTACGAGCTAAACTGGCGTTAAAAGGAAAAAAAGTTTTGATTTCCGTCGGTAGAATGGCGGACGGCAAAGGTTTTCCGCATATGGTAAGATTGTTACCGAAAATTTTGGAAAAGGTTCCGAATTTAGTCTGGATTATTATCGGCGATGGTCCGAAAAAGGAAGATATAATCAAGAATATACAGAAGAATTATTTGCAAAATGTCGTACGTATCTTGGGATTCATTCCGTTAAACGAATTACCTAAATATTATCAACTTGCCGATGCTTTTGTTTTGTTAACTCACAAAGACGAAGAAAGTGAAGAAGGTTGGGGAACGGCTTTTTTGGAAGCTTCAGCTTCCGGTTTACCGGTCATCGCTGGCCGTGTGGGCGGAGTGGAAGAAGTGGTGGAAAATCTGGTTACGGGAATTTTGGTGGATGTTTATCAAGATCAAGGAGTGATTTCGGCAATAACTGAAATTTTGAAAAATTCCGATTATGCCAAGCAGATGGGAGAGGCGGGAAGGCGACGCATAATTCAAGAATTCAACTGGGAGAAACAAATTGCAAAACTAGAATAATTTATGGTCTCGGTAATAATTCCAATCTTTAATCACAAACACACAATTATCCCGGCTTTAGAGTCAATTATGGGGCAAAATTATCGTCCTTTGGAAGTAATAATTGTAAATGACGGTAGTACCGATGGGTTTGAGGAAATAGTACCAAAATTGGTCCAAATTGGTGTTATAAACGGGGTGAGCGTAAAAATACTCAATCAGGCTAATTTCGGGGCTCCAAAGGCCAGAAATGAGGGTTTTTTGGCCTCTTCCGGAGAGTATGTTATCTTTTGGGATGCTGATACTATCGGGGAATCGACAATGGTTGCTAAAATGGTGAAAATTTTGGAAAAAAAGCCGGAAATCAGTTTTGTTTATAGCGGATTTAAATTCGGCTGGAAGACTTTTAAAAATTGTCCGTTTAATCTGGAAAAATTGAAAAAATTTAATTTTATAGATATTACCAGTTTGATAAGAAGAAAAGATTTTGTTCCGTTTGATGAGAGTTTGAAAAAATTCCAAGATTGGGATTTTTGGTTAGGGCTCGCGTTAGCGGGGAAAAAAGGAGAATGGATAAATGAAATTTTGTACAAAAAAATCGTCCGTGGACGAAAAGGAATCAGTTCTTGGTTACCGAAGTTTTTTTATAAACTACCGTGGAAAAGCAAAGAAGTGAAAAAGTACGAAGAAGCGAAAGAGATTATCTACAAAAAACATCACTTAATCTAAGTGATGTTTTTTGTTTAGAAGAAAAATTATCAGAATCATTCCCATCACATGAAACAAAGCCGGGGAGGTAATATTGATAATCAAAAGAGAAATTAGAAGCGACAGAGAAAGTTTGTCGTTTTTTGTTTGTTTGAGTAATATCCAAATCAATACGAGCCAGATAATCAGTCCGATAATTCCGGTTTCGCCAATAATTTCCAAATAGCCCCAATCATAATGTGATGTAGTAATTTCTTTTTTGAAAACCGGAGAATAAACCGTGAGAGTATCACCCAAACCGTTGCCGATAATTGGACTAGCTTTTATTTTTTCCCAAATTTTTGGCAATAACATTATGCGGGAAAGAGAACTGTTTTCTGAATTTGGATCAATCACACTTTGAGCGCGACCAAGAAGTAAATTTAACCCCGTGTCTTTACCACTGGAGATAATTAAATTTGTACTGCAAAAAATAAATAAATAAATAAATGCGGAAATAAAAAATACAGAAAAAGCTTTTTTCCAATTTAGTTTGGTGATTAAAAATAAAGCGCCGAAAATTATAGCCAGATGATAAATACGTGTGAAATTTATCCCGAGGACAAAAAGCAAAGCAGATAATACGGCAATATTTTGCCAAGTGATTTTTTCTTTGATGGTTTTATAAAGCCAATAAAGCAAAACTGGCGCGAGAAGTAATTGTTCGTTGAGAACCAGGCGAAAGAAATTTCCGCCCATCTCGGTGATTTTTCCAAGAGCGATATCGCGATACCAATGGTAATATGGATCAAACATTACCAAAGATCCGGAGGAATAACCGATAAAAGTTATTAAGATGAAAAGCGCGTTGCCGATAATTGCGGTCAAAATCATTTTTTTGGCAAAAGGTGCAAATTCTGAATCCAATAAAAGATCTTTGAGCGGGAAATAATAAAAAATAAAAAAATAGGGAAGAGCATCGGCAAAAATCAAATTCAAACTATGGCCGTTTTTAAATCCGACAAGAGCAGAAATACCGGCAAAAAGAAGTAATAGACCAAAAATTATATTGATAATTTTATTTTCTTTTAGCAAAGGAAGTATTTTTTTACTTTTTATTTTTTGAGTAATAAAAATCAAAGCTGAAGAAAGTAAAAGCAAAGTACGAAGCGATAATCCAAAAGCGGATAAAAACCCTCCAGCTCCACCTAAAATAATTTCAAATGCGATAAAATACCAGCCTTCTTTACGACGAGCAATAAGTAAAGCGACAGTTACACTCAAAAAGAAAATGGTCAAAACAGTATTTAACAACGAACCTGGTTGAAAATAAAAGGAAAAAATACGCAGTAATGCGTAGTCGAGTAAGAGTAAATATGTGGGGTAAGAAGAAAACATGAAATTTTTAATTTTTAATTTTCATTGAATTTACAATGTTTCAATTTACAATTGATAATTGGATAATTGAAAATTTATTAAAAATTGTAAATTTTAAATTGAAAATTATTTAATGTATCCATTCACAAACGCCTCGGCAGTCATGGGATTTTTGCCTTCAGGTTGAAGTTTGAAAATTTCTATCGCTCCGTCTGCACATCCGATAAATAATCTTCCGTTTTCAGTAATGAATTTTCCCGGTTCTGATTTTTTTTCAACTGGTTTGATATTCAAAAGTTTTACCCTTTTATCTCCAAAAAAAGTAAACACTCCGGGCCAGACATAAAATCCGCGGAATTGGTTGTAAATTTCTTGTGCCGATTTATTGAAATCTATTTTTCCATCTTCACGTGTAAACATTTTGCAAAGTATAGCTTTGTCATGATCTTGTTCTTGAGGTTTTACAATTCCTTTCAAATAATCTTTGATAGTATTTAAAAGCAAAGTTGAAGCTGTTGGCAACATTTTGTCGCTTAATGTCAAATAAGTATCATCCGGATCAATAGTAATTTTTTCTTGCATCAAAATCGGACCGTGATCCATTTTACTGTCCATGAGCATGATGGTTGTGCCGGTTTCTTTCTCACCATTTAAAATAGCGGATTGGATAGGGGAGGCGCCACGATATTTTGGAAGTAATGATGTGTGAATATTTATACTTCCGTGTTTTGCTGAGTCCAAAACTGTTTGTGGAATTATCAAACCATATTGGCAAACAATATTTAAATCCGCACCCAAATTTGGCATTTCATAATTTTTTAAACTCTCAGGTTGAAAAATAGGAATGTTTTTTTCCAAGGCTAAAATTTTTACCGGTGACATCTGTATTTCTTGTTTACGTCCGACCGGTTTATCAGGTTGAGTAAATACGCCAACAACTTCAAAATCAGAATCGTTCAATAATGATTCCAATATTCCTTTGGCAAATTCCTGTGTTCCGAAGAAAACTATTTTTGTCATATATATTTTGGTTGTCATTCTGAACAAAGTGAAGAATCTGTAAGTAGCATTATTGCTTTTTGCAGATCCTTCGTCTACGACTCAGGATGATAATAAATGTAATAATCTTTGAAATCCTGCCTACCGGCAGGTAGGCTCTGTAATTTTTGTAATCTTTTCAATTTTATTAAAGCGTTTTTTCCGCTTGTCTTAATTTTGTGGCCTTATCTATAAATAAAATTCCGTTAAGGTGGTCGATTTCATGTTGTATAACGCGAGCGGGGAAGTTTTCAGCCTCAAAACAAATTTCTTTACCGTTTTCATCGAGTGCTTTAACTTTTATTTTTTTATAACGTTTTACCAACCCGTAAATTCCGGGTACGGATAAACAACCTTCTTCATCAATTAGCTTGGTTATGCTTTTTTTCTCCCAAACAGGATTTATCAAAATCAAATCTTTCTCTTTGGTCGGAGTAAAATCTTTGGCAATAACGCAAAACATAACCGATTCTCCGACTTGTGGAGCGGCAATACCGACACCGTCGCGAATATACATGGTCTCGGTTAAATCTTTGATGAATTTTTTGAACTTTTTGGAACCGATTTCTTCTAACGTCAATTTTTTTCCGACTTGACGCAAGATTTTATTCGGTTCCGTCAATATTTGTAATAACATATTATTTAAAATACATTTTAGCGCATTCTAAAATTCCTGAAACAAATAATGTTTCTAAATTATTTTTTATATCTTCATAAGACATCCAAACGTATGAAGCATGTTCGTTGCTTATTTTTACATCTCCTTCCAAGAGTTTTCCTTCAAAGACGAGATAAAAACAATTTGCTAATTTATTTTGTCTTTTTGAAAACCATTTGTGTCTTCCATAAGCAATCGGTGTTTTGGATATTAATTCGTATTTTATCGTAGTTCCTATTTCTTCACTTGTTTCACGTTTTAAAATTTCAGATAGTCCGACAGTAAATTCTTCCTCGTTAATTCTGCCTCCGGGAAAATCATAATATCCGTGATATCCGCCTCCGTCCTCAACTTTTAACAATAAAAATTTATTCTCTTTATTTTGAAGAATAAGTTTTAATGAAATTTGATAATTATCGTAATTTGTTGACATATTTTATACGGAAAGTAGTGTATTTGGGTTTGGATCAATCTTCCAATTATTTGGAATAAGTTTGTTTATTTCTTTGACCGAAGAACGATAATTTTCATATCCGAGACGTATAAGTAAAATATAACGGTATTTTCCTTTTTGTAAAAAAGGAGTTGCTTGATGAGGACCGCTTATCTTAGCGTTTTTTAAGCTGTTTGTCAAGGATGAAAGACGATTTTTCAAGTCTGTAGCTTCTCTTATGGCGGAATTTGCGTTTGGAGACAAAATAGCTATTTTTAGCCAAAAATTGAAGGGTGGATATTGAAATAAAGATCTTTCTTTTAATTGATTTTCGTAAAAAATATTTGGTTCGTTTAAAGCTGAAAACAGATAATGATCGGGGTGTGATGTTTGTAAAATAATTTTTGTTTCAATGTCGCTTTTATAAAAAGAATCCCGTATTTTTTGCCATAAATGCTCCAAATTTTTGTATTCGGAAGAAACAAGAGAAGAATCGGTGTTAAGAAAACCTACGAGCTTAATTTCTCTCCAAGGTATCAGTCCCCAAGCCATCTCTGTTCCTATATAGATAGTACCGGGTTTTCGTACGAAAGAATAATTTTCTTCATTTTCAGAATCAAGACGAACTATTTGAAAATGTTGTAGTGCCTTTTCTTTGCGCAATTCTTTTTCCACACTTTCAGTGCCAGGGTTGCGCATTTTCATATTTAAACTTTGACAATTGGGACAGGAATCAAAAAGAGGTTGAACGGTTTCGCAAAAATTACAACGTAATTCTTTTTTGGAGGCAAAATAAGACAGTGGCCGCCCGCAAGTAGAACACACAAAAGGCTTTTTACAATCTCCGCAAAATAAATAACCGGCGCTTCCTTTTTTGTTTAAAAATAAAAAAGCCGATTCGTTTCTTTGTAAACCTTTTAGTTCTTCGGATAATTCAAAACTCAAAGGAGAATAGTTTTTGGCGCGTTTTTCCAAATTAAGGTCTATAATTTTAAAAGAATTTTTTATTTTGGTCGGTTCTCCGACAATGTTGTATATTTTTTGTTTACTGAAATAAAAAGAAGATACGGAAGGCGTGTGAGAAACGAGATAAACTGCGCATTTGCAAAAAGAGGAGAGTAGCAGAGCGGCGTCTCGAGTGTGATAACGCGGAGCCATATCAAAAGATTTGTAATTTTCATTACCTTCATCAATAATGGTGATTGTTTTTAAATTTGTCCAAGGTAAAAACAAAGCTTTGCGCGTACCTATGATTACGATATTTTCACCGTGTCTTATTTTTCGCCAGAGCGCGGTTGTGTTTTTATCCGTAATTTCGCTGGAAAGAATTTCTATCGGAAAAACTTTTTTTAAATTTTCATAAAGCGGAGCAATATCGGATTTTTCCGGAACTAAAATAAGATGTTGTGCGGAATTTGATAATATTTTGTTTAAAAAGTCATCTTTGTGTTTTTCATTTTGTAAAACAATCGTTTGCGGTTTTTCGGTTTCTCTTTTTGTTTTTTCCAAAGGAAAATCCGCAGAAGTTAAACTTGCAATAAATTTTTTGGTGAATTTTGGCAAGCTGAATTTATAAATAAAACCCAAATCAGTACCGTAAAATTCGGAAATTTCTTTAAAAAAATATGATGTGTTGTCGGGTAAAAAACAATTCGAAAAACAAATGCGATTTAAATAGCGTAATTTTGTTTTGGAATTCAGAAGTGTTTTTTGATCCAACGAATGGACCAAGCCGTATTCGTTACCGGAGCGAAAGGGAACTTCCACCAATTGTCCGACTTTAATTTCTTTTTTTAAATTTTCCGGGACCAAATAATCAAAATGGGAGATTTTTGGCGGCATCCTCCGAAAGAGTATGATTTGAGCCCTCATATTTTTTTAAAATTCGTAAAAAGCCGTCAGATAACCGACACCGAAAGGCGCTTCGTAATTGAGTTGGTGATATGAACATCTGACACCCTGAATAATACCCAATAATATAAGCAGAGAGCGTAAACCGCATTCGGCTGCGGCATTGATAAAATCAGGCGAAAGTTGCAAAAACCCAGAAATGCTTTGTTGAGAAAGCAGTTCTTGTATTTTTGCATCAAATTTCTTTCCTTCCGGAGAAAAACCGGCCGGAGAATCGGAAGTTAGAGAGTGAGACATGTCTCCGGAAGCTATCACAGCGATCCTTTTGTTGCTACTTAGGATCAATTCTTGTAGTACATTTCCAAATTCCACATGATTTTTGTGGGATAGATCGCAGAATCCCAATTGTAGCAAGCTGAAGTTTTTTAAGTGAGAGGTTAGAAAATAAAGCGGCACGCCGCTACCGTGATCCAATTTGAATTCACTGATGGTTGCGGTCGGTAAATTTTGAGAAAACGCAGCTTTGCGTATTTTGTAAGCCAAAGATGTTTCTCCTTTGAATTTTATTTTGGTTGAAATATCCCCGAACTCTTTGAAATCGGTTTCGTATTCAGGACAAGAATTTACCGTAAAAGCATCTACAAAATAACTTCCGTGAGGGGAAATAATGATAATCACATCGGGGTGTGAAGCGTACAATCTTTGTTCCATGACGGAAAAAGCTTTTTTGGTTTTATCTATTTTTTTCGTTTCATCTTTTCCTATGGTGGGTAAAAGCATTGGCGGATGAGGCGTAATGCCGGCAAAAACTAAAGACATAATGTAAAATTATTTTTGAGAGGCGAGTTGAGCGTATTTTTCAGCCGCCGCCCATTGAGCAATTTTGTCAGGTTCGACAAACCGGTTGTTATAATCCGGATTTCCCAACGTGATTACTATAAATTGTTTTTTATTCAAAGATTTTAAATATTTATCCAAAGCTTCTTTGGTAACTGTGCCATAATAACCGGAATCGGAGGGGTGCTTAAAAAATCCGGCTGTACGAAGTAGTCCTTGTAGTTCTTTCACTTTGGAACTTCGTTCTCCGAACTTTAATTTTTCAGACAATAAACTTATTTTATCTTTACTTGGCGCCTCGATAAGCATGATTAAAGTCGATCCTGCTTCTTGCGTATAACCGGTTTTACTGGCAGTGATTTTGTATAAATTTTTCGTTGAATCCAAAAGTTTATTAGTGTTGGATAAGGTTAAATAATTAGTCGTTTTACCGGAAGTTTTGGAAAATTTGTAAGTTTTTAAACTTAGAGCTTCTTTGATTTCTTTTTTATCCAAAACTTTGGTGAAAATTTTCAAAAGATCGCGGGCGGTGGAAACGTTTTTTTCACTTAATCCGGAAGTGTCGTTTAAAGTTGTATTGTCAGCGCCCCAATTTTGCAATCGCGCGTTCATGTTTTGTATGAAAACATTTTCAGCGACCCCGCTGTTTTGAGCAATCATTCTGGAAGCATTATTGGCCGAACCGACAAGCATGCCATAAAGTAAATCTTTATTTTTAATTTTATCGCCATTGGTTAATTTCAAAGGATTTCCTTCGGCTGTCTGTGTTTTGCTGTTAAATATTGAAGTTTTTGTCAAATTAAAATCAGATGACAAAGCTTCATAAGCCGTTATGATTTTAGTTAATGAAGCTATGGGTCTTTGCGTATCAATATTTTTACCGGAAATGATACGTCCACTCGGATATTCGGCGACTAAATAAGAAGGGAGATTGCTTCTATACAGGTCTTCGACCGGTACTTCGCTATCACCTAAAAATTTATTTTGTGAAGAGGCCAAACTGTTGTTCACGTACAGAGGTTCTCCTTCAGCCATAGCCAAAAGCGTGGAAAGTTCTACAGTTATTAAATTTTTTACATTATAACCCATGGCGGAAAAAGTTTCTTCGTCGCTGATTTTTCTTTTTTTATTTTTATCAACTACATATAAAGTTTTACTATCCTTCATTTTGAGTAAAGTCCCATCTGTAAAAGTGATAAGTTTATCCGAAATAGGATATTTAAGAATTTCTTTTTTCAGGTGATTTTCAATTGATAATCCGGGAAAGTTTGTTTTGGCCACTTCGGCGGAAAGAAGAGGAAATAAAGTGCCGTCTTTCAATAAAAAATGAGCATTCTGCGCATCGGTAATTTTGTAGATTATACCTTGAGGGTTTGTGGTCGATGCGGTTATGGTTTGACCTATTTCATAACCGACAAAATCGGCATCCGAGGCTTCCAATATTTCTTGAGGATTATAACCTAATTTTTTAACCGTTTGTTCATCCGCAAAAGGACGCAGGGTATCATAGTCCAATAAATAATAACCGGATTCGGTTTTCAGTATGGAATAGTTTGGATAAGATATCGGTGTACCGTCGGAATAATTATTCAAATCAATATCGGAAATAACGACCGCCAGACTAGGGTCAATTCTGGAAATTAATACATTTTTGTTTTTAAACAGTCTTTTTTTACCATCGGATACTAAATAATATTGCGAAGAAGAAGCTGATAATAAAATAGTACCATTGGGATAAACACCGGCAAACCAAGTATTCCAAATACGCCAGAAATTTTTATTGCCGTGAAGATGAGGGGTATAAGTATAAAGAAAAGCGGTCGCCCAACTTTGAGGTACGACTTGTTGATTGTCTATAAATACCGGAGAATTTATTTTTTTGACAATACCGTTATTGGTGTTTTCATAATACCAACGAATTATACCGGCTGCATTGTCAACCTGATTGGCAAATCCTTTATGTTTTTGAATTTTCGGATCATTCATGGAACAAGAATCGCAAACAGCATACCCGGTCGCCCAATCAAGTTGTTTTTGAGTAGGGGAATCATCGGTAATCAAACTTTGTTCTTTTTGCAAAGTTACCAAAAGAAATTTGGGATTTATCTTATTTCGTTGAGCAGCTTCGTAAATTATTTGCGCGGCGGATTTATAAGCATTATCTATATCTAAAGCCGAGTAAGTTGACAGATAACTACCCTTGGCTTCCAGGAATTTCTGAATCTCATTTACACCTAAAGCCGAACACATCTGCATTTCTTCGTCGGTAATGATGAGATTTGGATTGAAATCGGCTTGCGCTAAAGAAAGTCCCGGTAAAAGAAGACCAAAAATATAAGCAAAAAAGACTATAATACGTAATAGTTTCATAATTGTTTTATTGAATTTTTCTCCAGTCATATTTTAACATTTTTTCAAATATAAAACAACCCCTTTTAAAGAGGTTGTTTTATATTTTTTCAGTGATTGTAACCGGATTTATTTTATCGTGATTTCATTTTTGTTCAGAGATATTTTGACTTTTTGTCCTTCTTTGATTTTACCCTCGATAATCAATAAAGAAAGTTTGTCCAAGAGTTCGTTTTGAACGACTCGTTTGAGAGGTCTGGCTCCATAGTTTACATCATAACCTTTTTCAGTCAGATGTTTTTTGATTTTTTCATCAAAAGCAAGATAGATTTTCTTTTCCGCCAGACGTTTTTCCACTTGAAGAAGTTGTAATTCCACTATTTTTTCTATATCTTTTTCGTTTAGAGAATGGAAAATTATCGTTTCATCAATACGATTGAGAAATTCCGGTTTGAAATGGTCCCGTAAAGAATCGGTTATTTTTTCTTTTATTTTATTTTCTTCATTTTGTCGGTTTTTATTGTTGGAAGTAAATCCAAATTCGCTGTTTTTGCGTAAATTTAATATTGATTCGCTTCCGATATTGCTTGTCATAATAATAACCGTATTTTTGAAGTTAACCGTACGTCCCTTAGCATCGGTTATATGTCCATCGTCAAGTATCTGTAACATGATATTGAAAATATCCCCATGAGCTTTTTCGATTTCATCAAACAAAATTACACTATATGGTCGACGACGAACTATTTCCGTTAACTGTCCGCCTTCGTCATAACCCACATATCCCGGCGGAGAACCTATGATTTTACTAACGCTATGTTTTTCCATATATTCGCTCATGTCCACGCGCACCAGAGCTTCCGGTGTATCAAATAGAAATTCCGCCAAAGTCTTTGCTAATTCCGTTTTACCTACCCCTGTCGGACCCAAGAAAATAAACGATCCTATAGGTTTGTTTGGTTCGGAGATTCCGGCTCGAGAACGACGAATAGCTCGAGAAACCGCGGAAACGGCTTCGTCTTGTCCGATAACACGTTTTTTCAGCTCTTCTTCCATGTGAGCAAGTTTTTCCGTGTCGCTTTGTAACATTTTGGTTACCGGAATACCGGTCCAACGGGCGACTACGGTTGCTATATCGTTTTCCGTAATTTCTTCTTTTAAGATGCCGCGATTTTTTTGCATTTCACGTAATTTTTTTTCGCTATTTTTAACTTCTTTTTCCAATTCCGGAATTTTTCCATAACGCAACTCGGCGACTTTTTGCAGATCGCCTTTACGTTCCTCAATATCGGCTTGTTGTTTAGTTTTGTCTATTTCTTTTTTTAAATCGTGAATTTTTTCAATAGCCTCCTTTTCATTTTTCCATTTGGCTTCAAGTTCTGTAGCTTTTTCTTTTGTTTCGGCAAGTTCTTTTTCCAATTTGAAAAGTTGTTCCTTGACATCTTCGGTCTTTTCATTCGCTAAAGCCCTTTTTTCAATTTCCAATTTCATTATTTGACGTTTCAGACGATCTAACTCTTCGGGCATTGATTCTACTTGTAAACGCAAAGCGGAAGCGGCTTCGTCTACCAAATCAATGGCTTTATCCGGTAAAAAACGATCGGAGATATAACGTTCCGAAAGTTTTACAGCGGAAACAATCGCCGAATCGGTAATACGGACACCATGATGAACTTCGTATTTTTCTTTAATTCCGCGTAAGATAGCGATAGCGTCTTCTTCATTGGGTTCGACTACTATTACCGGTTGAAAACGACGTTCTAAAGCCGCATCTTTTTCAATATATTTTTGATATTCTTTGAGAGTGGTGGCGCCGATAGCGCGTAATTCGCCGCGAGCAAGCATGGGTTTGAGCATATTGGCCGCATCAATAGAACCTTCGGAACTTCCGGCTCCGACAATAGTGTGCAATTCATCAATAAACAAAATTATTTTACCGTTTGCGGCATTAACTTCTTTCAATACGGCTTTGAGACGATCTTCAAACTCACCGCGAAATTTAGACCCGGCAACCAAAGCGGAAATATCCAGTGTTATCAATTCTTTATTTTTTAACGATTCGGGAACATCGTTATTGATGATTCTTTGAGCCAGACCTTCGGCAATAGCTGTTTTTCCCGTGCCTGGTTCGCCGATTAATACGGGATTATTTTTGGTCCGGCGAGTGAGTATTTGCATCACACGACGAATTTCATCGTCACGACCTATCACCGGATCTATTTTTTCTTTTCGTGCAAGTTCGGTTAAATTTTTTCCATATTTTTGCAAAGCGTTGTATTTGCTTTCCGGTTCGGGAGAATCTACTTTTTGATTTCCACGGATAGAAGCCAATACTTTTAAAATTTCATCATAGTTTATTTTATAAACCGACAATAGCTCGCTTATGGGATTTTTTCCGCTCAAAAGAGATAAAAATAAATGTTCCACACTAATATAATCGTCACCCATTTTTTTGGCGATTTCTGCGGAATTTTGCATGATAAAAACCATAGCTTGTGACAACATCAATTGACCGTTGTTAAGCAGGGGAGAAGCGCCGGGATTTTTTGGTAATTTGTTTACCAATTTTTCCATATCTGCATGAATATTGGCAAGAGAAATGTTTAATTTGCTAAAAATCGAAGACACTATACCTTCTTCATCTTGCAACATGGCTAATATTAAATGAGGGGGTTCCACTTGAGGTTGTCCGTTAGCCCCGGCAATTTGTGCTGCAAGTTGAATTATTTCTTGAGATTTGTGGGTAAAATTGTTTGGAAACATATAAATAAGTTAAAAGTCTATAAAGTCCATAAAGTCCATAAGGGACAGAAAAACTCCAGGACGAGCTATTATCACTCCATAGAGTAGAGTGATAATATTGTAGCATAGACTAAAATTTTGTCAAATACCTTTATTTATTTGAATTTTTTCTTAATTTAAGGTAAAATAAGTCAGTTAATCTATTTTATATATGGAAGAACAAGAAAAACAAGAAAAATTGGATTTCGGTTTGGTAAAACAAACCCTGAGGATTTTTGCCTCTTTCTACAAAAAAAGATGGCAATTTTTGGTATTGATGGTTATTTTTACCGTCATTAACCAGGTTTTGGAAATTATTGTTCCGATTTATTATAAAAAGATAGTTGATTTCTTGTCTGTTGGTATTTTTGATACTGCAATAAAAGTTTTATTAATTGTTTTTGTTCTGAAATTAGTATCTTTCATTTTTCAACGAGCGTATTTTTTTGTTGTTAGTTATTTTGAAACATATGGTGATAAAGATATTCAACAATTTTGCGTCATTCGCATGTTGGAACATTCTTTTTCTTTTTTTAATGATCAATTTATCGGATCTTTGGTTCGAAAAATAAACAAATTTGCTGGAGCGTTTTTTACACTTAATGATATTATATTTTTTGAATTAAGTAATTTATTTATAGGCACCGGCGGTATTTGTGTGGTTTTATATGGACGTAATCCGATTTTGGCTTACAGTGTTTTGGTTTGGTTGTTATTCTTTATTTTGTTGAATTTACTAGTGTTAAAAGGAAAAATGAAAATAGATATTGAAAGCAACAAAGAAGGTAATAAGACTACCGGATATGCGGCTGACGTTTTCGCTAACTACTCCAATGTTAAACTTTTTGGAAAAACGGAAGAAGAAATAAAAAATTTAGAAAATAAAAATGAAACTATTCGCTTACTCAATTTGAAAAGTTGGCGTTATAGTATTTTGTTTTTTGCTATTCAAGGTTTCTTGTTTATTTTATTGGAAGTTGGTATCAATTATTTGGCTATCGGATTTTTTCAAAAAGATATCTTGACCATCGGTGATTTTGTGATGATTCAAGCTTATGTGGTGATGATTATGATGAATGTTTGGGGGTTGGGAAGATCCATTCAACGACTTTATGAATCCATGGCCGATGCTACAGAAATGACTGCGATAATTACCAAAGAAACCGAGGTTAAGGATATTGAAAATGCCAAAAATATCAAAGTTACCAAAGGAGAAATAGTATTTGATAAAGTAAATTTCGGTTATAAAGAAAATAATAAAATATTTGAAAATTTTTCTTTAACGGTTAAAGATAATGAAAAACTTGCTTTAGTCGGTCCAAGCGGTTCTGGAAAATCTACAGTAATAAAACTCCTATTACGCATGTATAACTTGAATAAAGGAAAAATAAATATTGACAGACAAGATATTTCCAAAGTTACCAAAGAAAGTTTATGGGAAAATATTTCATTCGTTCCTCAAGATCCGGCTTTGTTTCACCGATCACTTTTTGAAAATATTGCTTATGGTAAGAAAGGTGCTACCAAAGAAGAAGTTGAAGAAGCGGCCAAAAAAGCTTATGCTCATGATTTTATCATTAAATTAAAGGAAGGTTATAATACTGAAGTCGGTGAACGAGGTATCAAGCTTTCCGGTGGTGAAAGACAACGCGTGGCTATTGCTCGAGCGATTTTGAAAAACGCGCCTATTTTGATAATGGACGAAGCCACTTCTTCGCTTGATTCCGAGTCTGAACAGTTGATTCAAAAAGCTTTGGAAAATTTGATGAAAGAAAAAACAGTGATAGTTGTCGCTCATCGATTATCAACCATTGCCAAAATGGATAGAGTTATTGTTATGGAAGAAGGAAAAATAATCGAAGAAGGAAACCATAGTGATTTGATCAAAGCAAACGGTCTTTATGCTAAACTTTGGCATATACAAGCCGGGGGTTTTATCGTGTAAAAATATGATTAAAAAGAACGTTTTACTTTCTGAGCCGATATATAATGAAAATGAGAAAAAACAACTGTTAGAATGGGCCAGAGTAGCTATAGAGACATACTTACAAGAAGGTTGGGTTATTCAGGCTATCACCAACAATCAGATGTTAAAAAGAAAAGTCGGTATTTTTGTTACGTTATGGAAGAGTAATGAGTTGCGCGGTTGTATAGGGTTGATGGAAACTGATAAACCCCTGAATGAAACAGTGGTAGATATGGCGATAGAAGCAGCAGTCAAAGATAATCGATTTAAACCTTTGGTTTTAAATGAATTGCCGGAGATTAAAATAGAAATTTCCATTCTTTCTCCGTTGCATAAAATAAAAAATATACAAGAAATAGAATTGGATAAACACGGAGTAATGATAATACAAGGTAAAAAAAGCGGGGTATTTTTGCCTGAAGTGGCTAAAAGAGAAAATTGGGATTTAGGCACGATGCTCGAAGCTCTGTGTATTGAAAAAGCCGGTTTGCCGGCCAATGCTTGGATGGAAAAAAACAGCGATATTTATATTTTTACATCTACGACTTTCAGAGAAAAGTAATGTCTATGGTTTTTTGCAATGTAAAATTAGACGGTTTGGATTTAAAACAAGCCAAAGATAGAGTTGGTGATTTTTTGAGTTCGACAAAACAATATAAAATTTTTACTCCAAATCCGGAATTTATCGTGCAAGCCCAAAAAGACGATGATTTTAAAAATATTTTGAATGCCGGAGATTTGAATATTTGCGACGGGTTCGGCCTCAGTTTATTTTCCGGTTGTCCCCGGATTACTGGAGTGGATTTTATGATAGAGATTTGTAAAATTTCCGCAGAGAAAAATATCAATGTTTATTTGTTGGGTTCTGGAAATGATGAAGTTGTGAAAAAAACCGCAGAAAATTTGCAAATACAAATTCCGGGTTTGGAAATCACCGGTTATAATAAAGGAATTCAAATCAATTCAATATTATCCTATGATAAGGAAGAAAATGAAAGGACAATTCAAAGTATAAATGAATCAAAGGCAGGTATTCTCTTTGTCGCTTTCGGAATGAATAAACAAGAACGATGGATATCGGAAAATTTGAGTAAAATGCCAAACATTAAAATAGCGATGGGGGTAGGGGGGTCATTTGATTATCTTTCCGGAACTGTGCGTCGCGCCCCTTGTTTTTTACGCAAAATCGGTTTAGAATGGTTGTATCGTCTCATAAAACAACCGAGTCGTATTCAAAGAATTTGGAATGCGATCACGATATTTCCTTATATTGTTATAAAAAATAAATTTATAAAATAATTATGATAAAAACTAGATTTGCTCCAAGCCCGACAGGTTATTTGCATGTGGGAGGTTTAAGAACAGCCCTATATTCGTATCTATTTGCTAAAAAAAATGAGGGTAAATTTGTTTTGCGTATTGAAGATACGGACAGAGAAAGATATGTCGCCGACGGTATCGCCAATATTTTGAAATCTCTTTATTGGGCTGGTGTTATTCCCGATGAAGGTGTGCAAAGAAAAGAAAACGGAGATATTTATCAGACAGGAGATTGCGGAGGCTCTTATATACAATCGGAACGTTTGGAAATTTACAAAAAACACATAGATGAATTGGTTGAAAAAGGCCATGCTTATTATTGTTTTTGTACCGGAGAAAGGTTGGAAGAATTGCGTCAATTTCAACAGCTGAATAAATTACCTACAGGCTATGATAGACATTGTCGCGATATTTCTATAGAAGAGGCCAAAAAAAGAATCGCGGCCGGAGAAAAATACGTGGTTCGTATGAAAATGCCGTTAACGGGGGAAACTGTGTTTTTTGACGAAGTTAAAGGGGAAGTTAGAATAAAAAACGAATTAGTGGATGATCAAGTTTTATTGAAATCCGACGGATTTCCCACTTATCATTTAGCGGTAGTGGTGGATGATCATTATATGGGAATAACCCATATTATTCGCGGTGATGAATGGATAAGTAGTGTTCCAAAACATATTAATCTTTATAAAATGTTCGGCTGGGAAGCTCCGAAAATGGCTCATTTGCCACTACTTCTTAATTCTGACAAAAGTAAACTTAGCAAACGTCAAGGTGATGTTTCTGTGGAAGATTATCGTAAAAAAGGTTATTTACCGGAAGCAATGATTAATTTTGTCGTATTTTTGGGTTGGAATCCGGGCGACGAACGAGAAATATTTACATTGGAAGAATTAACAAAAGAATTTTCTTTGGAAAAAATAGGTAAGTCAGGTGCGGTTTTCAATCTGGAAAAATTGGATTGGTACAATTCACAATATATTTCCAAACTTAATGAAAAAGAATTGGTTAATTTGACCGTTCCTTTTATCTTGTCTTCCGGTGTAATGACGGAAAAACAGTTGTCTGGTAAAGAAGAATGGTTGGTGAAAGCTTTGAATTTGGAAAAAGGCAGAGTAAATACTTTGGTTGAATTGGCACAAAGTATAGGATTTTTGTTGCAAGTCCCGGATTATCAAAAAGAGCTTTTAGTCTGGAAAAAAGGTAGTTTGGAAGAAGTCAAGAAAGTATTACCTGAATTGAAAGAATTATTGAACAATTTTAGTGTTCAAGAATTTGAATCTAAAAATTTACAAGAAAAGATAGGGGAGTGGATAACAGAAAAAGGTTATAGCAACGGCAGTGTGCTCTGGCCAATGCGTGTGGCTTTGTCGGGAATGGAAAAATCTCCGCCACCGTTTGAAATCGCCGAAGTTTTGGGAAAAGAAGAAACTGTTAGTAGAATTGAATTGGCAATAGCCAAAATGTAGTTTTATAAAAATAATTTCTAACAAAAAATACCTTGCCAAAAGCGGGTATTTTTTGTTCTTCGCACAAATTCCAAAATATGTTATAATATTGTCATGCCTAAAAGTTTAAAATTATTTATAGTTTGTTTTATCGCGACATTGTTTTTGGCGCCGATTTTTGTTTATTCGCAAACCGCCAATTTGGCCAGCAATAAGGATGAAATAGAATCTTTAAATAAAGAGATTAGTGCCCGCAAAGATAAAATCAAACAACTGGAAGATACCATAAGTGTTTATAAGAAAAATATCAGTCAGAAACAAACCGAAGCCGTATCTTTGAAAAACCAGCTTAGTATTTTGGAGAATAAAATCAAGCAAACCGAAGCTGAAATCAAAATGATTCAATTGAAAATCGATGAAACCAAGTTGGAGATAGAGGCTTTACAATTGTCTATTGAAGATAAACAAAAAGCCATGGATAGACAAAAAGTCATCATTTCTCAGATTATACGCAATATCCACGCCAATGATCAGAAAAATTATTTGGAAATACTGCTTACTAACGATACTTTTGCCGATTTCTACAATCAAGTCCAATACCTTGAAAGTATTTATGTGGATTTAGGAAGGTCGGTCAAGAATTTGCGCGTAACTGCGGAAGATCTGGCTGATAAAAAATCTCAAGTGGAAGCCAAAAAGAAAATTTATGAAGAACAGAAATTTGCTTTAGAAAATAAAAAACTTGATTTCAAAGAACAATCCGGAGATAAACAAGATCTTTTGGCCGAAACCAGAGCTTCGGAAATGAAATATCAAACTTTGCTTGAAAGTTTGAAAAGACAATATCAAGTAATAGAAGGGGAAGTTCGATCTTACGAAGAACAGGTGCGCAAAAAACTTGCTGAACAGGAAAAATTCAAAAATTTGAGCGGATCCGGAGAATTAAGTTGGCCAGTTCCTTCGCATTATATTACCGCGTCTTTTCATGATTCTACCTATTCTTTCAGAAATGTTTTTGAACATAATGCTATAGATATCCGCGCTTCTCAAGGAACAGCGGTTCGCGCCGCAACTGCGGGATATGTCGGGCGCACCAAAAGATGCACCTCTTCATCTTGTTATAGTTATGTTTTACTTATTCATACCGGAAACTTATCTACTGTATACGGTCATCTAAGCTCTATTTCCGTTAATGAAGATGATTTTGTAAACAGGGGTGATATCATAGGTTATTCCGGCGGTAAACCTGGCACTGTTGGCGCCGGACCTTTCACCACCGGCCCTCATTTGCACTTTGAAGTTCGTAAAAGCGGCATCCCGGTAGATCCTACGGGATATTTGAAAGATTAAAATATAAATAAAAAAACACCCTGTTTTATCAGGGCGTTTTTATTAGTCTTTCAATTAATCTTGGTATTGATACGAAAGAAGATTGTATTCATCGGTATTATAAACGCATACACCCTGGTCATGCCATAAAACAAATTCAACTACTCCAACATCCAACGCCATTTTACTGCAAATAGTACAATAAGGTTTGCCGGCTTTTTGAGAATTACCGTCTTTATCTAATCGAACAAAATACAATCTTGATCCGTTCAGTTCATTTGGATTATTTCTTAATGCATCCATAATTGCTCGTTGTTCAGCGTGGACGCAACAAGTTTTATCCGTAACCTTTTTATGGTAAGTATCTTTAGAAATAGAACATCTTTTTTGTTCAATTTTATTTTGGGGCGGATTATTGAATCCTTCGCCGATGATTTTATTGTCTTTTATTATTACACAACCGCAACGAGCACGTTCACAGGTTGAATAGAGAGCTATTTTAGCCGCTTTTTCAATATAATCCAGTGCTTGTTTTTCTTCTTGATCGGACAGAAATTTCATATTTATTTCTTCGCTCCACTATGAAAGCTTTTATAAACATTTTTTAATCCGGCGTTGGTTACGTGAGTATAGATTTGAGTAGTGGCAACATTGCTATGACCCAAGAGTTCCTGGACTGAACGTAAATCAGCGCCGTGGGAGAGTAAATCAGTGGCAAAACTGTGTCTCAGAGTATGTGGTGTGGCTTCTACCGGCAATCCGGCCATCATCGTATATTTACGCACGATACTTTCAACCGATCTGGGTGATAAACGTCTGGCATCCTCGTCTTTGGCAGCTTTGAAGTAATTGATAAACAGGGGAGGGAGCATATCTTTGCGTTCTTTGAGATATTTAGCCAACCATTCCAGGGATCTTTTGGAAAAATAAACCGTGCGCATCTTACCGCCTTTACCTATAATATTAAGTTCGGTAAAATCTGGAATTTTTCCAGCTATTAAATCATTAACATTAAACTGTTTTAGGTTAAGCGAAGTAAGCTCTGAGACACGCATACCAGTGGAGAAGAGTACTTCAAGGATGGTTCTATCGCGTAACCCTTCGGTATTTGAAGTGTCTGGCATGGATAGTAGTTTTTCTACCTGATCAAAACTCAAAAATTTAATTTGTTTGTCTTTATCAGTCAATTTTGGTAATTTTATTTTTTCCGACGGTAATGTGACAATGTCTTTGTCTGTCAGATATTTCAGGAAATTTCGTAAAGCTCGAAGATAATAGCTCTGAGAAGTCTTTTTGAGATAGGCGCCCTTGTAGTCCTGTTTACGAGATAAAAAGAGGCGGTAACTCCAAATATGTTCAGGTGTCAATTCGTGTGGTAAGAGATTGTTTAATTTGGATTTATCAAGCCATTCAATAAAAACTTTTAAAAAATTGTGATAGTTTTTGGAGGATACGGGAGAAAGACCTTTTTCTACCTCACAGTATTCCAAAAAGGTTGGGATATGCTTTATTAGCGATGTATTTGATTTTTGCATAGTCTTTACTTCGGTTATCCTCTGTTATACGAAGTTAGGTATATTATTTCACATTGTTTAAAATCTTGCAAATCACCGCTTCTCTTACTTCCAAGTCACTCTATCTCCAAAGCGAACATCTATATATTCTTTGATTTGAGATATGCTTTCTTTACTTTCAATAACAGCTTTGATTTTTATAATTTGCGATTGGATATTTTCCGGAGATAATTTTAAATGCCATTTCTTATCTTTGAAATAAGCTTCAAAGCCGGTCCATTGATTGAGCTGTCCCAGAAAATATTCCGGAGATCCTATCCCCTCCTTGATTAAAGCTTCATGCCAATCAATGATGTTTTTGAGAAAAGCTTCGGAAACGACATTTTTATTGACTAAAGATAGTTTTTTTTCTTCGTCAATGCAAAACAGTGGTAAATTTTGATATTCTTTATCTATTTTTTGTCTTGTCGGTTTGAATATTTCTTCAGCTACCGGCATGCTCGATGTGGTTGATGTCGGTCCGTTAACTTCATTTTGAACGGTTCCTGTGGTAAAAATACTTGTGCTAGTAAATTCTTTTTCCCAAAAAATCTTTATTACACCACCATCGCTGTCTAGTAGATAATAACCTCGTTGCGTGCACAAAACCATACTGTGACTCTTCTCTATCACATCAATCTGTAATTTATCGGGAAAAATCTTGGTCACTTTGACATCGCTTAAATCAAAATTATTTTTTATACCTATAACGATCTCTTCCGCGTCAGTGACAAAATAATTATTTCTATGCCAATATTTACCGGATTTGATGAAATTGTCGTAGACATAGGTTTTTAAAGTCGCCTCATTCGTTGTTTTTATGCCTGAATAATAAATATTTTCAATATCAAAATAAGGTAAATAAAAAATAAGCCAAAACCACGCGGCTAAAAAGAAAAAAATGAAAAAACCGAAGAAAAACTTTTTATAATTAATCTTTTTTTTCGGCTCTTTGCGAAAAGGATTGTTACCAACGATAAAATTAACCGATTCGACGGGGGTCGCAGCTTCAAAACTTTTGATTTGTTTAATCGCCGGTTTTTTGGGAAAAGAAAAAATCGGACGTTTTTCTTCGTCGTATCTGTATTTTTTAAAATCAAGATACGGTCTTTTTCCTCCCGAAGTCATAAATTATATTTTTTTGAATCCGCAATATTTTTGGAGAGCTTTCGGCACTTCTATAGTTCCGTCCGCTTGTTGATGATTTTCCGCTATAACTATCGGAAAACGACTTAGTACTACGGCAGTGCCGTTTAACGTGTGTACAAAGGCGTTGGAACCGTCATCTTTTTTATATTTGATATTCAATCGTCTGGCTTGATAATCGGTACAGTTGGAACAAGATGTCAGTTCTCCATAACCACCTTGATGTTTATCGTCGCCTTTCATAATCATATACCCTTCTATATCAAATTTGCGATAAGCGGGACCGCCCAAATCGGCACTGGCAATATCTATGACTTGATACGGAATTTCCAATCCGTCCATAATTTCTTTTTCTACTTTCAAAATTTCTGCATGATATTTTTCACTGTCTTCCGGTTTACAAAAGACAAACATTTCCAATTTGGTGAATTGATGAACGCGATAAAGTCCTTTGCTGGTTTTACCATAAGCTCCGGCCTCGGTGCGAAAACAATGAGATAAAGCGATGTATTTTTTCGGTCCGTCTTTCAAATCCAAAATTTCGTTGGAATGATATCCTCCGACGGTAATTTCCGCCGTGCCTATCAAACTCAAATCAGAATTTTCTATGGAATAAATCTGAGTTTCTTCCCCGCTTCTCGGATTGAAACCTATACCTTGCAAAATTTCATTTTTGGCCATGTCCGGGGTTTCCAATAAAACAAAGCTGTGTTTCACGGCAATATCCATACCATAATTCAATAACGCTTGATTCAGGCGAACCAGATTATTTTTTAAAAAATAAAATTTAGCCCCGCTGGTTTTGGTGGCTCTTTCAAAATCTATCAAATCATTTTTGATCATCAATTCTTCGTGATCAAGCGGTTTGAAAGAAAAATCTTTCGGTTCGAAATTTTTATAAACTATTTTGAAATCAGCTTCTTCACCAATCGGAGATTCCGGATGAGTCAAATTGGGAATTTTCATCATTTCTTCCAAATATCTTTTTTCCACTTCTCCTAATTCTTTTTCAATTTTTGCGATATTATCCCCCACCTCGCGCATTTTCGCGATTTCTTCATCCGTAGGTTTGCCTTTGGATTTTGCGTTGCGTAAACCGCGTAATTCCTCCGCTTGTTTCAATAAATTTTTTCTTGCTTCGTCAAGAGATAAAACCAAATCAATATCGGCTTTGGCACGACGGTCAAGACAATTTTGTTTTACCAATTCTTTATTTTCGCGAATGAATTTAATGTCTAACATATTTTAAAAATTATTTTTCTTCAGGTTTTAAAGTGGGAAATAAAATCACTTCTTTGAGATTGTCGGTGTTCATCAGGAGTTTTACCAAACGATCAATTCCCATACCAAGTCCGGCAGTCGGCGGCATACCGTGTTTGAGCGCGGTGATAAAATCTGCATCATATCGCATACCTTCATCATCCCCTGCTGTACGAAGTTTTTCTTGTTCTTTGAAACGAGCTTCTTGATCAAGCGGATCATTAAGCTCGGAAAAAGCGTTACACAATTCATTACCACCGACACAAACCAATTGCATTCTTTCCGCATAATTTGGATTATCAGTTTTGCGTTTAGCCAAAGGAGATAGTTCTACCGGATGATCAATCATAAAAACAGGATTAATGATTTTCGGTCTGGCGTAAGTTTTATAAATTTCATCAATCAATTTTCCTCGGCCGGTATTTTTATCTATCCCTTCCACTTTGAGTTCAACGGCTTTTTTGAAAAGAGAGGCTTGATCCGGATAATCCTCGATATCTATTTTGACGTATTGTTTAATGATTTCCCTCATGGTTAAACGTGAATAAGGCGGAGTAAAATCCACTTCTTGCTCCCCAATAGTCATCTTGAGCGGTAAATTCATCGCTTTAATAAGTCTCGGCAATAAATCTTCCATCAATTTCATCAAATCTTGATAGTTGGCATAAGCCCAATAAAATTCTATTTGTGTAAATTCCGGATTATGGTTGTTGTCTATACCTTCATTGCGAAAACATTTGGCGATTTCATAAACTTTTTCAAAACCACCGACAATCAATCTTTTTAAATAAAGTTCCGGAGCGATACGTAAATATAAATCCGCTCCGAGCGCATTATGATGTGTAGTAAAAGGTTTGGCGTTGGCTCCTCCGTAAAGTGATTGCAAAATCGGAGTTTCCACTTCATAAAAACCCAATTCATTGAAATAATTACGTAATTCTTTGACCAGCAAACTGCGAGCAATCGCAATCTTCATGGATTCTTCATTAGCCAATAAATCCAAATAACGTTGTCTGTAGCGCACTTCAATATCGTTTAATCCGTGAAATTTTTCCGGCATCGGCAATAAAGCTTTGGTTAAAAGCCTGTATTCTTCAACTAAAACAGAAACCTCACCTTTGTGCGTGGTGAATATTTTCCCGGTTATTTCTAGAAAATCACCAATATCAAAATTTTTGGTAAAAAATTTAAATTTTTCTTTACCCAAATCTTTTTCCGATATGGCCAATTGAATTTTATCGCTAAAATCTTTCAAATGAGCGAAACACAATTTCCCCATTTCACGTCTGCCGACTAAACGACCGACCAATGTAACAGTACTATCCATAGGCAAAGCTCTGGCCTCTGCGATAGAATGAGACATTTTACATGAACTCGGATAAGGATTTATGCCTTGTTGCTGTAGTTCTTCAAGTCGGCCTGTTCGGACCGCTTCTTCGCTTAAATTTTTATCAGTCATATTGAAATTTTAATTATATTTTTATAATAAAATTATAGCTAAAATTGCCCAAAAAGTAAAGAATCCCGCCTGTTAAAGACGGGATTCCTGGTATTTCGTATTAAATAACCTCTTTTATCTCGTAATTTTGCAAACCCGCTGGTGTGCGAACTTCCACTTTATCGCCGGCTTTATGTCCCAAAAAAGCGTTTCCAAGCGGTGATTCATTGGAAATCTTGCCGTTTAGAGGGTCGGCTTCTTGAGCCCCGACAATTTGATAGGTTTTTTCCGTGTTATTTATTTTTATTTTTACCGTACTGCCTATTTCGATTTTTCCTCCGGTTTTTTCTTTTTCTATGATCTGAGCGTTGTTGATTATTGTGTCCAATTCCAAAAGACGACCTTGCGCCCAGGCCATTTCTTCTTTGGCTTGATGATATTCGGCATTTTCAGACAAATCACCCTGTTGTTTAGCCTCATTTATTTTGTTGGCTACAGCGGGAATTTGATTGTATTTGACATCATCATACTCTTTTTTCAGAGCTTCCAAACTTTCTTTGCTTAAATAGTGGATTTTGTCCGCCATATTTCTTTTTAAATTCAATTTTAGTAAAAAATAAGATTCCGAAAGTTTTCGGAATATGTTTATTTTATTGTACCTTTTTAATAAAACAGTGTCAAGAAAAAAAGGGCATCCGTTTGCGAATGCCCTTTGGAAAAACAGTCCGGGCGAGATATTATTCCGGGACAAATCCAGTCATACAGCCGTAGCGTTCATGATAATCGCCGTTTTTGGAAATTTCGTGGGCAATTCCTCCCAGGGTCATCCTGAGTCTGCCGCCCATTTCCTGCTGGAAATATATCGGCGAGTGGTTCCAGGAGTTGAGGCCCATCTCTCCGTCCAGATAATTTTCCCCGCAGCAGATATAATAGTTCAGAAAAAGAGTCGCGGGCTTTGTCAGTTCGGGAGTGGTGAGCATGGAAAGGCCACCCATGTAGAGCATAAGACCGAACTCGTTGTCGGCGAATTTGTCTCTGGCCGATACGACGGAAATGTCACGATGCTTTCCACCCAGTTGTGCGGGCACGATGAGAACATCGCCTTTTTGCTGTTCGCACAGTTTCTTGTACATCTCCCTGGTTCTCTCGTTGACTCGGAGTTCGAGATTATGGAAGGAACAGCAACTGGCTTGCTTGGTTTCCTCCAACACGACATCGATCCGCTTTGCCGCGACGGAAGGCGAACCCGCGATTTTTTCCCATTTAGGGAAGACGAAGTAACCTTCGGCCAGCCCCAGCGGTCGGTCGAAGATATGGTTGTCGACGAATTTGAGTTCGGGGAAATATGTAAGAACCATTTCCAGCCTCTTCTTTCCCAATTCAACCTGCTGTTCGTGATCTTTGTTGACTATGGCCAAGTATTCGCGGTCATAGCCGAACTTCGTGCAGAACCGGTGTTTGAGTAAGGTATAGACAATTTCTTTCCGAACCTCCTCCTGGTTGCTAAGTAAAGCGCACAGATTTTCATCCATGAGCCGGCCGTCGAGATTCATCTTCGAAAGTTCCTCCCGGAAAAGATTTTCCAGGTTTTGAATGCTCTGGTTGTTCATGAGACACCTCTTTTTGGACTGTTTATAAAAAGAACTGTGTTATTTTGAAATAACCGTTGATTATAGCACAAAAATGGTAATTTGTCAATAGTTTAATGAGGGTTTGTACTAATATTAGCCAAAAAAAACACCCCGTAGTTTTATCGGGATGTTTAAATTTACCAATGAAGTTAAAAATTATATTATTTTATCCAAGTTTAATTATTTTGGAAACGGTAATAATTATGGCGCCTTTGGCTGGCATTCCCTTGTTTTCCGGCATTTCCTTAACAAATTCTTTCCATTTGCCGACGGAATAGTAATTGGCTTTACCGATAATTTTAAAGCCCTTCCAATTTTTATCCCAAACCGCCAAACAAACATTATTATTTTTCATTATATTGGCTTTTGTTTGTTTCATGTAATTGTCGGTAATCAAAACCTGATTTTTGGATACAACTTTAAGACAGGCCGTACCGATAACATTCGGCTTGCCAAATCTATTAACTGTTGCAAAAGCCACGGCGTTATTTTCAATGATTTTTTTAATGGGACTTATATTAATCATATTATTTATTTTCGTTTTTAATTTCTTCAAATCTCATGGACAAACAATTTTCCGGATCATTAATTCCAAGTTCACGCATAACATAAAATACAGAAATCAAAGCGTTCGCCGCGCGAGTATTTATTTTGTCTTTTTGATCATTTTCCACAGCCTGCCAAATTTTAGTAGCAGATTCTTGTAAACTTAAAATTGCAGTATCAATGTCTTTTTTGGTTGGGCCTAATATTTCTTCCGCTTTTTTAAATGATTCATTTAAAGTCATAACAATTATTTATTTTTTATTAATAAATTTAATCACTTTTTCCATTATTACTACACTTAATTCAACGCGTTTTTTAAGAGAGTGTTTTCCCGGAGTTTCCGTACACATACTATATGGCGTGCCTTCGCGAAACAATCTATCTTCAAAAGAACCATCTGCTCGATTAATTATTAATCCTCCGACAGATTTATCACCATAAATTTCTTTTGCCAAATTTATTGGAAAGTATTTTTTGGCAAGCTTGATAATATCACGATAAATTTTCTCCGGCTTTTTCTCAAAATTATACAGATAAAAAGATTTTTCTTCTACATCTTCATGTAAAGCGTGGAAAAAGCGTACCTTTTCATTTTTTAAGGCATTCAACAAAATTTTATTTTCTTCCGGCATTTTTTTACTGCAAAATAAAGCGTTCAGATTTTTTCTTTGCCAATTATGTCTTATGTTTTTGTCAAAGCCGGACGGATTGGCAACTGGAAAAATGATTAGTTTGTTTTTTAATTTTTCAACATTCAGTTTTTTCAAAAATTCCAAAACCGCCCAAGGTCCGGCGATTTCATATCCGTGAATTCCGGCGGAAAAACAAACAACTCTCCCCTTTTTAAGCGGATTGATAACGATTTTATAAATCGGATATTCTTTTTTAAATCCAACTCTACCGATTTCTATCAAATCAAGTTTTTTCCGTTTACAGACAGAGTTCAATTTTTTGAGATAAGTATTATAATAGGACATGGATATATTATAGCATTATTTCAAGTATTTTTGACCCCACCAACGTAAGAATTCGTTGGCTACCGGCATGGCGGCTGTAGAACCCTCTTTTCCCTCCTCTATAAGCACAGTAATGACGATTTTGGGGTTATTATATGGCGCAAAACCCGTAAACCAAGCGTGCGGATCGGCTTTTTTACTCCATTGAGCGGTTCCGGTTTTGCCAGCCGCCAAAAATGGCAAAGAATTCAACAATTTACAACTGCCGGTTTTCACGCATTCACGCATACCTTCACGAACAATATTGATATTATTTTCAGAGACAAATCCACTATTGATGACTTGTGTGGAAATTTCATAAGCTGTTTTTTCGGAAGTATCGACAACATATTTTGCCAGATGAGGTTTTATCACTTTACCTCCATTAGCAACCGCTCCGGTCCAAACTGCTACTTGCAACGGAGTCACCAATAAATCCCCTTGCCCGATAGCCAGATTGTATGTATCTCCGACATACCAGCGTTCATTTTTAGTTTCTTGTTTCCATTGTTTACTCGGAACAAAACCGGTATTTTCTCCTGGTAAATCTATGCCTGTGCTTTTTCCAAGATTAAACTCTTTCATATATTGAATAATCTTGTCCGCTCCCAAACCGGAGAAATTATTATACCCGCCGCCTACATAATAAAAGAAAGTATTTACCGACCAGGCTAGTGCTTTGACCACGTTGGTTATACCATGACCTCCGGCTTGCCAATCTTTGAAAAACCAATTTCCGACTTCCAATCCTCCGGTAGAAAGAAAAGCCGTAGTGCGAGAAACTACATGTTCTTGCAAAGCTGCGGCCGCTACCACCAATTTGGCGGTTGAACCGGAAGGATAAGCGCCGCCGATAGCGCGATTAAACAAAGGTTTGTTTTTGTCATAAAGATATTGACGATATCGTTCTGTGGAAATACCGCCGGAGAAATCATTATTATCAAAAGACGGTAAAGAAACCATAGCCAAAATTTCTCCAGTCTCCGGATTCATAGCTATAGCTGATCCTTTACTTTTACCTATTTTCTTTAATTGTGCGCTTAATAATTTTTCCAATTTAACTTGAGCCTGCGCATCAAGCGATAAAACCAGATTTTTTCCCGGAGTCGGCGGTTCTTCGGCTAAAACATTTTGCTCTTTACCCAAAGCGTCCACTTCCACTTTTTTCTTCCCATAAACTCCGCGCAAGACTTCTTCGTAAGTTTTTTCAATGCCCGCTTTCCCCAAATTATCCGTAGTTAAATAACCTTTGCTTTTAAGTCGCGTCAAATCATCATCATTGAGTTTACCCAAATATCCGAGTAAATGAGATAAACTCAAAGTTCCTTCTTTTTCGGCAGGATCACGATTCAAATAAAGTCTTTTTGTGCCTTTCTCTATCAGAATTCCCGGTAAATCGGCGTTTTCAATATAGAGCTTGAGAGCTGTTTCATAATCAAGATTTTCTTTTATTACCAAAGATTCATAACTGTATGAACCATATTTTTCCAAAAGACGTTCTATTTCTTCTTGTTTAACTCCCGTCATAAAAGATAATCGCTCCATGGTTTTTTTTGCCAATTCTTTATCTTTGGGAAAATCTTGAGGAACTATGGAAAGAGAAAAACTGGGGATATTTTGCACTAATTGTGTTTGAAAACGATCATAGATAATACCGCGTTCCGCCGGAATAGGACGAATACGAGCGCGATTATTCTCCGCAAGCAAGCGGTATTCTTCACCTTTGACAGCTTGTAAAAATAAAACTCGGGAAACTAAAATTAAAACACCAAAAACAATCGCCAGAAAAAAATAAAATATTTTTTTGGCGTTTAACGAGGGGCCGAGGTGATCTTTGGTAGCGGAAAAAATTCTTTGTTTTCCGGTTTGTTGTTCAAAACTGAAAGATTCTTCCACCCAAGTTTGACGATATTTACCACTGAGATCACCTTCGCTTTTATCAAAAAATTCAAAAACTTCTTTACTCATATTTTCCCAAATATTTCGGGTTTAATTTTTTTATGATGCGCGACAGCAACAGGTAAACCAACATGACAAAAAGCGCGGTCAGAGCCATCTCATAGGCATAATCCGCGGCTGTACGCGAAGTATATAAAAAATTTCTTTTGAAAAAAAAGTTAAAAATAGAATTTAATCCCAAAAAATAAATCCTATAAATGAACATACTTATCGCGGCGGCCAAAGTAACGATATAAAAACTGCGATTGGTCAAAAAATAAGTTAAAAGCCAAGAAGTGGATAAAATACAAAAATAAAGAGATAACATCGTCACACCAAAAGAAGCGGAAACAAAAAGTTCCAAAAAAAGGCCGAGAATCAGAGCATACCATAGCGCCTGAGCGTTTTCATCGGTTAATAAATAAATAAAAAGAAAAGCAAAAATCAAATTAATATGTTCAAAAGGATAAGGCAATACATTGTTTACCCAAATATGCGCGATAAAAATTCCGGCCAACAATACAGCTTTAAACAAAAAAGACATTATCAACTTAAACATAATTATTGCGTTAAGATGATACTAATATAAACAAAACGATTATAATCGGCGCTCGGAGTCAATATGGCTTGTTGAAAAGGTTGGTAAGCTTCGTTTTCTATGGCCGCCACTTTTCCGATGAGTAAACCTCGGGGCGTATCTTCCTCCAACCCGGAAGTAACCACCAAATCACCTATTTGCACCACTTCGTTGCGAGGAATAAAGTTCATTTTTACCGACAAACCATAACCACCTTCGACCACGCCCAAACTTTTTTCACGATTGATGATGGTTGAGGCTACTTTACTTTGATTGTCGCTAAGCAACCGAATTATAGATATATCTTTTTCGGTTTTAATAACTTTTCCCACCAACACACCCTCGTCCACCACCGCCGGATCCCCCACTTTTATCCCTTCATTTTCTCCCCTGTCAATAATGATGGTTTTTTCCGTTCCTTCCAAATTATTACCTATAACTTTGGTCAACACGACGTTGTAATGTGTTTTATCTTTAAATCCCAGTTGTTTTTTTAATTCACTATTCTCTTCTTCCAATAATTTCAGCTTTGCTTCGTTCTCGTCTTTTTTTTGCAAAGATAATTGTGCGGCGCGATAAGCATTGAAAAATTGTTCACGATTTTGAAAAAATTCATAATCGTCTTTTATTTTGACACTGAAATCGCCACTTTGTCTGATAAACGGCACAAATAATTGACGTAATACTTTTTTTCCGAAATCAAACCAGCCAAGATAATTAAAAAAAACGAGGAATAAAATTATTCCCCCGATCAAAATAGTCGTTTTTTGCCAATTACTTTTACGCATAATTTTAATCTATATTGTCTTGAGTCGGAAATACCGCCACGTTTTGCAACAATTCTTCATCATCGAGCAACATACCGCAACCGCGTACCACGGCCGTTAGCGGATCATCAGCCACACGCACCGGCAATTCCGTGGCTCGAGAAACCAACTGGTCAATACCTCGCAACAAAGCTCCACCTCCGGTAAGCAAAATCCCTCGCTCATGAATATCAGCAATAAGTTCCGGCGGGGTTATTTCCACCGTTGCTTTTATATCGTCTATAATAGCTTTGAGCGAACGAGAAAGAGCTTCACGCACCTGTTTGTCGTTGATGATAACTTCTTTAGGCAACCCGGTGACCATATCGCGACCGCGCATAGGAAATTCCATTCTTTCAGGCAATTCTACAGCCGAACCGATTTTAATTTTAATTTCTTCGGCTTGTCTTTCACCGACCAATAAATTGAAATTATCACGAGCGTATTGCATGATATTTTGATTAAATTCATCGCCGGCTATTTTGATAGATTTGCTTTTGACTATACCCGACAAAGAAATAACCGCGATTTCAGTAGTTCCACCGCCGATATCAATGATGAAATTACCGACAGGATCTTTTACCGGCATACGAGAACCTATGGCCGCCAACATCGGTTCTTCCACGATAAAAACTTTGGAAGCTCCGGAATTTAAAACAGCATCGCTCACCGCTTTACGTTCCACTTCCGTCAAATCAAGCGGGGCGCCAATAACCACTTTCGGTCGCGCGACAAAACCCACACTACCGGCATTAATTTTTTCAATATAGTAAGTAATCATTTTTTCCGTAACTTCAAAATCGGAAATAATACCATTGGTCAGAGGTTTGGTGGTTAAAATATGAGGCGGAGTTTTTCCGATCATATCTTTGGCTTCGTTACCGACGGCCAAAATCTGTTCAGTCTTGGTGTTGACGGCTACCACACTGGGTTCATTAATCACAATTCCTCGCCCTTTGAAATAAAGCAAGGTGTTGGCGGTCCCTAAATCTATACCGATATCTTTTCTAAATTTGTTAAAAATTTTATCTAACATATTCTATTGTTGCATCTCCCCCTTGCTGAAAATTACCCCCTCAAAAATTAAGTAAAAGAAAATTATAAGTAAAAATGTTAACCAGTTGAGCAAATCCATATGCGCCAAATATAAGATTCCGGACACTAAACAAGAAAAAATCAATGCTTGGCGAAAAACTTTTTTGATTTGACGAAACACTATTTCATCTTCGCGATATTTTATCTTTTTCGCCAAAATAGCAAAAAAAGAAAAACCGCTAAAAATTCCCATAAATAAACTGGAATAAAAGAAAACCAAAGGCAAAGTAGCGTTAATTTCCGGATCAAAATTCATGACCACCAAAATACAAATCGTAATACAAAGTAAAGAGCCCAAACCTATGGAAAATAGATATTCTTTTAAGTTCATAGTAAATTGATTTTAACAGAAGAAAAGCCCTTTTGGCAAGCTAAACTATGGTTTTTATTCTGATAATCTTAGCTGAAGTATTTTTTTCTCTTATTTTAGCCAAAATTTCATTTTCATTAAGTCGTATTTCACTGGCTACGGTCGGACTTTGACACCAGATGTGTAAAATATCGTTTTTGATATAACGCGCTTGCAAAAAAGACATGGCTTCTTGACCGAAAATTTCACCCAATATTTTATTGGCTTCTTCAACAGTTAAAGAAGCATTGGCGCTGCGCAATACCGGCGTATCTTGAATTTTTTCTTTTAAAATAGAAAAAAGTGATTTCATATTATTCTCTGAATTCGCAAATATCTCGAAAATCGCAACGCGCGCAAGTAAATTTACTCGGCTCGGCTTCAAAATTACCGGAATTTATAGCATCGATAATTTCCGTGATTTTCTCTTTTATTTTTTCCAATTCTTTTTCCGTGCCGATAAAAGTCAGTTCGCTTTGATCGGACAAATAAAGATAGGTCAAAGCGTTCACTTCTCCGAGATTTTTAAATTCCGGCAAAGAGGATAACGCCAATTGATATATTAACAATTGATTTTTATCTTCGGTCTCCAGCTTTTCTTTTGGATTTCCGGTTTTATAATCCACGATTTTTAATTTTTTATCCGGTGTCATATCTATCCTGTCAATTCGTCCGGAAATCAGATACTTTCCCAATTTATATTTGAATCTTTGCTCCAAGGCTACCGGCACGGTCCATTTACCTTCGTTAACACGATAATAATCACGCAATATTTCTTTACCTCGCAAAAAATAATCTTCGCGTTGTTTGGCACTATTATACCAATCATCGATAAACGATTCTTCATACATTTTCAACAATTCTTCCAAAGTCGGAACCTTTATTTCACCGTCGATTTTCGAATTTTTTTCCGGTAAACCAAATAAACTTTCTTGTTTAGCGGAATTCAAGTCTTTGATGCGGATATAAAATTTTTGCAAAGTGGAATGCATACTTTGGCCGAAAGAAAATTGCGGACCGCCTTTAATCTGCAATTGCAAAATATTTTTCAATTTATATTGGTAAGGACAATCTTCATAAGAACTGATTTGAGAAAAAGAAAAACTTTTCGGTAAATCATAAATAAACTTACCTTTTTCTTCGTTGACTTTTTCCAATTTTGGTAAAGCGCTTGTGGATTTTTTCTTGTCATATTTACCGACCGTATATCCGAGCTCGTTCAAAAATCGACTGATTTTTTTATCACGAGATCCGCCGTAATTTTTTCCGGACAATAAATAAAGTTTTTCTTTGGCGCGAGTAATTGCCACATAAAACAACCTTCTTTCTTCTTGCAGATGATAATCCCCTTCGGGCATCTGTTCGTGAAGAAGAGGTATTGGCATATCTATACCTTCATTTCTTTTTCTAGTCGGAAATCTATCTTCCACCAAATTAACCACAAAAACATATTTGAATTCCAAACCTTTGGACATGTGTACAGTCATGATATTGACCGAATCCGGACTTTCTTGCGGTTGTTTGAGAACACCCAAATCTCCGGCATCCAGTACATCGGCAAAATGCGCGACAAAATCGGAAACTTTGGCTCCCGGAACCATTTTTTCGAAATTTTGCACGTAATCAAAATATTGCTTCAATTGATAAATTCGACGAATAACTTCTCTGTTTCCTTCTTGTTCGCCGCGCGCCAAAAATTTCAAATAACCGCTATTTTCCAAAAAATTATACAAAATTCTGGTGGGTTTTTCGCTTTTCTGTTGTTTCATCCCCTCGTGTAAAAAATCGAGGATTTCCGCAAAAATTTTCTCGCCTTCTTTACCGAGTCCGTATTCTTTGCCGCGTTTCAGAGCTTCGTAATAAGATACGGTTTTACGTTTGGCAAATAAAAGCATTTTTTGCAAATCATTTTCACTTACCTCCAAAAACGGCAAACGTAATATTCTATAAATTGCGGTATTTTCATGATAACCGTCTATAGCTTTGAAAAAATTATAACAATCCAAAACAACTTCTTGACGAAACAATCCGCTACTGCTCAAAAATTCGTAAGGGATGCCGAAATTTTGCAATAAATTTATAAAAGGGTCGGCATGAGAATTGGCACGCACCAAAATGGCAAAATCGTCCCAAGTGACATCTTTGTTTTTTTCTTTTATTTTCTTTATTTCATCAATGACAAATTTGGCTTCATCGTCCAGAGTTTCCAAATGAGCGTGAATAACTTCTCCTGTTTTTATCTCTCCGGAAGCGACGAGTCTTTTATCAATATTTAATTTTACTTCCAATCTATCCGGATTGTTATTTGCAACGCTTTTATAAGCAACATCGAGTATTTCTTGTCCGCTTCTATAATTTTCCGTCAAAACAACTTCCTTGCAATTTTTGAAATCTTCTTTAAAACGCAAAATATTACTCACATTGGCGCCACGGAAAGCGTAGATACTCTGATCATCGTCTCCGACCACGGTCAATTGCGCGCCACCTTCAACCAATATTTTGACCAATTCATATTGCGCGTAATTCACATCTTGAAATTCATCCACCAAAATATATTTGAATCGGCGATGAAATTGTTGCAAAATATTTTTTCTTTTTTTCAATAATTCCACGCTGTAATAAATCAAATCTCCGAAATCCAAAGCATTACTATCCAGCAAAAGACGATTGTAAACATGATAAGCGTTGGCCACCTCGCTCAATCGGGTTTTTTCTTCGATTTCAACGTTATCTTTATCCAATTTTAAATTTTCCGCGTATTCCAGATATTTTTCCGGAGTTATCAATTCATCTTTGCACTTGCTGAAATGTTTGATGAGTTCGTGAATATGACGCACCGGATTGCCCAAAGGACGATAATAATCCAGATTAAACTTGTCCAAATTTTTTTTCATCAATAACCAAGCGTCAGTTTCAGTCAAAATTTTGAACTGATTGGAAAGCCCGATATCCAAACCGTAGTTTTCCAAAATCTTTTCCGCAAAAGCGTGAAAAGTGGAAATTTGCATTTCCGTATAACCGATAGATAGCATCTCATCTAATCTCTCTTGCATTTCAGCCGCCGCTTTTTCATTGAAAGTCAAAGCTAAAATTTGTTCGGGAGTTGCCAATTTGTTTTCCAAAATGTGGGCTATTTTTTTGGTAATCACCGTAGTTTTGCCCGTACCGGCGCCAGCCACTATCATGAGCGGACCATCAACATATTCAATAGCTGTTTTTTGCGCTTTATTTAAAGTGTTTTTTGACATAAATTTATTAATTTTAGTGTCTTTATCATAACGTAAAAGAAGAAAAAAGACAACCCTGGCTAAAACAAAAAACAAAATAAAAAAAGACCTTGAGATCAAGGCCTTTGGTTGAATAAAAAACTATTCCATTTCCAGGCTATCACCGGGTTGGGTGGTTCCATGTTTACCGATAATTTCCGTCTCGTTTTTTTCTCTGCCAGTAGCGGTGTTTTCTTTGTTACCGCAACAGTTGCACCTGTAAAAAAGACGGATTATTCCGGCAATTAACTTTTCCTTGTCTTCTCCTGGTTTTCTCAACGAGAGATTGACAAGAACGGGATCCTCTTCATTTGGCGGAATGAAAGGATAATCTACTCTCGGAATTTCTCCAAAAAGCATCATGAACCCTCTTCCGCATTTTTTGCACTTTTCCACCGGGATTGTTGGGTCAATTCCTTTAAAATAATCGAAGCCATTCATTCTTTTTCCTCCATTATTTATTAAAAAATCGGGAATAATTTTATTTTTAAAGAACAGCTAATCATAGAACATAATAGCGGTTTTGTCAACTATATATAATAATATAATAAAAAACCCTTTCGCGCGAAAGGGTTAAAAAGAGCCTTGTTTTGCCTTGTATTTTTTGGTTTGAAAAAACCAGAAAATTTCCAGGCCGCCGCGACAGATAATCACCGGCGTTGTAACAATAACCAGAGATACGGCGATGACAAAAACTATCACACAACCGCCAACAATATCTCCGGTTAGAGAACAAAACTTTTCCATTTTTCCTCTTTCCTCCTGTTTATCAAAAGTTCTTTTAAAATATTAAAATAAATTATAAAAAAAGTAAAGGCGGTCTTCAGTTTACAGCGCGAACGCTGTTAAAGAAGAACCGCCTTTGGGCAAAAGCTACCCGCATGCTGTTTGGTGAAGATACTCCTCCTTCTCTTGCTCAAGTTGTCTTGCGGAAAAGATATTTCCGCATTGAGAATTCTGACATTGGTAGCCCCAACACCTAAATGAAAGGAACGGTTTTTTTTCCATTGTCAACCCTTTGGCGAAAAGGTGTTGAATTTCGCCCACCATGATGTTGACAACACTGCCTACACGGCTTTTTTTCAGTTGTCCGCCGCATAAAGGACAACTTTTGTTGTTTTCCGGCATTTTATCCTCCCCCGGAAAGTTGGTAAAGGGCCTATTTTGGCCTTTTTCCTTCTGTTTGTATTATAGTCAAAGGTTGATAATAAAGCAAATATTGACAAATCTTCTGTTTTATGCTATAATCATCTGTTGTTCTTTGTGTTTGCGATTGAGTAGGGGGCGACGGTTCTTTTCTCCGCGGTAAATCCGCCACATTATCGTCGCCGATTCGTTATCTGTGAAAACCGGGAGGCCATTCTCCCAGCGCAGCTCTCTTCTTGGGGGCCCGCTGGTTTGTCCGAAAGAATACGGTTTCTTTCGAGCCCTCCTGATGGCAAGTAGATGTGAACTCTGTTTACATGCGAAAACCAGGATCAACCCTATGCCATGGCAATCGAACAAACAAACGCAAAGATCAACACCTTGGCGCGTGACCGTACACGCGCCTTTATTAATCTTCAACATCCTTTACATTTACACCGGTTGAATGTATACTGCAGTCGTTCTTTATTATCAAACTTTCAATACGGAGCATATCATGAGAAATTTTTTCGAAAAATTCTTGGAAAAATTTTTCCAGAGAAGAAAAAAAGAAGTAGTAACGACAAGTCATTTTGTGTGTCCTTGGTGTCACAATCCGCTTGTCGAAGGCGAACCTGTTACTTTGTACGCGTTGTACAGAAAAACGGATATCGAAAAACTACCAAAAAACATTTGCGTAATCTGCGAGAAAAAAACCTTTCACCAAAAAGAAATCGAGATGACTAAAATCATCGGCTGTGCTTCTTTGAAGTGTTGGTCAAATAAGGAAGGAGTTCTTATTTACGGTTACCTGAAAAAAAACCAGGTAATTCCGGTAAGCACTCCTCCGAAAGAAAATCGTATTTTTTCTTTCAATTAACCCAAGACCCTGCGGGGTCTTTTTTTTACCCCGTGAAATAATTTTATTGTCATTCTGAGCGAAGCGAAGAACCTGCCTACCGGCAGGTAGGTCTGCAAAAAGTAATTATTTTACTTACAGATCCTTCACTGCGTTCAGGATGACATTTCTTGCAATCTTATAATGAATTGTTGTATAATTAACAGGTAATTTTCAACTAAACTTCATCCGCTTATGTCAAAAAATAACGTCTTAGTAAAACAAATTTGGGAAAACCCAAAAAAATTCTTGGACAAAGAAGTGCGCCTTTCCGGTTGGGTCCGCACTTCCCGTTCTTCCAAAACATTTGCCTTTATCGAATTTAACGACGGTTCATGTTACAAAAATATTCAAATCGTTTTAACCGATAAATTGCCAAATTTTTCCGAATTGGAAAATATTTATACCGGTTCATCTCTCATTGTTGAGGGTAAATTGGTGAAGTCCGAAGGTGAAAAACAAGCTTTTGAAGTTCAAGCCAAGAGTATTGAAATCGTCGGCGTCTCTGATTTGAGTAATCCCATCCAAACCAAACGTCATTCTTTTGAATTTTTACGCACTGTCCCCCACCTACGTCCGCGCACCAATACTTTTATGGCTACTTTCCGCGCGCGTTCCATAGTAGCGCAAGCTATCCATCGTTTTTTTGAAAACAAAGGTTTTACTTATATTCACACTCCGATAATCACGAGTAACGACGCTGAAGGCGCAGGTGAAATGTTTCGCGTCACTACACTTGACCTGAACAAACTTCCCAAAACCGCTGAAGGGAAAATCAATTATTCCGAAGAATTACTCGGAAAAGAAGCTTATCTTACCGTTTCCGGACAATTGGCCGTGGAATCAATGTGTTTTGCTTATCGTAATGTCTATACTTTCGGGCCGACATTTCGCGCGGAAAATAGCAATACCGCTCGTCACGCCAATGAATTTTGGATGATTGAACCGGAGATAGCTTTTGCCGATCTGTTTGATGATATGGATTTGGCCGAAGAATTTGTCAAATATCTTATCAAAGATTTATTAGAAAAAGCGCCGGATGAAATGAAATTTTTCAACGAATTCATCGAACCGGGATTGATAGAAAAATTGGAAAATATTCTAAAAGATGATTTTGCCAGAATTACTTATACGGAAGCGATTGAAATTCTCAAAAAAGCCAAAGTAAAATTTGAATACCCGGTAAAATGGGAAGATGGTTTGCAAAGCGAACATGAAAGATATCTTGCAGAAACCGTTTATAAAAAACCGGTATTTGTCTACAACTATCCGAAAGAAATAAAAGCGTTTTATATGCGCCTCAACGATGACGGCAAAACCGTGGCTGCCACTGACTTGCTCGTGCCGGGAATCGGTGAAATCATCGGCGGATCGCAACGTGAAGAACGTTTGGATATTTTAACGCAAAAATTAAAAGATCACGGCCTCAATCCGGATGATTATTCTTGGTATTTGGATTCTCGCAAATTCGGCACTTTCCCTCATACCGGATTCGGACTGGGCTTTGAACGCGCTATAATGTATTTCACAGGGATGAAAAACGTGCGTGATGTAATCACCTATCCGCGAACACCCAATAACATTATCTTTTAACACCCAATAATAAAGTATTAAAAAACTGTCCGTCTGAAGCGGACAGTTTTATATTGACAAAAACCGATAATTTTGGTATATTTATTAATCCGTTCTTTTGACAACAAAGTGTGTTTATCCACTTTTTAAAGAGGAAGGCCATGAACTGGAAGGAAGAAAGCGCAAAAACCATGAAAGAATTCGTTTCTTTTTTGGAAAAAACGGAAGAAACAAAACTTCCGGCTATCATCAGCTATCGAATCACCTGTGTCAAACGCAGAACGGCTCTGATGAGCCGACTGTTTTCACAAGGTGCCGACAACCATTACCTGGCCAAGAAACTGGTCAGTACGGTTTCCGATCTGGAAATCGCGCTTACCAAGACAGAAGAAGATTTCAAAAAAAATCCTCTCTTCTCGCATCTCTCCTGGTTCATTGACGCTTTCAATAGCATCCGTCTTTTTGAAGAGGAAAACATCAGTTACTTTTAAGGAGGGGTATTATGACCGAGACCATGAATTCCCGGGAATATCTCCTGGAAAAATTCTTCAACTGGCTTGATAAACTTCCTAAACCTATTAAATATCCTATTCTATTGCCGGTCGCTATTATTATGATAGTAATCGGCGCGACCGTTATCACCGCTTTATCCGAAGATAACGAAGAATAAAGTTCTTTTCCTTCCGTTCACAGCAATGTGAACGGATTTTTTTATTAAAAAACCGCTTCATCAGCGGTTTTTTAATTTCTGCAATCTTTGCTATCTCTGTAATTTCTGCAATTTATTTCGATTTCCACAGTCCATGTAAATTGCAATAAGCTCTGGCAAAACCATCATCAGTCAAACCGAATTCCGCTTCGGGCTTGTCTCCGGGTTTGAGATATTTTCTATCTACTTTTTCCGCTGTGACATATTCTATCCATTCAATATAATGTTCCTCAGTCATAGGATGTTCCACAGTGCCGACTTTGATTTTTATCTTTCCTTCCGAAATTTCAATCACCGGCACGTGTTTTTCCAAACTCGCGTCTATGGTATTTTCCTCCATCCAAAGCATCGGCTTGCCGCAGCAAACCAATTGTCCGGCACCTCCGTGTGTGACTTCGACAATATTGCCGCAAGTCGCACACTTATAAATTTCGTTTATTCTAGCCATAGTATTGGTGTCATTCTGAACGAAGTGAAGAATCTGCAACAGGCAAAATCTTTTCTTACAGATCCTTCGTTACACTCAGGATGACAGTTAAATTTAGTAGGTCTCTACAAATACTTCAAAATATCCTTGCGGATGGGAACAAGCCGGGCATTTATCCGGAGCTTCATCGCCTTCATGGATATATCCGCAATTGTTACATTTCCAACGTTTTGAATCTTCTTTTTTAAATACTTCGCCTTTTTCTAAATTTTCTAACAATTTTTGATAGCGAATAGCATGTTTTTCTTCTACTTCACCGACTTCTTTGAACATTTTGGCGATTTCCGTCTCTCCTTCTTCTATTGCTTCTTTTTCCATGCGCGGATACATTTCATTGGTTTCATAAAGTTCACCCTCAATAGCGTCTTTGAGATCATCTGGTAAATCTTTTACCATTCCCAGAGCTTTAGCCCAGAGTTTGGCATGTTCTTTTTCGTTATTAGCAGTTTCTTCAAAAATATTTGCAATTTGGATATAACCTGCTTTGCGAGCAACGGAAGAATAATAAGTATATTTATTTCTTGCTTTACTTTCTCCGCAAAAAGCTTCTTCCAAGTTTTTCTTTGTTTTTGGACCCATACTTTTTTAAAATTAGATAATTAAAAAATTTAAAGATTGAAAGATTAAACAACGAAACACAAAGTTGCAAAAGGAATCTTGCAATCTTGTAATCTTGTAATTTTTCAATCATCACCCTTACTTCATTGTAACTTTTTCCACGAAATCGTTCAATATTTTGTCAAACCCCGCACTCTGCATTTCCTTGTTATTTATCGCCACACTGGCGATGGTTTTCTTGCCGGACAGCTCTTCTATCGTTTTTACGGCAATCTCCGCTCCAGAGCCTCCCTGAGTGCAAAAAACAGCTATTTTCTTCATAACTTGTCCATATTTAACCATCAAACCTCTGATCGGAGAACAAATATTCCAACCCCAAACCGGAGTACCGACGATCACCAAATCATAGACGTTAAAATCCGATTTTATCGGGTTAATCGGTGCAGATATTTTTTGCATTGCTTCTTTTCCACATTTGAAATATCCGAGCACACCACGCCTGTCCGTCGGGTCTGTTATCTCCTCGATATCGGCGCCAAGTTTATTTTTCAACTCCTCCGCAACTTTTTTCGTCATCCCTGTTCGACTAAAATATACAATCAATATTTTCATAAATTTTTAATTTACAATTTACATTGAATTTTCAATCTCTGTAATTTTTGCAATTTTTGTAATCATTATTTAGTTAATTAGTACGATTGTTAAGTTAAGTACGCTAGCAAAACTTACCCAAAGTAAATAAGGAATAAGTAAATAACCCGCTGTTTTGTTGATTTTATAAAAGAAATAAATATTGGTAGCAATGGCAAACCATAAAAATACTATATCTATAAAAGCCAAAAGCGGATTATGAAGGCCGAAGAAAAAAATCGACCAAAAAACATTTAACGTCAATTGAACAAAATAAGCGGTAAAAGCCCATTGTCTAAAATGTTCCTTTTTGAATAATCTGGTAAACCAATTTCCTTGTTTATTCATCCAAATAAGAGCAAACGCCACACCCATCATGATGAAAAGTATCGTCCAAACCGGTCCGAATACCCAACTTGGCGGATTGAAACTCGGTTTAACCAACGTTGTATACCAACCTGGAATGCTCGGGGTGGTAAATAAAGAACCTATTCCACTGGCTAATAAAGGAATAGCAATGGCTATAAAATATTTAACAAATTTTGACATACAAAATTTATTTAAAGATTAAAAGATTTAAAGATTACAAATTTTTCGTTATTCTGAAGTTTTATTGAAGGGATTCTTCGTTTCACTCAGAATGACAGAATTATTATACCATTTTTAAAATAAAAAATAAAAAAACCGCCAATAAGGCGGCTTAATCTTTAAATCTTGTAATTTTGAAATTGGCTAATTTACTGATTTTTTAAAAAATCAGTAACAGCCGGATCGGTGATAACATGTCGTTTGAGAAGCGGTTGTTTGAGAACAAGTCCGGATAAATTGGAACAACGAGAAAGCGCAACATAGAGTTGTCCGTGCGCGAACGTTCCCCAACCGATATCCAGGATAGCTTTTTGAAAAGTTTTGCCTTGCGCTTTGTGAATAGTCACGGCCCAAGCGAGCTTGAGTGGATATTGAGTGTAAGTACCGACAATTTCGGTTTCCACTTTATTTTTTCCTTTATCCAAAAAATGTTTGTAATTGTGCCAAGTGTAAGGTAAAACTTCCACTATATCTCCCCCATCAAGTTCCACTGAAATTTTGGCGCCTTTTATTTCTCTACCAATATCAACCACTTTTCCCACAGTGCCGTTGACCCAACGACTTTCTTTGTCATTATTGAGCAACATTACTTGCGCGCCGACTTTGAGTTTGAGGAGATTTTCCGCCGGAATTACCCGATCTTCAAAATCACCTTCCATCTTACCTTTGAAAGTTCTTTCCGCATCCGGCAGTTTTCGTAAACGATTTTCATTTATTTGCGCGGCGAGCGCATTGGTAGCGGTAAGATAAATATAGAAATCATCTTCCGGACAGACAAAATTCGGATCAACGCGTTTATTGAGTAATTTCAAATCCTCTTCTTCAACCAAATTTTCTCGCACCCGATTGAGTAATTTTATAAATCCCCCGTCTTTTTGTCGGTAAATTTTATTTAGTTCTAATATCCTAAAAGTAAAATCATCACCAAGCAATCTTTTGTCGTTGAGAACTTTGGCGGAGAAAAAATACGGTGAAGCGTAATAATCGTTGAAATAATCTTTTTCATCATCAGTCACCACGGGCGGAAGTTGATATAGATCTCCCAAAAATATCATTCTGGTTCCGCCAAAAGGTTTTCGCGGATCTTTGCCGTTCAGTCGCATAAACTTATCAATACAATCCAAAAGATCGGCACGCACCATGGAAATCTCGTCTATTACCAATGCATCCAATTTACCATAAAGTGAATTGGCTCCGGCTTGTCCGTGCTTACGAACCATATTCGGGGTTATCCCCGGACGAAAACCAAAAAAAGAATGGATAGTTTGTCCGCGAACATTGAGCGCAGCCACGCCGGTTGGCGCCAACACGGCGATATTTTGTCCGGTTTTGGCGCGCCAATACTCAAGCAATGTGGATTTGCCCGTTCCGGCTTTACCGGTCAAAAAAATATGGTCGCGGCGATTTTCCAAAATATCCAGAGCTTCCGCAAATTCATCATTTATTTCAATATTAGAAAAACGATTTTTATCGTCTTTTTTTTCTGTAAATTTTTGTTCGTCGCTTTTTTTTCGTCTAATCGAATATTTGTGCATAACTTAATTTTTCATTTCACCTCTTTTGCATTCCGCTTTATATAATTTATCAAGCGCGCAGGTTGATCCGTCATCAAAAGTACAAACACCACCTTCGTTAGTCGTCGTATGTCCTCCTACCCAAGCGCAATATCTTTGTTCTTCAGTGTCATATCCCGTAGTTTTCATCCCGCCAAGCGGACATTCGCCTCGCATCAAAGCCCACTCTTCGCAAGCTCGATTATCATCAAAAAAACATAATCCATATTGTCCGACACCGTTTTCTTTGATTTCCAAAGTTCCGCCCTTTTCCGCGCAATTTACACTCGCCGGATTAGCCATGCCGACAGGTTGTTTTTGTCCTTCATCTACAAAATTACGATTACTGATTTTTTCCGGATAAAGTGTCAAAAAAACACTTGCCCCGGCCAAGACAATAACAATCCCGAGTAATAATGATAATTTTTTGGTCATAAAATTTTATTAATAAATTATTTTTTAATTTGATTAATCAATAAAATACCGACTCACCACTCCGATAATCACCAAAACCAATATTATTAATATAGTAAGTATCATAATTTATATATATTATCTTTTCTCTCCACCACCACAGCCCAACCGTGTTTTTTGGCGTGTTGGTATAGTTTATTATTGGGATTGAAACAAATAGGATTTTCTACCATTTGCAACAAAGTAATATCACCCTCGCTGTCCCCGACTCCGTAAGACCCTCTCAAAGTCAGGTTATTTCTTTCCACCGCGCGTTTCAAAACATTGGCTTTATCTTCTATCAAATCCAAAAACAAAACTTTGCCGGTAAGCTTACCATTTTTACCAACTTCATAATCTCGACCGTAAACTTTATCAAAACCCATTTTATAACCGAAATTTTGAACCAATTCTTTGGGAGATTGAGAAATAGCTAAAAGGAAAAATCCTTTCTTTTTCAATTCATACACCAAATCGCGAGTGTAACGATAAACTCGGTCTTTTTTGGCGTTTATCACCTTGTTTGCTACTTTAGCAAAAGCTTTATAATCCACGCCTTTGATATTTTTCATGAAAGCCACAACTACCGAATCAATATATTTTTCGTAGGTATCGCGACGATTGGACCAATTTTTATAAGGCTTCATATAAATATTTCTGACCTTAGTCGGAAATATTCCTTGTTCTATTAATTCTTCCGTCACTTCTATCAACAAACTGGAGCGAAATATCGTTCCGTCAATGTCAAAAATGGCAACACGACGAGGTTTGGTCATAATAAATAGTTTTATTTGAAGAAATTATAACATTTTTTGATTAAAAATAAAAGAGAAAAAATCAATGCATACAAGTAATAAAAAACCGTCGTGACATAAAGCCAAGACGGTTATAAAAATCCAAAAAACAAAATTTTATAGTTGGCGGCGGCAATAGCGGTTAAACCTTGCCAACCACCCTGTGCCTTCGGGGTCATTTTTGGTGATAAGGAGAAAAATTTTCTCCTTGATCCTCCCGATAAAATCAAGCTTATAGCCGGAATCTTCGTAGATCCACGGCATTGTGGCAAAAACAGATGTCGAATGTGCGACAATAACCTTAAAGCGTTCTAAATGCCAGTAGTCACTTATCAGGGTGATTTCTCCCCTGAAGCTCCCCTCTATGATTGATGCACGGTCAGCGCCACAACCGACAACTCCGGAAAAGGGAGAATATTTTTCTTTGAAACACGACCAGAGATGCCCGAATGAAAACTTTATATTCTCGTAGGTGTCGAGAGAATGATTCTCTGTAATAATACACTCTCTTTTCACCTCTTTCTGCAAAAGCCAGGTCTTCATCAGTCTGGCTGCAGAAACTGTCTGCACTTCGAGAGGATTGAAAATACCTCCCGAAAGAATAATCAGATCATACTCTCCCGTCTTAAAAAGAGCCAGGGCTCGTTCAAGACGCATCGTCGTTCTCACTGAAAGACGATTTTCTTTTTCAATCTGTTCAGCGGGGACAAAAATCACCCGCGTAACATTTCCTTCTCTCGGCATGAGCCACCTCCATGATATTTTGGATTTATAATAAAAAGAACACTAACTCGAGATTATAACATAAAATTTAACAAAAGTCAATCCTATTATAAAACCCGGCCTTTCAGCCGGGGTTTTAATATCCAGTATCCTCTTTATTATATTTTCTTTATATCCCTGACTATTTCCGGGAAATTTTCTTGACCAAAATGTCCTCTATCTTTGAACTCTACAAAACAAGCGCCGGGAAAAAGATCTTTGAATTTTTCAAAATCGGAGACAGGCACGACCTTATCGTCTTGACTCTGATAAAAAACCAGCCTCGGGGATTGTTTGATTAACAAACTCATATCTTGGCCAAAACGAAAATCATCGCCCAAATCGGTACGCATCCCCTTTTGTTGATATGGCGCGGAAACCAAAAAAGTCGCTTTGATTTTTTTCGGGAATTTATTTTCGGATAAATAACGCAATAAAAAACTCGCGCCAAGCGAATGACCGACCAACACAACTTCTCTATTCAAAAATGGGAACAATTTTTCAAACCAAATCTTCCATTCCTCAAAACGGGCATTGGATTTATTGGGCATGCTCGGCATTATTACTTGATAGTTTTTGCCAAGCATTTTGGGGAGACCATCTTTCCAACCTTTACGAAACATTTTCTCAAAATTGATTTTGATGTTTTTTAAATTGGAAAAATATTGTTTGTAACTGTTGAAACTATCTCCGCCGTGGATGACGATGATTTGTTTTTTCATATACAAACTTTATTTATTTTTCACTCTTTTGAAAACCTCACGCATAGAAAAATCTCCTTGACTATAATTCAAAACTAAAATCTGCGCGTCTTTGGAAAGTTCGTAACTATAGTCAACAGTACTACCTATCATGCCAGCATAACAAGTATTTGTTTTCACTGTCATTGCCATCACTTCATCCAAAATTTTCAAACCTCCGGTAGAGACGCAACTGGTTTTGGATTCATAACTATCTTTACTCAAAACAAGAGTTGCTTTAGCGCTATCTGCTTGCAATTCACCATTCATATAAGTAGCAATTTGTTCCCAAACACCAGAGTAAAGTTTAATTTTTAAATCATCAGACATTTTATCTGTTTCTTTTTCCCAATCTATTTCTAAATATTTTCCCAAAGCTGATTCATCTGACAATTCATACATCATTTGCGCGCCTTCTTCATCCCAATTTATTTCTTCCTTATTATTTTTACGAGCCAAATCTTCTTCCCACTCAGTTTGTTTATCTTGCCAAAAATTTTTATCTGCTATATCTTGCGCCATTTTATCGTGTTCTGCTTTCCAATCTATGAATTCTGAACCAGCATAGACTCCAGCACCAAGCAAAGCAGTAGCCCCAATAATAATTAAAATATTTTTTCCATTCATAAAATAAAAATTAATTTAAAAATTTTTTATAAATTTTATTTATTCCCCACACCAACAAAAAACTCAAACCTACATCAAATACCATACCTATCACCGGATTATTCAAGGCGATGGCTTGAAAAGGTTTTGGTGAAATAGGGTTAGCGGAAAAAGAAAACTCCCACCCGTCTTTTTTCAAATTCCAAAACCAATCGGTTTTTATCCTACTCGCCTCTTCATAAGTTTCTACGGTTTTATTCAAAGAAATAAAGGAAAAAGGCCAACCATAATATCTCGTCGCGCCGAACATACAACAGATGTCGGAATAGGAATAAAAAGAAAAAATAATAAATAAAAATACACTAGCAATGGTTATTTTTAGTTTATTATTAGACATATTTTAAATAAAACATCTAAACAAATTACTAATTTTTTCTTTAGTATATAGTTCCTTTTGGAAACTAAAAAATACCGAACGAATTTTATCCACATCACCAAGCTGATTAATAGCATCGGCAATCGCATGATATTTTAAATTCAACAACAAAGGTAATTTTTCTTCTTCCAACTCTTCCACGCCATTATCAATATATTTTTGCAAAACAAATTCTAAAAATTCTTTTTGTTCATTGTCTAATTTATCAAAAATGGTTTTCTTTGATTTTTCCACTCTTTGTTCTCTAGTGATCGGTTTAACTGAATATAAAAAGAAAGACAAAACATCAAATAAATCGCTATTTTCTGCATCAATCATTTTTTGCAATGTTTCCAATTCTTCTCTTCCATATCCTGCATCAGCTATTTTTTCTAATAATGCTTTACGAGTAATAGGGTTAGACCAAATTCTACGTAAATCGTCTTCATTTTTGAAAAATTCTGGCAATTTTTCATACATACTATTTAATAATTCTTGCAAAGTGATTGGTTTGCCATCTGCACTCCAAAAAGAAGTTGAGACCATGTGTTGAATTTCATGTTCTTTTCCATTTCTTAATTTAATAACCAATTTCTTTTTTGGTTCTTCGCCTTCTCCTTCTTCGCTAATCGGTTCGTATTTTGCTTTGGGCTCTTTTATTTTATCAACCTTCTTTTTAGTAGGTTTTTCTTCAATCACTTCTACAGGATCTCCGTCCCAAGCTGGATCAGAAAAATTTTTATAAGCATCTACAAAATCCAAAATAGTAAAAAATTCTTTTCCATCAAAAAGACGAGTTCCGCGTCCAATAATTTGTTTAAATTCAATCATGGAATTTACCGGTCGCATCAACACAATATTGCGAACATTGCGAGCATCCACACCAGTTGAGAGTTTTTGCGAAGTGGTCAAAATTGTTGGAATAGTTTTTTCATTATCTTGAAAATCACGTAAAAATTGATCTCCTCGCGCGCCATCATTGGCTGTTACACGAGCGCAATAATTTGGATCTTTATTTTCTTTCAATTGGTTGATCAAATCGCGAACAGCCGCAGCATGACTTTGAGTAGCACAAAACACAATGGTTTTTTCATTTTGATTTATTTCACTAAACATGATTTTTACACGTTTTGCTTCTCTTTCTTGAATTTCTATAATTCTATTAAAATCTTCTTCTTCATAAATTTTTCCTTCTTCAACTTCCCCTTCCACAATCTGATCTTCTACCGTATAAACATAGTCATCTAAGGTAGTTTTGATTCTTTTTACTTTAAACGGGGTTAAAAATCCATCGTTTACGCCTTCTTTGAGGGAATAAATATAAACTGGTTCCCCAAAATATCTATAGGTATCAACGTTGTCTCGTCTTTGTGGGGTAGCGGTTAAACCAAGTTGAACTGCTGGAGCAAAATATTCCATAATTCCTCGCCAATTACTTTCGTCATTTGCTCCACCACGATGGCACTCATCAATAATAATAAAATCAAAAAAGTCCGCTGGATAATCTCCATAATATGAAGTATTATTCGGACCACTCATGAAAGTTTGAAAAATTGTAAAAAAGATACTTCCACCAGTTGGCACTTTGCCCTTTTTACGAATATCAAGTGGATTAATTCGAACAAGCGCGTCTTCTTTAAAAGCAGAAAAAGCATTGTAAGCTTGGTCGGCCAAAATATTTCTATCAGCTAAAAACAAAATTCTCGGTCGGCGTTCGCCATTTCTTTGTAAATTCCAACGCGTTTGAAAAAGTTTCCAAGCAATTTGAAAAGCTACCGCGGTTTTACCCGTACCAGTTGCCATAGTCAAAAGAATTCTATTTTTACCTTCAGCCACAGCATTCAAAACATTGTTTATCGCAATCTCTTGATAATAACGACTACCATAATCTCCCTCGTTTGGCACAGTTGCAAATTTTTCTTTCCATTCATTTGATTTTGCATTTACTCTATTCCATAATTCGTCGGGGGTCGGAAAATCTCGCACTAATCCTTCTTTACCTGTTTTCATTGAAATTTCGTAAATTGCTTTGCCATTGGTGGAATAAGTAAAATCAATCTGTAATTTTTCCGCATAAGTTTTAGCTTGAGCTACACCCTCGCTAGCCGACAAACTTTCTTTTTTTGCTTCAATCACCGCAAGCTTTTGATTTTTATAAACCAAAATATAGTCGGCTATTTCCGGCTTTGTGCGTGTGCCACCTGTTTGAATACGTCCATCAGTAATTCGAAATTCACGTAAAATTTTTGAGCCCTCTATTTCTCCCCAACCACTAGCTTTCAGTTTGGGATCAATGAGTTCAGCTCGTGTTTCTGATTCATTCATACGATTACATTAAAAAATAATAATCCAAAGGTACATTGACTATTTTTTTATCTTGATCAATAACTAAAGGATTACTTGAAAAAACTATGCCATAATCTGAATCAATTCTTTCCATGCTATTTAAAATTTGTTTTCTGTCTTTTTTACCCAAACCAACTTCAATTATTATCTGTTTTTTATTAGCAATTTGCAAAATAAAATCTGCGCCATTCTGCGAACTATCATATCGTAAAGCGCCATCATTTTTAAGTATAAATTCTCTATATAAATGTGTACCTACAGAATCTTCCAAGAGCTTTCCTTTTCTTGTAGAAAAAGTATTTTCATTTCCAGATATTGAAAAAAATGACATACGCACAGCTGAAGACATAAAAAGATATTTTGCTGGTTTTTTTGCCACCGACATATTGGAACCATAAGCCGAAATTTTTATAATCAATTCTGCTTTTTCTAAAGCATCCAATAAACTCGCTATAGTTAGTCTATCAATACCTAATATTTCCTCTAATTTATTGATACTGGTCGTGTCATTTTCAGCAAGAATAAAAAGTAATCTTTTGACTTGTGATAACGTTTTAACATCAAAACCATTCAGCATCGGTAAATCTTTTTTAATAATTCCATCCAATAACAAAGAAATAGAATCATTAATAATAGTTTCGTTTGGAAGTTGTAAAGTAAATGGCAAAGATCCATATGCTAAAAATTTCTCCATATCTCTTCTATCCACCTTGCTCCAATAATTATTTACCAAACTTTGTAGTTTTGATAATTTATCATAAACCTCTACAGCATCTTTGGAAAAATAAACAGCATCCCATATATCTTTTTTTAATTGTTTTGTAGGAAAAACTTTGTCTTTAACCATTTCAAATTCCATAAAACACATCGGGGTCATTCTTTCAAATATAGCCCTACCTCTAGCTATATCTGGGGTTGATTGCAATACTACTGCTGAAGATCCTGTACAACAAAAGAATATTTTGGATGTTTTATCATGAAGTATTTTCAATGCTTTTGCCCAGGTTGGATCACTTTGCACTTCATCGAAAAAAATAACAACATTTTCTGATAAACTTTCCAAATCTTCACCTAAAATTTCTTCATATGCTTGCATAACTTCAGATATCCCAACATTAAAAAGATTTTTTACTTCATCTAATGACAGGAATAATGTTTTTACATTTTTTTTATTTACAATTAAATCACTACAAATTTGAGCCATCAAAGTAGTTTTACCTACACCTCGTAATCCAGGAATAATAATTAATCTGTTTTCTGAAATTTTACCTAAAAAATCATTGAGATATTTTTGAATTTTAACAAACAAAAAACGTTGAGGTAATTTACCTCCTTGGGTATTGTGAGTATATTTATATAACCTATCTTCAACTGTTCTTATTTGTTTTTGTAAATATTGTATTAATTCTTGATTCATATATTAGATTATACTAGTATGTTATATTACTAGTATATTACATTATATAAGTAATGTCAATACTGCTTTTTTTGGCTAATTATAGATAAATTGTTTACAATTCTCTTGTATAAAATTTCTTAAATAAGTCTAGTTATACCTATTTTATACTTTTTTTAAATATTCCCTCAATACTTCCAAAAATTCCCCTTCCTCAAATACCAATAAATTTTTCAAAGTATTTAATTCTATTACCTCTTGATTTTCTTGTCGCCAAATATACTTAATAATTCGATCTACTTTACTGTAATTTTCTTTATTTGTAATAATAAAAGCTAAAGATCCATTTGTAACTGCATTAATTATGCTACCAAAAATATGTTTTGCTGAACCACTAAACTCCACTTCGATCGCTAAATAACAACGAGAAAAACTATTCCATACCTTATCAAAATCATCTATATCATTATAATGCCTTTCAAACATCATTCTAGTAAAAGGATGTTTTTTCATCAAATCGCTCGGCATTTCTCCAACATCTAAATTAAAACGATTATTAAACGGGCCAATTGCAACATCTATACGTGGAGCATAAACCATTTTATTATGAGACAAGTCATTAAAAGTCACAGACGAATCCCATTCCTTTTTTACCAATTCAGCCGGAAAAATTTGTTTTAAAAGTTCTGCGATTTGATTTTGATATTCACTGGCTTTCATAATTCCCCGCTAAAAGCCTTTTTCAACACCGACTTTTTTAATTCCTCCAAATCCGCTAATTTTTGTTTATAAATTTCTTCCAGTTTTTTAGTTTGTTCCGAAAGCGCGTCAAGTTTGGCAACGATGGATTTTTGTTCGGATATTGATGGTATTGGGATTATAAAATCTAATACTTCATTCATGTTTGCCCTAGGCATTCGAGCTCCAGTCCAAGTGGCATTTATTTTTTTAACTATTTTTTTAGAAATAAGCCAAAAAAATAAAAACCCTCTATATAAATCTTTGCTGGGCTTTATAGGAAAAATCTCTGTTGAACAATGACCTTCAAAATCTGGAAGTAACACTTTATTTAAATAAGGTCTTAAACGGCCATATAAAACATGTTCTGGTGTAAAATGAAAAGTATTACTTTTTACTTTTTTTGAATCCAAAGAACCTAAAAATTTACCTGAATTTGATTCTATATCTTCAAGTCCAACATAGGGTAAATTACTTTTTTTATATGGTGTTTTATCATATCTACACACCTCGCCTAAAGTCTTTTCCTCCCAACCATTCCCCTTTTTCGCAAATACATTCTGTAAATACGATTCAAAAAGATCTTTTGAATTTTGAAGATTTTTTTCAGCGTTTTCTTTCGCTTCCGTAATATTTTCAAAAACTTCATCTAAAATTTTTACGATGCGATGTTGTTCGGGGAGGGGTGGAAGCGGAATTTCTAAATCTTCAAAATGTCTTCTTCTTAAAGACTTTGCAGTAGCTCCAACTGCAACCCTTTCAAAATATTTGTGTTCAAAAATTAAAAAATATTCTACAAATTTAACATTTGTATTTTTATTAAAATTTAACAAAGCATAAGCTCTTTGGTGTAAATTAAATTTTCCTGAATAATATCTAGGGAAAAATTCAGCACCTTCTCCTGGAATAATCAACGCTTCCGAATCAAACAAAAAATTATGACTCCTTTTAATTATTTTCGATCGATCAAAAAAAGCATATTGACCATCACTGACAGCATCGACTGTATTTGAATTGCCAGTTGTAATATCGCAAAGTTCACCAAGTTTTTTTGTTTGCCAATTATTTTTATCAGTAATAATATTTTTCATAAAAATATTAAGCCTTTGAGGCGGATATTTTCTTTCTACAATCAATTAAAAATATCCATTTGTCAACACAATCATCTATTCCTAATTTTTTGAATATTTTTTGCACCTTTTTAAATTCATCTTCATTAAAATATAAAATTACATAAACACCATTTGTTGTATTATTTGCTTCTTTATAAATATTTAACTGTTTTTGTAAATTATTTTCTAATTGAGGGTTTTTTGCAAGTTTTGTTTCTATAATAGTACAATCAGCGGATCCTTTTGAAACCTTAATATCCGACGAGCCTCTTCCGTTATTAACTTGTTTATCTATGGAAAAATCAGAAGAAGCGAAAACTAAATCAATCATTTTGTCTACATCTGGCTCTTTAAATTTTCTTAATTTTTTATCATCCCAAAATACAGTATACCCATCTCTTTTTTCCATTACATACTTAAATTTTTTAATTTTATCTATTGTTTCTAAAAATGAATTGTCTTTTATATTTGTTTTATAAAAACCTTCAATTTTTAAATTTTTAGTAATAGCTTTAATACCAAGATAGAACACTTGTTTCAAAAAGTCATTATCAACTAAACTAGCTTCAACCGCACCCTGCCCGTTTTCTTCTTTACATTTAATAAAATAATCGATTAATTCGGGATATTTCTTTGCCGTTTCTTTCATTGCATTTCTCGTATTTTTCTTCGATAAGTCTTTTTCAGGTTTACCATTTCTATTACGCTTATCAGGAATCAAAGAAAGAAAGTATTGGTTTATTTTATAACGCAAATCATCATTTGAAATATTACTTATAATTAAACCGTCATTATTTAAAAAATCATTAACTGAAATCCACCCTTCCTCTTTCACTAGAATATCTTTTGGTGTTAATAAAACATAGTTCGACTTATCATGCGGATTTATTGGAAGGACAGCTTCACCATCAACCCAATTACTTTTTTCGAAATCAAAAAATAATTTTGATATTCTAAATTTTGAAATGTATTTATTGTCTAAATTTTCAATGGCAAATTTTTCAGTATACTTTACTAAATAATGTTTTATCAAATTTAGTGTAAAATCACTTATTTTATCCGCTCCAATTCGCTCTCCAATAATACAAAGTTTTTCAATGTGTGTACTTTTTGTAATTTTATTTTTATTACCCTTAAAAATATTGATTAGATTTTCATTTAATTCATTAGCAAAATATGGTCCTAAACCGAGTCCTTTATTACCACTTTTTGAAAAACCAAGCCAAACTTCATTTACTTCTGGAAATGTATAAAATAAATTAGAAAAATTACCTTCGTCACTTTGTTTTTTTAAAAAGATTAAATAATTGACAATAGATTGGTGTAATTGTTGATAATCTTTATTTTTACTATAAAATATTAAAAATGGGTCAATAAAAGCTGGATTATCTGACAATAACGAGATATCAAGAGCGCCATAACTTTCTAATTTATTATGATCTACTTCAAAAAAATCAGAAAAATAAATTTTAATATCAGCATTAGTCATGTACTAAATTTTTGATTTTTTTAAATATTATTTTGTTTTCCTCGTCTATTTCTTCCATCTCCTCCAAAATCTCCTTCGGTTCTCTCAAAACATTTTCCTCTTTTTTATTCGGATTTTTAACTGATAAATCAAAAGTATTTTGATCAATTTTAGACACATCTAAACTCCAAGAGTTTTCACTGTCTGCTTTTGTTTTTTGCAATTTTACAAATTCCGCTAAGTCATTTTCGTTAAGTGGATTACCTTTGCCAAGATTTCGATCAAGGCTGAGTTGGTAATACCAAACATTTTTCGTTGGTTTTCCTTTTTCAAAAAATAAAACTATAGTTTTTACACCAGCGCCTTGAAAAGCGCCACCTGGTAAATCTAAAATCGTATGCAAATTACAATTTTCTAAAAGTAGTTTACGCAAACTAACCGAAGCATTGTCGGTATTGGAAAGAAAAGTATTTTTGATAACAATACCCGCTCGCCCACCGGCTTTGAGAATTTTGATAAAGTGTTGAAGAAAAAGAAAAGCAGTCTCACCTGTTTTGATGGGAAAGTTTTGTTGAATTTCTCGGCCAATACCTGCGCCAAATGGCGGATTGGCAAGGATAACATCAAACCTGTCTTTTTCTTGAATATCATTGATATTTTGCGCCAAGGTATTGGTATGAGTGATGTTTGGCGCTTCAATGCCATGCAAGATCATATTCATTGTGCCGATGATATAAGCCAGGGATTTTATTTCTTTGCCGTAAAAAGTTTTCTTTTGCAAAATTTCATCATTTTTTGTAGAACGATCTTTATTTTCAGATTTGAGATAATCAAAAGCTTCCACCAAAAAGCCGGCGCTGCCACATGCTCCGTCGTAAATTTTCTCTCCAATTTTCGGCGCGACAATTTTTACAATCGTGCGAATAAGCGGTCTTGGAGTGTAATATTCCCCACCATTACGTCCAGCATTGCCCATTTTGGCAATTTTGCTTTCATAAAGATGAGAAAGTTCGTGTTTTTCCGCATCAGTACGAAAATGTAGCGCGTCCACTATTTCCAAAATTTCACGAAGTCTGTGACCGCTCTCTATTCTATTTTTTAATTCACTAAAAATTTCCCCAATTTTATATTCAATCGTATCCGGACTTGATGCATCTGCTCTAAATTTTTTAAGATAAGGAAATAATTTACCATTAACAAAATCTTTCAAATCATCCCCTGACAAAGCAGTGTTGTGATCAATTTTGCCATCTTTATTTTTTGGCATCGCCCATTTTTCCCAACGATATTGAGGGTCAATAATATATTCATATTTTTTACCTGCCAATTTTGCCGAGGTTTCTCTATCTTTTTCCAAATCATCCAAATATTTCAAAAATAAAATCCATGAGGTTTGTTCAATATAATCAAGTTCAGTAGCACAACCAGAATCTTGGTGAAGAATATCGTCTATATTTTTTAATGATTGTTCAAACATAATTTTTATTAAATAAGATGACTATATTTTACTCCAATTCTTCTTCTTTTGCAATAAATAATTTTTCGCTAAAACCAGCTAAATAAAAGATAAAAAAATCCGCCACTGAGGACGGAAAAAATGTTAAATGGATTTGCTTTTTAACAAGACATCAAGGAATCTTTCAATTTCTTTCTCCAGCGAACTTATAATAGTGTTACCGCGGAGACCGATTTTCAAAATCCTCAAGACTTCCTGATAATACCAAATCTGATTTTTGACCGAGGAATTAAACTTTTCCCAAGTTTTCTCCCCTGTCTCTAAATACCAAGCTGTAACAGATCTCAGGTTGTTAATCTTGTCCGCGGCACAAATGAGCATTGCTCCCGAGCCGTGTTTCTGCAGATTTTCCAGATATCCCTTTTTCCTCTTCATCCAAGAAGCCCGCTTGTCCGTTTTGGCATTGGGATCCTTATCTTCGGATACTGCTTTGACGAGATTGGCCACTTCCGGACCAAAGTCTCTCAACAAGTCATAGTAAGTGTACCCTTTGACATCTTCCAGAACATCATGCAGAAGTCCGGCGGCGATGACTTCGGGTTTACCTGTGTATTGACTCAAAATGCACGCTACTGAAAAACAGTGACTGACATAAGGCAAAGTTTCGTCATTCTTGCGATTTTGTCCGTTGTGCAATCTGGCGGACATGTCAATCGCTTTTTGAACCAAAGGTGTGAAATTCATGATACACTCCCATATAATCCGTTAATAATTTTATAAAGAACCCGCTTAAACCATAACAGGCTTGGAGAAAAAAAGCAAGGATTTATATTAGATAAAATGATATAAAAAAAGCGGAGCCAAAAGCCCCGCTGTGAAAAGGTTTATTATCCCTATCTGTTGGCATATCTTTGCCTTTCAATCTGATCGCCATATTCCTCTATTCTGGAATCGGTGTTGGAGGCGTAATGCCTTACCAACGCAAAAGCGATCATGAAACCGGCAATAATTGCTACAATAACCAGGATTATCAAGAGAATGAATAATTTATCTTTCCCTTTTCCCCCTTTGGAATCCAAAGCCTTGCCAAACAATTCGCCAACATTTCCAAACGCTCCGCCAAGGTTATTGGCTGCGCTGACCATGTTGTGAATCTGGGCAAAGCTGTTGTATCCGGCTACCGCAATACTGCCGAAATCGCGCCTGCGATAAGCTTCACGGAGCGAATGCGCCCAGATAGCCAACCCTGATCCAAGGACAGGAAAAATTACCAGAACATACCAGAGAGAAAACATTCCCTGCAGGATTTGATCAGCTTCTTCCAGTGTGAACATCGGGTTTTCTCCGGATGACAGGAAGAAAGAAGCGCCAAAACCCAAGATGAGCATTATCGGCATAGAAAATCCTACACCCGACTGGATAACCCCTGACCAGAGAAGAGTTTTATTGAACCATCCACCGAAAGCCATCGTGTCCTTCCAAGCTATCCCTACTGCATAGCAATTCCAGACAGAAATCACGACATTGAGTACGAGTACAAGAAAAAATAAAAACATGACATCCTCCTTATAACGATAATAAACGTTTATTTATTTGAAAGAACTAAAATGACAGCTAATTATAGCATATTTTAACGATTTTGTCAATACCAAAAACACTTCAACCCGCTGGCTGAAGTGTTTATTTTATCGTTTTAATTAATTTCATTTTCTCTCCCCTTTTCATCTGTTTTATTTTCCATTCCGTTTTGCAAGCCAAAGATCTGGTTTTGAATTTTTTTGACCAAACGAGTTTCACCGGACGACGCGCGCGAGTGTATTTCGCGCCCAGAGATGAGGAGTTGTGTTCAAAAATCCGACGCTTGAGGTCGGTGGTGATGCCAGTGTAAAGAGTTTTGTCTTTGCATTTGAGGATGTAGACGAAAAACATAGTTTGATGAATTACAGAGATTGCAGAGATTGCAAATCCCTGCCTGCCGACAGGCAGGATTATAAGATTAACGTTTTCGTTGTAAATTATCGACCAAATACCCGCGAAAATTTGCTAAATGACTAGCTATTTTATGGGCTTCATCAATTAATTTATAAATATCTGCGACAAACTTCCGTGAAACTTGCCAAATTGGTATATCCTCAAATTTTTTATAATACATATCCCCTTTATTAAAATTTAATTATATAATTTTGTTATCTTGTAATTTTGCAATTTTGTTATCTTGTAATTTTCTTAATTTACTCATTCTATATTTTACACTTTTTTCAAACAATAAAAAAGCGGACTGTGATTACAGCCCGCGGTGTTTATTAACCTCCAAAAATTAAACTTTACGGAATTTGCTTTCGCGACACTTCATGTCACGTCCGCAGTACCGTTTACCTTCAGCGCAAACCCCGCTATGAAAACAGGGCGGCACCATTTTGGCAAGAATCTTTTCGAAATTAGCCGGTTCTTCATCCTCATAGGAAAGTCTAAACTCAATCAGATTTCTAAGAATCAGATTGAGATTATAGATTTCTTCCTGTGCGGACCAACAGAACCGCTTAGCAGACTCATGAAGCCAGGCGTTGAAATTTGCCTGTTTGCGATACGAAACTACAGCTCCGTAAGGAGCGATAGCAGTCCAGAGCGTCGGCGGAAGAGATTCTCTAAGGTCTACCCAGTATCTGAAGAAATGTTCAGCCTGCTCCTCTATCGCCAGTTCCTTGCATACAGGCGGGAGATAGAACTCTCCGGTAAAAACAGGTTCACTTCTTCGCACTGTTCGATGCCTCTGATCCTGACCCATGGTAGCCAGAGAAATTTGCACTCTGGACACCATATTCCCGATATTATTATTCATCAATTCGGGAGTGAAGCTCAGTTTATCAACAGGATGCATCAACGACTCTTTCGGTTCTTCGAACAAAACTGCTTCTCTGATATCCACTTCAGAAACCTGTGGTGTAAACACCAACATCTTTTCCGGCTCTATAGACGGCCATTTGCATGACCAATCTATTTTGCGACGACGATTATCGTCAAACGCAAAACCAGCATTGGGATAAAGCCGTAAAACTTCATCTTTCATCAGATCTGTCACTTTTCTCATCCCCGGAGACCAAGCTGATTCCCAGAGAGAAACCAAAGTAACAAAGTCCACGGTATGGACCATTCCGGTCGGAAAAATCGTAGAGATGAACATTCTACACTGTTCCTGGGCGATTTTTTTCGCCACTTCTCCCGCAGTTTTATCCGACAAGTTCGGTCTTTCTTTTCGGATCAATTCCTCAGTCACTTTCCTGGCCTTGTCGATATTTTTTGAGAAAATATCATTTCCCAACCGGACAAAACACAAGGCTTCTTCTACTTGCTGAGGGGTGCATTCCGGCCACAGAGACAAAATGTGCGCACGGATAGCGCCAAAATCAGGGTCTTCAAACATCTTGGAGCAATACCTCCCCGACCGCTGGTCGGAGTTGTAAAACGGATGCGCCAAATGAAGTCCCAGCGTGATGTCGCTAACCGGAACATCTTCCAGAAAAAAAGAAAAAGAAGAATGTTCCAGCGTGGTGTGATGACCGGCTAAGAAAAGATCGTTTTTGACAAAATCTACAACCTTTTCATTTTCCACGGTTTCCATCACTGGAATTGTTGTCTGATAACAAGTGTTTGCCGCGAATTTTCCAAGAGACACGGGTGGCAATGAAAATCTGCCAATTAAAATAACTTTCATGATATCCTCCTTAAAAAAACGGATGTTATTTGTAAAGAACTTTTAAGTATGAAAACTGTAGCAATATTTGAGCAAAAAGTCAATAAATAAAACCCTTGCGCAAAGGGCAAGGATTTCAAAGATTTAAACTTTTCCAAAACGTCTGCGAGGCGGACGACGATTTCCAAATTTGGAACTGAAAGCGCTTCTTTTGTGATGCGAACGATGCGCTCGTTGTTTATCTGGAGTTTCCAAATGCGCCATCATTTCTTTTTTTGTCGGAGATAAACCGGGCTTGTGATAATTCAAAACCGGCAAAGCTAAAATCGGAATGGTTTTTTTGATAAGTTTTTCTATTTGGCGAATATCTCCCCACTGATCGGGAGTGGCAAAAGATACTGCTTTACCGGAATTACCGGCGCGAGCTGTACGGCCGATACGATGAACATAATCTTCGGAATTATCCGGTAAATCATAGTTGACTACCAGAGAAATATTTTCCACATCAATACCGCGGGCGGCGATGTCTGTAGCTACCAGGATGCGATAACGTCCGGATTTGAAACCGGTCATTGCGTCGCGACGTTGAGCTTGAGTACGATCGGAATGAAGTTCCACGGCCGTATGTCCGAGACCGCGGATATTACCGGCGATTCTCTTGGCTCCGTATTTGGTGCGAGAAAAAATCAATACGATTCCCGGATTATCGGCTAAGACTTTATCAAGCAAAGCCATTTTGAGTTCTTTCGGGGTAATGAATATTTCTTGCTCTACATTGGCAGCTGGCGTGCCCGCTGGCGCGACTTCGATACGAATAGGCATTTTCATATATCTGGCGGTCAATCCGGCCACAGCGCTCGGCATAGTGGCGGAAAACATCATGGTTTGTCTGTCAGTCGGAGCTTGTTTCAAAATTTCCACGATTTGTGGCATGAAACCTATATCAAGCATTCTATCAGCTTCATCCAGTACCGCGATTTTCAAATTATCCAAATTTAAATTTTTTTGTTGCAAATGATCTATCATGCGTCCCGGAGTGGCTACTATAATATGCGGATTGCGACGCAAAGATTGCACTTGGTGTTGCATAGAAGAACCGCCGATAAGCACAGCAGTACGTAAACCGAACTGTCGTCCGATTTTTTGCAAAACTTCATCTACTTGCAAAGCCAATTCGCGAGTAGGCAATAAAACCAAACCCATACCTTTGTTTTTGGACAAAAGTTGGATTATCGGCAAACCAAAAGCGAGAGTTTTACCCGTACCGGTTTGCGCTATACCCACGATATCTTTTCCTTCCAAAGCCTGCGGGATGCATTGATGTTGGATGGGAGTCGGGGTGACAAAATTGTTTTGGGAAAGAACTCCCAAAAGTTTTTCAGCTAATCCGAGATTGTCAAATCGGAACGCCGAATTGGTGTTTTGTGTCATAAATTTTATGGGTGACCCGATATCCTGTTTGAAGTGAGTCACTACCAATATGACGCAATATGAGGCTCGAGTCGCGCGCGTATTTAAACAGCGCGGAATTAAGAAGTGCTAAGTATACCCTAAATTTGAGGTATTGTCAAGGGGTAAAGCGAATATTTGTCAATTGAAAAAATCCATACTAATCTTTCAATCTTGCAATCTTGCAATCTCTTTAATCATACTCCCGGCTAAAAAGCCGGTAGACCAGCACATTTGCAAATTATATCCGCCAGTCGGACCGTCCAAATCCAGGACTTCCCCGACAATATACAAATTTTCTATGATTTTTGATTGCATGGTTTGCGGATCTATTTCGCTCAAATCCGCACCCCCCGCGGTCACTATGGCCCTGTCATAACCATCCAGAGATTTTGCTTCCAACACCATCCCTTTCAAAAGTTTCAACAATTCTTTGCGTTCTTCGCGAGAAATTTCATTGACTTTTTTATCCGGTGAAATGCCGGATAATTTCATCATTATGGGAATAAGTTTAGCCGGACACAATTCGGGTAAATAATTTTTAAACATTTTATTGCCAAATTCTTTGAAATCTTTTTGTAACCGTTCATCCAGTTTTTTTTCATCCAACGCGGGTTTGAAATCTATTTTCAATTCGGTTTTTTCCGGCAACGATTCCCCTACTATTTTGCTCAAATCCAAAATTATCGGTCCGCTCATACCGTTGTCCGTAAACAGCGCTTCACCAAACTGCGAAGCAATTTTTTTACCTTTTTTCCAAACGCTGATTTCCGCATTTTTCAAACTCAAGCCTTCCAATTCACCAACCCATTTTTCTTTAACAATTATCGGGACGAGAGCCGGTTTCGGAGAAATAATTTTATGTCCGAGTTTTTTCAACCATTCATAACCGTCACCTCTGGAACCGGTGAGCGGATAAGATTTTCCGCCTGTGGCGATGACATATTTATCTGCTGTCAATTCTTCACCGTCGGCAAGAATTATTTTTTCTATTTTATTTCCTTTTTTGATTATTTCTTCAACTTTTGATAAAGTGCGAATTTCCACACCCGTATCGCGTAAATATTTTTTCAAAGCCGAAAGCACGGAAAAAGCTTGATCGCTTTCCGGAAATACCCTGTTACCTCTTTCCACTTTGGTTTTCAATCCCTGTTTTTCAAAAAAATTGATAACATCTTCCACACCGAATTTGTTGAAAGCTGTAAACAGAAACTTACCATTCTTGCCGTATTGTTTCGTGAGTTCACGAACATCCAAAGTGTAATTGGTAATATTGCATCTGCCTTTGCCTGTGATGAGCAGTTTGGCGCCGAGATTGTGATTTCTTTCAAGCAAAAGAACACGCGGTAAAAATTCGCGCGCTCTGCCCGCGGCCATTATCCCGGCCGGACCTCCACCAATGACTATGACGTTATATTTCATAGATAATATTATACCATGATAAATTGCAAGATTGAAAGATTACAAAAAACCGCCCTTACGGACGGCTTTGTTGTTTAATTGAAGTAAAACTTCGATTAGACGCGAGTTACATTGATAGCGCGAGGACCTTTTTCAGAATCTTCGGTATCAAAGGAAACAGCATCTCCAACTCTCAAATCGGAATATTGAACACCGTTAAGAGCGGATTCGTGAAAGAAAATATCTTTCGCAGCGCCTTCCGGAGTGATAAAACCGAAATGTTTATCAGAAACTAAAGTTTTGATAGTACCTGTCATAGACATAGAAATATAGTGAATAATTTACAAAACTGAACCGCTGTAAAGAAATTCGACTGTATTTCTACTACGGGATTTTTGTGGCTAAAGTATAGCACATTTTGACGATTTTGTCAAGTGCTTATTGACAAAATTATAAAATTACACTATTATAAAACGATTGTTCATTATTAACAACATTTTTCCGAGGAGGTACCTATGTGTCAAGGAAATTGCGATTGCGGTGACAACTGTACTTGTAAGAAAAAGAGGAAAAACCCTTTTCCTCTGCCAAAGAAAAACGACATTCACTGTACTTGTGATCCGGAAAAAGACATGACTGAAGAACCCAACAGTTCATGTCCGGTTCACAAAGAAAAAAAGTCCGAATAGGACTTTTGCAAATTCCCATAGCCCGCGCGAAGTGGGCTTTTTTATTTCAAATATTTTGCTCCCAAAAAAGTCGCTATCGGCATGGACAGTGCGATACCAATACTGCCGGATAAAGTTCGTATTATTTCTGTCGCTACCATTTCATTGTTTATCGCTTGAGCAAAAGTCAGTCCTTCGCTTTGACCGAAAGTAAAAAGCAATAGCAAAGGCAAAGACGCGCCCGCATAAGTCAAAAATAAAGTATTTACTATCGCGCCAAGATGAGTGTTGCCGACTTTATAGGCCATGGTAAAAACTTGCCAAAAATTTAATTGTTTATTCGCCTCTTTTATTTGTTTGACAGCTTCCAATTGTCCGATAACTACATCGTCAAGCACACCGACAGCGCCGATAAGCATACCGGCCAAAAGAAGTCCGCGAAAATCTATGGCATGCGCGCCGGTTCCAATGAGAAAAACCGCTTCTTCGCTCGCCAAACCGGTCAATTTGGTAAGCGATACGAAAAGCCATGATAAAATCAAAGTGAAAGATAGTGATATAAATACGCTCAATAACCCTAAATTGGATTTTCTATTTACCCCTTCGGATAAATAAATAATGCCTACCAAAATCAAAAACGATCCGATAAGACTGATAAACAAAGGATTGTTTCCGGCAATAATTCGCGGAATAATAAATTCCAATATAATAAAGAAACTCAAAACGAGTCCTAGAATCGCGCGCCAGCCTTTTTTTCCTCCGACTAAAACAATAGTTAACGCAAACAAAAAAGCCAACAAAGCCAATTTACCGGAACGAACATAATCAACTATCAAAAAACTTTCTTCCTCTTCTTGTCCGATTATTTTCTGCACTAACACTTTATCTCCGACTTTATAAACATTACTGCTCGCAATATCTAAATCGGAAATTCCTTCGTATTTTATTTCTTTATCTTCCCAAAAACCTTCTTTGCCTATCAATAATAAATTTTGTTGAGTTTTTTCCGTACCATCTCCCCTGTCTATCTGTTTTTCTTCCAAAATTTTAATGACTTTGGCTTCAAAGATATCACTTGCGGTTTGCGCAAACGCAAAAAGCGGAAAAATAATTCCGCCAATAGCGACAATAACAAAAAACTTTTTTAAAAACATAATTACCCAAACATTTGTAAAATTTAAAATCATTTCACCAGGGTTAACCACTCCGGTTTGAAAATCAATAAAATACCGATAATCACCATCAACAAACCGCCGATCAAATTGGAGTATCGGCTATATTTCCCGGACAAAGCCGTCATTTTGAGCGTAATCATAGCTGCAAAAAATACTATCAAATCATCCAGCATAAAAAAGAAAACGTAACCGAGTAAATACAAATAATATTCCCATTTCGGCAAATGATTGAGCGCCAAAACTTGAGTATAAATAGCTGGAAAACCGGCGGAACAAATAAGTTCCACCAAATTTACCGCGCCGGCAAGCAAGATAATCCCACCAAGCGCAAACCAAAAACTATTATGATGCACCAATTCTTTCAATTTATTAAATGTTTTTTGTTTATTTTCTCCGCCCGTGACTTTACAAGCGCCATCTTTATTTTTCCAATATTCTCTCAAACTCAAGATACCTCCACCGACAGCAAACGCCGCTATAGCCAAACGAACCCAAAATATAAAACCTAAAAATAAAACCAGATTGAGCCAAGCCGCCATAAACATGAAATAAACAGTGGCGGAAGAAATGATGAAAGCGCTACCCAAAATAAACATACGTTTGCGATTTTGCATTCCAAGCAATAAACTGATAAGAAAAATCAAAGTCCACATGGCACAAGGATTGAAACCGTCCAAAACACCGATCACTAAAGTAAGTGCCGGAAGTGAGAAATCCATCGCGTCTATTTCTCCCAAAACCGGAACACTAATAATCTTTTTTTCTTTCGGTTTATTTTCCAGAGGTTTTTCTTCCGTTACCTGCGGTTTTGTCACTCCGACCAACTCCCCTACGCTATCAGGACATTTTGTATCACCGCACTCCTCTATCTTTTCCGCCAATTGCGCCGGAGTCATACTTTCCAAAAATCCGGAAAAATACTTATCGCCTATTATCGTAAACGGCACTCCATCCACTCTGGCCCCTAGTTTTTCCGCCGTTTTTTGCAAAAGCGTCATGTTTTTGTAATTGGTATAAATTTCAAAATCATAGACGCGCAAATTTGAATATTGATTTTGAAATTGTTTGAGCAATTCTTCTTCTTTGGCGCAGTGCGGACAGCCCTTGCCCCAAAAGAAATAAAGATTAACGTCTTCTTTGGCCAAAGCCGGGGCGGAGAAAGTTAAGCCAAGAAATAAAATTAAGAATACTAGTATTTTTTTAAACATAATTTATAAAATCTAAAATCTAAAATTCTTTGCTATATTTTATCACCTTTTCTCTCTTTTTCCAAGTTAAATAAAAACCCCCGACTTTTGGTCGGGGTTTCTGAAAGTTTCAGAGTAACTCCTCAAACGAGGAGATACTTTGAAAAAGATCGCTGTCACAAGAGCAAAATTCAGGTTCTTTCGCAAAAACCTGTCTGCATCTCATGCAAACGACATTTGCTCCGGCCTCCTTCAGACGAAGAAGATTTTTTCTACTTTCCTGTTTGTCTATCCTGTTGGTACCGACCAACAGAACATGATAACGAGAATCGAAATCAGCTGTCGGAAAATCAACCTGATATTCCCGGCAAATCCAGCCTTCTTTCAAATCCCCGCGCAATTCCGAAGTGTAGAGAGGACAACAATTCTTGCGACATTTTTCTCCGGTAGCCAGACATATAGGGCTGTGTCCGGCAGATTCCAGTTTTGAGTTTACTATCGCTTGATCTTTCGCTTTATGTCCTTTCAACAACTCGTTATCCCTACTGTAAGGGATGTCTTCATAACCTTGCTTGCCTTTGAGAACTTTCAATATTTCTGAAGCTGGCGCGACGAACATGGAGCACCTCCTTTGATATGACATTAAAGAACTAGACGTCGAAAACTTTAGCAATTTTTTGATATTTTGTCAACATAAAACAACCCATTAAAGGTTGTTTTGTATAAAAGATAATTTTGATCAATTTGGAGGTAAAATCGGTTTTTGATAATCGAATTTTTCCATATCTTTTTTCACTATTTTCTCGGTTTTAGCGAGCAAGCTTTCATTGTAAAAATTTTCATAAGCAGAATGTTCATAACTGTTTATTTTGTTTAAACCTTCGTATGGCAAACCTATTTTTTCGCAAATAAACTTAAAATCTTTTTCCAAATTTTCAAATTTTCCCACAAAATCAATCAGTAGATTTCCTTGTTCATCGGATAGATAATCAAACTGCGGAATTCTGACGGATTTTATGCCATCGTCTTCATAAACAGTCTGGTCGCATTTTTCTATAAAATCGGCAAAGGTATCGGCGTTAGCGTGAACATATTTGAAAAAACCGTTGATATCTTCTTTGGTGGAAGCTATCATATTATACCAAGAAACCAATCGATCGAAAGGATTACGCACAAAAGAAAACTTGAAATATTCGTTCCAAATTTTCTCCCCCAAAAATTTTCTTACCGCAAGCGCATTCCAATGTTTACCTATTTCTTCGCACTGACTATGTTCTTTCAAATACTCCGAAATACTGCTACCAGCCGTTTTTTGGATGTGAATAAAGATAAATTTGTGTTGATGAGAGACTATCATACCGTATTATTATACTAAAAATTTAAAAACGGTCAAAAATTTGCTTATTGCAAAAAATAATGATAAAATTGACCAATAAAACAAGACTTTAACTCCGTGAAAATATGAAAATTTTGATTTTAGGCTTGGCCAAAACCGGAACCACGGCTTTGACTTATGCCATCAAAAACTCTCTCCCCGCTTACGAGGTGATTTTTGAACCCAAAGATTTATCCTTGGTGGATACGGATAAAAAAAATATTATTGTCAAATATCTCTTGTCCGGCAAAAAATGGCCGACAGATAAAAAATATTTGGATAGGTTCGATAAAAAAATACTTATCGTCAGACACCCTTTCGATCAATTTATCAGCGCGATTTTGTATAGCTGTTACGATTGGGAAGTTTTTTGGCAAGATGACAATTTGAAAAAAATCGTCGAGATTTTGAAAAATAAAGCCAGACATCCGGCAAAAACCAGTTTATCGGAAATAATTTCCGTTTTTAACAAAATCAAAGGAATAGCGACCTTTGAAAATTGGTTTCATCAATGCAATATTTTGCTGGAAGTAAAAAAAATATTCGAAACAGACAAAATCACCGAGCCCTATGTGGCTCTTCAAGAAAAAAAACCTTTGTATGTATTCTTTCATTTTGCCAAAACCGGAGGCACGACCGTGAAAGAAAAAATTAAAAGCGATTTAGCCAAAGAAGAATATTGTCTACTTTATGCCCCCAAAAAACAAGCTTGGGTTCCGGGAGTAGATATTGACAAAGAATTGATTTATCAAAAAGACTATGTGGAAATATTATCGGGTTTAAAACAAGAAACCAGAGACAAAATCAAAGTTATTTGCGGTCATGAAGTGCCGTTTAATTTGAGTAAAATATTTCCGGAAAGACATGTTCGTTATATCACGGTCTTACGCAAACCCTTAGACAGAAGCATTTCCCGTTATAATCAATTTTATTACATGGACTTGGCCGAAGCTACGACCGCGGAAGAAAGAGAATCTATAAAAACCAAATACCAAAGCGACGAAAATTTTATCGAATTTTTACAAAAAAGACAAAATAGACAGCTATCCGTTTTAAATGAAAAATTGGAATCTTTTTATTTTGTAGGTTTTACCGAAAATTCAAAAAACGATTTTCCAAAAATTTTCAATCTACTCGGTTTGAAAAACAACGAATGGCAAGAACAAAATTTGACAATCCGAAACCTCAAAAAATTTCAGGCCAGACCTTTTATATTGGAAGATCATCCTGGAGTTGAAAAAGAATTTAAAAAAGCTTTGTTAACCGAAGAAACAATCTACCAAAAAGCCAAAGAAATAAGGGAAATTTCCGAAAAAACTCCAATAGCGGAAAAAACTCCGGGCGGACAAATTGTCAAATATGAAGATTTTGTCGACGGCGACTACTCGGCTATCGAGCGATATTTAAATATCAAAATGGAGAAAAAATTCGATATCAATCCGGCTTTCAACCGAGTGGTTCGCACCAAAAAATACGGCGATTGGAAAAACTGGTTCATCGCAAAAGATGTTGAAGATTATCGCAACAATATCGTGGATGAGTATAATAAAGAATTCGGTTATGATTGCGCCGGTTTAGAAAAACATCGCAAAAAAATATTAGCCAAAAATTCATACGAATATATCATTCGCATAGTAAATGAAAAAAGACGAGCCAGATTGATTCCGGAATACAAAGAGGACGGGATTTTACAACAACTAATCAAAAAAATAAAAAATTTTATAAAAAAACCCGCCTAAAAGACGGGTTTTTTTATTTAATACTTTTGCAATTATAAAGAGGTGGAGCTATTCATTCTGTTTTCTTTGCGAATCTCTTTCACTTCACTGCGCACTTCTTTTTGAACTTCTCTCTTTTCTTCCATTAATTTTTTGGCTTCTTCACGAACTTTCAATCTTTCTTGACGAATCTTTTTGAGTTCTTCTATGGCCGAAGCGTCTCCATTTTGAGCTTTTTCAAGTAATTCTTTTTTTGTTTCTACAAATGTTTTTACCTGGAGCAAGCGCGCTTCCACTTTGACTTTGACTTCTTCCAAATGAGCTTTGGTGGAAGAAGAAATATTTTCATTGCCTATGGCGTTTATCAATCTTTGACTGTTTTCCAAACCTCGCAAACGCATTTCTTCCATTTTTTGAATATTTTCCGGAGACAATCTATCTTCTATTTTTTTTATGGTTTCATCACGACGTAAAGACTGATCTGCGGCTTTCTTTAATAAAGCTTGGCCTTTTTCACCGGCTTTATTGATAATATCAGTTTTTCTCTCTTCAACTTTAGCCATGTATGAATTGGCTTTTTCTAACATTTTTTCCGCTTTTTCTTGCATTTTCGGATTATCTTGAGATTTTTGTATAAAAGCTTCGGCCATTTTCAATCTTTGATCGGCCAACTGAGTTAATTTTTCCGCTTTTTTGACCGAATCCAAAGTAAAAGTTAAAATAACTTTTTCTTTTAAATCCAACCATAAAAGACCCCAAGTTCCGTAAGTTTTTACCGTGCCGTCGGTAGTGGTGGCGGTAGCTGTAATAGGCCCGGAAACAGTATCCGTTACCGTATCATTAACCGCGGTAGTTGTTTCTGTTTGGGCGTAAACCGGCAAACAAAACATCAAACCGGCCAAAAAAGCCGTAAAAATCAATATTTTTGTTTTAAACATAAATAAAATTTAAATTATCCTATGACTGGTGGCAGTCACAATATATTATACTACATTTTTCGTAAAAAGTTACATGGCAGAGGTTGATAAAAAATGAAAATTGTTTTACTATTAGTCTATATGCAAATACCATATCGCAAACCGGGAGTATACAATTATGCCAAAAAAGATCCGCTTATAACTGCGGATAAATTTGCACAATTACAAAACAAACTGGAACGTTTGAAAAGGAATCATCCCGGAGCGGCCGCGGAAGTAGCTCGCTTGGCGCAACTGGGAGATTTTTCGGAAAACGCGGAATATCAATTGGCCAAAGGACGATTACGTCGCATAAATAACGATATCCAAATTTTGGAAAATCAACTTTATCAAGCAAAAATAATTCAACCTCAAAACACTGACAAGATACAGGTTGGACACACAATAACCGTTTTGATCAAAAACGAACAAAAAAAGTATACATTACTCGGTTCTGAAGAAACCGACCCTCAAAAAGGTGTAATATCCCACAATTCACCGCTGGGTTCAGCTTTACTGGGGCGCGGGATTGGTGAAGTGATAAAAGTAAACACGGGAGATAAAATAGTGGAATATAAAATAATCAAAATTGAATAATAAAAAAACGGACTTTGCAGCCCGTTTTTTTGTAAGATTGTATTTATTTTTTCTTTTTTCCAGCGGTTTTCTTGGCAACCGGTTTTTTTATAGATTTTTTTACTTCTTTTGCTTTATCTTCTTTTTTCTCCACTATTTTTTCTACCGGAGTTTCAGGAGTCAAAAGTTTCATCAAACGATCCAACTTAACATGTAAACCTTTGATTTCAGCCATTAATTCTCCATTGTCTTTACCACCTTTACCGCCTTTACCGAAACAATTGTCGCATAAAACTTCTTTTCCCGGAGTCGGTCTGAAAGGAACTTGGCATTTTGCTCCACATTTGGCGCAAACAGCATCATGCATTCCGCCTCTATCTTCAAAACGCGGTCTTTCGCGTCTTTCACCTCTATCACCTCTATCTCCGCCGAATCTATTCGGTCTGTCGCTACCACCGCCTTGTTTATCAAAACAGGTGCTGCAAAAAACCGGTCTATCTCCTGTCGGTCTGAAAGGTAATTCACATTCGTTACCGCATTCGCTACAAGTAGCTTTATGCATTTGAGGGCGTCCGCCATCGCGACCGCCACCAAAACCTCTTCCTCCGCCAAACGATCTTCTTCCACCAAAACCGCCGCGGTTTCCACCGCCAAACGATTTTTTACCTCGATTAAAATCTCCCATATAAATATTATTAAAAAGATTAAATAAATTTAAAGAATAAAACTCTTACATCCAATTATGCAACATTATGGACTTTACGAACTTTATGAACTTCGGCTTATTTTAGCACAGTTTATAATAAATAGCAAGTATAGAACTTATCAAACAAAAACGACTCGCCAAAAGCAAGTCGTTTTATGAGTTTATTTTACAATCACCGGTTCAGGATTAACCTTATCTTTACTCTTATAAAGTTCCGGATCAATGGTGCGTACAAAACAAGTTCTACCTGCTTCGTGATCCCAATTTTCTTGATAAACGGCTTTTGGCTCGTTATATCTCTCCCCGCTTGTTAATACACCTTTTGATTGAGAAGGTTTGGCGAAAGTAGCGCAAATTTCAAATTTGAGAGGTTCCAAAACTCTGTATTCGTAAACTTCTTTTGTTTTCGGATCTTGAGGAATCGCAAACCAAGAAATATTGTCTTGCATTACGGCGATATTTTCCGGAAGTTTTTCTTTCATCGTCCAATAATTGATAACTTGGGATTGGATATTTTGCAAATCCATAACGCGCTGATCGTCAAAACGACGATTACGCTGATCGCTCGGAGTGCCGATGATAAAAAACCCGGCAATAATACTCCCTAAAACAACCAAAGATACTATTACGGTCAAAATCTTCGGAATATTTGTTTTTTCTCCTTTTCTTTTCAATTCCCAAAAATAATAACCGAAAACCGCAGCCGCTACCAAAAGAACTACCAATATTTTCAAGAAAAATCTGGCGGTAATTTCTCCGTCAAGGAAAAAATATACAAAAACCATCAAATCGACGATAACTGTAATAGCAGAAATAAAAAGAGTAAAATAAATCAACCATTTACGCAATTTTAACTCTCTTTTTTCCGGTTCGGCTTTGATATCTTTACTTAACATCCAAGAACTTATCAAATAAGCCGGTGTGGCGATAAATAACACCGAACTGGCCCAACGAACTCCGGCCGAAATTCCGCTAAAATAATAATTGAGCGGGTCAGGAAAAAGCGCGTTAATATAATTTACAAACAAAGTAATGAACCCGATAACGCAAAGATAAAAAGTCACAATATTGAAAAGATGCAAAAAAACATCTTTAGGTGTGGTTTTGACGTGATTTTGTTCCATACAAATAAATTAAAAAATTAAAATATTTATTTATAAATCGCGATAATACGACGCAAAACGACTTTTTTCGGATCAAGCACATTTCCCGGAAAATCAAACCACACTATCATAAAATCAACTTTTTTTATTTTTCTGATTCTACCTATTTCCGGATCGTTGATATAAATAAATTTATCATCCAAACCGACAACAACCGAATAGTGGCCATCGGCTACTTCAGAATCAGCATAATCGTTTCGGCCGCGCGTAAACCAATCCACTATTACAGGCACGCCTTTTTCTAACCATTTTTTAATATCTTCAAAACTACTTTTGTCTTGAATTTTAAATTTGAAACCAAATTTTTTCACGGTCTTTTCCAGATTTTCAATCGAAGTTCCGTGTTCCCTGGTAGTCTTACAAAGTTTTGCCAAAGAGCTTTCCGTAACATTCAAACCGTAAAAATCAAAAACTATTTTAAGCGACGACGGCCCGCACCAACATTTGAAAGGTGTACCTTTAAAGGGCTTACTTTTTAACATTATTTTTTTCATAATTTATTCATATGTAACATATAGATTATAACAAAAAAACATTTATTTTACAACAAAAACCGGTCAATTTGACCGGTTTTTACGCTGTGTTTATTGTTATTTATTAGCTACACCTCTGGTGATTTTTCCAAAATATCCGATTGACGGCGATATTTTATTGGCTTTTTGGAACTTTATCAAAGCTTTTTGGGTCAAGGAACCGAAATAAGTGGATTCTTTTCCCGGCGAACCAACACCTTTTGAATCAATCACAAATCCGTTAGCATTAAGAAATTTTTGAAGTTCTTTTACATCTTCGCCTCTCACACCCAATTTCAAATCACGTTTAAATTGATATTTTACCGGCGATGTTTTGATCGTATTATCGGTATTAACCACAACTGTTTTTATATCATCTGCTTTAGCCAAAGATTTTACCGTTATTTCCGCTCTATTTACATACACACCTACAAAAGTCGCGCTAATATCGTTTTTTCCATCTTTATCCAAATCCACCGGTTTTGTTTCGCCTTTTGCCAAAGTTATTTTAACCGGTTCTGAACGAAATTCCAAAGTAGCTAATAAATTAAACAAATCTAAATTTGTAATTATAAAGCTGTGTGAACCGAAAGACCAACCATTTCCGGATTCCGGTGCAAAGAAATTATTTCTATTGGTGGCATAAGTAAGAATATTTACTCCCGTATCTGTAATCTCACCGGCATCTTGAGTCGAACCGATAGTAACACCGACAGAACCGGTATTGCGCGAACCGCTACCAGAACCCGAGGGTAAATTAACCACACCGCTTCCGGAATTTATTTTTTGAAAAGACGCGGAAATAGCGATATTTTCGGTAATATTCGTATCTGTACGCGGATTAACCGTAGATCCGTCACTCCAACGAAGGAATCTGTAACCGGAATTTGCCACTGCCGTAACAGCAGTGCCATTACCACCGCTTGCTATGGATTGAGTCGAAGAACCGCTAATACTTCCACCTCTGTCAGCATTATATTTTAATTCAAAATAAGTTTCTTCATTTAAATAAAATATTTCTTCTCCGTACGTTTCATTCGCAGCTTTAAAATAAACAGTGTTGTTAAATTCCGTAAAATAACGTGGATCTGAATTTTCCGTCCCTTCCGCAATATCAGCTACTTTTACAGTTCCGGCTTCCGTACCGTCCGTTCTCCAAATTTCACGGCCATATGTATTATCTTGCGCGGCAAAATACAAGTATCCATCTATCGAAGTCAAATATTCCGGTTCGGAAGAATTATCCTCCGGGTTAATATCTTTTACCAAAACCGTACCTTCTTCCGTACCATCGGTTTTCCAGAGTTCAGTACCGTAAACTTCATTATAAGCTACAAAATATAAAGTGCTATTATGTACAGTAAAATAATCTATACATGCTCCGCTGTCAGGATTTATTTCTTTTACCATTACTGTTCCGACTTCTGTGCCATCAGTTTTCCAGAGTTCACGACCGTGTGTGCCGTCATTGGCGGTAAAATACAATACCCCATTAAAAACTATCAAATCATCGGAAAAACAAGAACCATCAGAACCGGGATTAATATCTTTTACCATTACCGTGCCTTCTTCTGTACCATCGGTTTTCCAAAGTTCTTGTCCATAAACTTCATCGCTGGCAAAAAAGTATATTTCACTATTATAAACGGTTAAATATTGAGCAGAAGAATCATTACTACCGACATAAATATCTTTTACTACCACTGTACCCTCTTCCGTACCGTCTGATTTCCAAAGTTCGCGACCATATGCGCTATTTTGAGCGGAAAAATAAAGATAACCATTGTGCCAAACTAAATAATCGGGATATGAATCTCCATCAGAATAAATATCTTTTACCATCACTGTGCCTTCTTCTGTGCCGTCTGATTTCCAAAGTTCATAACCATTACTATCATCTCGAGCTTCAAAATAAAGGTAACCGTTTCCGGCGGTAATATGATCAATACAAGAACCTCCGGAAAGATTTATATCTTTTACCATCACAGTGCCTTCTTCTGTACCGTCTGATTTCCAAAGTTCACGACCGTGTGTGCCGTCATTGGCGGTAAAGTACAATACCCCATTAAAAACCATAAGGTCATCGGAAAAACAAGAACCACTGTCACCAGGATTGATATCTTTCACCAAAACAGTTCCGGAAGCAGTACCGTCGGTCTTCCACAATTCACGACCATATGTTTCATTTTCAGCTACAAAATAAAGATATCCTTCAAATACCACAAAATTATAAGGATCTGAATTTTCTTCACCAGTATTCAAATCTGTCAATAAAACCGCCGGTAACATTGAATGAGTGTCGTCTGGAAAATCATAATAACCTACTATGGTATCACAACCATCCGGCAATCCATCACCATCGGAATCCAAAGCATCATTATACCCGGAACATTTATCACATACATCTCCGACTCCGTCGCCATCACTATCAGTCTGGTCGGCATTACTGGTACTTCTCAAATTCCAATTTTGAACAGCGGAAATTTCTTCATTTGTCATACCGACAGTAATAGGCAAAGAATCAACGTTGTTTGATAATTTAAATAATTTTGCCAAAACTTCATCTCGGGTGTTGCGTTGGATGGCAAAATGCATATAAATCTTGGTTTCCCCAGGATTTATCGTAACATTATTCCAATAATATTCTAAATCATCTCCGGAAAGTTCAACCGAATCTATTCTGTCGCTTCCACCATTACCATCCCACAAATGTCCCAATGACGGATCATATCCCCCATCTCTACTATCATCGGTTGATAACCAATAATCTTCCGTAGTCAAAATTCTGTCTCCATTTGAAGTTCTGATAAGCTTAGTACCTCCGTCCGAACCAAGGTTTCCATAAACACGAACATTAATTGTAACAGGTTCTTCAGTCGGATTGTTTATAATTTCCAAATAACGACCAAACCCGTTGGTTGTTGTCGGCACAATCAATTTTCTGGAAACGTTCAAATTCGAAATTGTTTCTTGATCAAAAACAAACTCTCGGTCATTTTCTTCAAAAGCTGCGAAATTGCCATTATATTGCTCTCCGCTTATTTCCAAATAATACATGCCGTCATATGCATCATTTGAACCGTCATTCAAATAACCACCACCTTCAGCATCATATCTAAAACCGTAACCGCTATTATAACTACTACCATCGTATAAATCTTCTTGTTCAAAACTACTCAAACCCAAACTGCCGGAACCAACACAATTATCGCAACAACCATCGCAAATTGTATCAGCATCCGTATCTTCGCAAGAAGGCGCGGCTATTGTAAAATCCGCTTTTAATAAAACCACAACCACTATCGACAATAAAGCGACAGTTATGATTTCCAAATAATTGGAAAAAGTTTTTTTAAAATACATAAATATGTTTAAACTTATTAAATTTTAAACTATCTATATTATACACTATTTTTATCTAAAATACCCTATTTTTTATCCACACTCTAAAAATCTATTTAAAAAAATAAAGTTATTCAAATACATTGACAAAATTACTGAAACATGCTATAAATTAATGTTCTTTTATAACCAACTTCGGAGGATATCATGAAAATGTATCTTGTTTTCGTCTTTATGCTCTGCTGGGTTTGCGCTTGCGATAACGGCGGAGATTACAACTCCTGGAAATCCGAGCCGGAATACACTGGCGAAGAAGGAGAACTGGGAGGAAAGTGCATCCTGCCTCATCGGATTTGCAACTGCTATCCGCAGTGTTACTGCGATGGTAGCAACTTTACTTGCAGACCCATGCCGGATAAGAGCACGGAATCAAATGATGATTCTCCGGAAGACGATTCATTGTTGGAAAGTGATGATGATATCGTCGGCCCTCCGGATGGCTGGGGAGGTCAAGAAAACACACAGGAGGGGTTAACCCCCTCCTTTTTTTATTGTGTATAACTTATTTTTGGCCTATTTGACAACTTTCTCCAAAAAAACTATAATTATCACTACCGATAATGTCGTTTTTTCAAAATAGACTGGCTTTTCACACCGAGGTTGTAAATGTATATTATTGCAATATATGTAACGTAGGTCGTCTAAGCCGGTTTGTTTTGAGAGAGGGACTGGTTCCGTACCCGTCCGCCACGGCTTCGCCGTAGGCATGCCGGGCGGGGCGCAGCTGTTCAATTAAATAAAGTAATAAATATGTTTTATTACACCTATGTTTTAAAAAGTAATAAAGACAAACAATTATACATAGGTTTTACAAATGATTTAAAAAATAGAGTTGCAATGCACGATGCGGGTAAGGTTGAAGCGACAAAAATAAGAAGACCTCTCGAACTAGTTTATTATGAAGCATGCAAGAGTGAAAAATTGGCGATAAAAAGAGAAAAATATTTTAAGACTGGTTACGGCAGACGATTCTTAAAAGAAAGAATTGGATAAAATTTATTCCGGGGTAGCGCAGCGGTAGCGCAGTTGACTGTTAATCAATTGGTCGTGGGTTCGAATCCCACCCCCGGAGCCATATGGGATGAGCAGAGCCAAAAGCTCTGCTTTTCTCTTTATTTACGGGCTTTTTTGTGAGTTCGAATATTGTTTTTTCGTCCATTTTTTCTCCCGTTATCTCTGATACTCGGTCAAAGATCATTTTGAATGCTTTATGGTATGATATCTCGGTTTTATCGCCATTTATCTTAGTGTTCGAAAATAATAAGGACAAAAGCAGTCGTTTGTCGTTGACCATGTTGTCATCGCTCGGATTTTTCGTGTTAAATCGGTTAGTGTAAATTCTCCATGCTTGTTTGGCAATCTCCAATATCGTTCCTCCCATTTCAAAATATTTAAGATTGGCATTCTGGTGTTTATCGAGAGTATTTCTTACTTCCTCTTGCTCGGCTTTGTATTGGGTAAATTTCTTTTGGTAGAAATCCTCGCTAATTTTACCGTCAATCTTATCGTCATAGAGTTTGTCGAGTCTTATTGTAGTCGTTTCGTATCGGCGGTTTAACTCACCGGTCGCTTTTTCTCGGAATTCTATTTCCTCGCCGTGACTTTCCTTTAAGGCCTCTTGGACCCAAGAGAGCATGTTTTCGGTCGCCTCAACACCTTTAGGGTTTAAACCGCTTATTGTCTGAATCACTTGGATATCGATGTTTTCCTGCTTGACCCAGTCTCTTTGCTGGCAATTTTTGTAATGGTTGCAGTGGCCATACCAATTGCCTTTATGCACTTCCCAGGTTATCCGGCCACCGCATTCGGCACAACGGAAGACATTTTTAAACAGCGAATTGTGTTTGTAGTATCTCGGCGTGCCGTTTGAATGCATTATCTCTTGGCATCGCATATATAATTCTTTGGTGATAAGTGGTTCGTGTCCGCCTTTGGTGATTTTATTATTCCAGCGATTCATGCCGTAATAAAATGGATCACCAAGAAGTTGGTGGACTCTGGAGTGGCTGACTTTATTTCCTCCCCGAGATCGCAATCCCTCTTGAAAAATAACATCAGCCAATTTCTTGGTTGAATATCGGTTTGAACCGTAAAGGTCAAACATCTTTTTAATAAGCGGTGCTTTGTCCGGATCAATGACATGGATTTTGTGGCCTTTTTCGCCGACAGTTTTGTATCCGAGTGGTGGCTTGCTTGGTAGCCAGCCTTGGAATAGTTTTTCTTTTTGTCCCTTTTTCACATTCTCGGAAAGTAGGCGGATATAATATTCGGCCGTAGCCACTTTGACTCGCCACATAAACCATTCATGCGACTTGGAATCTTTGTGCAGGACGCACCCTTCTTTTACCAGAATGATTTGATGTTTTTCATCGGCCAATATCCATTCATCTATCACTGGCACATCGGCGAAGTTACGGGTTAGGCGGTCGGTGGTTTCCACGAAGATTGTGTTGATTTTGGTCTTGGTCACATGTTCCATCATCTCGTGAAAAATCTTG